>JANXOV010000058.1 GCA_025357635.1 Pseudomonadota bacterium
CCGAAACCTGGCACGACACGCGCCGTTTAGCTGTCAGTCAATTTGGCCGTTGATCGCAATTCAAGTCCCTGCTGATTCAAGACCAGGGATTCACAAGTTTGACCGAAGTTCCCTTGAAGTCACGCGCATTACGGGTGGCCAAAATGAAATTGTGCTCTGCAGCGATTGCAGCAATCGCCGCATCCGCGAAATCTATTGGATTGCCCACTGCATTCGCGGCTGTAACCACGCGCGCGTAGGCCTCGGCCGAGCGCTCGCTAAACGCGAGAATACGATCGGAGAACAACGACAGGAGCTCATCGCTGATCACCCTCTGCAGTTCCGTACGCTGTTTTCCCGCAGGCAATGCCAAAACACCAGCCAGCAGTTCGGCCTGGCTGATTGTGATCAAATAGAGGGTCGCGGGACTCTGGCGATCTAGCCAACGAAGTGCCGCAGTGTCGGGCTTAGGCTTCAATGGCTCGGACACCACATTGGTATCCAGAATAATCGAGATTCGAAGCTCGCTGCCCGCGCCGGACTGCGCTTGCGACTGCGTGATAGGTCCACGCCGCCGACGCGCTTGCCCAGCGCCGCGAGCGCGGTGCCGAGACCCACAGGCGTCCGCACTGCAGCGTTCAAATTCTCACGCACCTCCGCCTCGGCACTTCGCTGCCGCCGCGCTTACGCATACGCTCCGCCTGATGAGCCCCGACCCCCTGGTCGCCCACGCGGATCGTGGCAACGACCTGCCGTCCTACGTAGCGCTGCCCGTCCATCTTCCGGACGTCGCCGGAGCATCTGATTGGTGGAGCCGGGGGGAATCGAACCCCCGTCCACAAGCCCTACGTTCCAAGATCTACGTACGTAGCCGCGTCTATTGATCTCGCCGCTCGCTACCCAACGGGCAGGGAAAGCTAACAGCCAGCCCGATATTTTTTCGTTGAACACACCCCAGGCTCGTGTGCTCCACTATCTGATGAGCGCTACCCTCAACCGTTCGCATCAGCACGAGCCGGTCGAGGTACAGCCGCGATTAGGCGGCTAGTGCGTAGTTGTCTTGATTGGCAACTATAAGTTTGCAAATGGTTTTACGAGGAACCTGCACCTCGGTACGCACCTGGAGTTTCGCGACCCATGTCGAAACCGGTCGGCCCCAATTGCAGTATTAATTGTACGCCTCCGACGCGGATAGCGCTAATCACACCCATCCGGCTTAGCGGCGAGCTGATTTCATGATTCGGCTCTTGTCGCGCTGCCAGTCGCGGTCCTTGTCGTTGGCGCGCTTGTCGTGCTGCTTTTTGCCCTTGGCGAGGCCAATTTCAAGCTTGGCCCGGCCGTTTTTCCAATACAGCTCGAGGGGCACGATCGTATGACCGCGGCGCTCGACCGCACCGATCAGGTGGTCCAACTGGCGTCGATTCAGCAGCAACTTGCGGGTGCGCGTCGGATCGGTATCCACGTGCGTGGACGCAGACACCAGCGCACCGATGTGCGCCCCGAACAGGAATGCCTCGCCATTTTTGACGTACACATAGGCCTCGGCAATCTGTGCCTTGCCGGCGCGCATGCTCTTTACTTCCCAACCCATGAGGCTGATCCCGGCCTCGAAGCGCTCCTCGATGAAGTAATCGAAGCGGGCTTTGCGATTGACCGCGATGGGGGGTGCTTTCTCTTCCGGCTTGGCCATGCGCGAATTCTACCGGTAGCACCGCGGATATTGTGAGTTTGCGCCGGGGACGAATACTATACCGGCGAAGTCGAACGACAAGCCGGCCGCATCCGGCGCCAAATTTAGCGGGAGATTCCAAAATCGTGCAGAGTGTTGAACGCAGCGCGCTGGTGAGGTACACGCCCGCGCAGATGTTCGCGCTGGTCAATGACGTCGCCCGCTATCCGCAGTTCCTGCCCTGGTGCACGGGATCCAGCGTGCAGGTCCTCGCGCCCACCGAAGTCCTTGCCACCGTACAGATGGCCCGTAGCGTGCTTCGTACCCGTTTCACCACGCGCAATACGCTTACACCGGACCGTGCCATCGACATGCGCCTGGAGGAAGGGCCATTCAGCCAGCTGACCGGGCAGTGGCGGTTCGATCCCATCGGCGAGGAGGGCTCACGGGTCGGATTCAAAGTCGAGTTTGAATTCAGCAACAAGGTGTTGAGCGCGGCGCTGAACCCGGTGTTCGAGTCGGTTTGCGCAGCCATGGTCGGTGCGTTTGTCGAGCGCGCGAAGTCCGTTTATGGCTGAGAGGATCCGTGTGCAAATCGCCTGGGTGGCCGAGGGCAGAGCGAATTTGCGGGCCCTTACGCTGGACTCAGGGGCATGCGTCGCCGATGCACTGACGGCTTTCGAACGCGAGCTGCCGGGTACGCTGGAAAACCCCGGCGATTGTGCGGTCGGAGTGTTCGGTCTGGTGGCCCCGCGCACGCAGATTCTGCAGGACGGCGACCGCTTGGAAATCTACCGCGTGCTGCCCAACGATCCGAAGATCGCGCGGCGCGATCGCGCCCGGCGGGCCGCGCGGCGTCGCTAGCCGCGCTTGCGGCTTGCGCACAGGGTCAGTTGTAGTTTCGGCCCGGTTTGAGCTTGGCGGCCGAGGCATCTTGCGCCGCGGCGACGGCGGCGGAGGGCTTCTCCACCCGGTCCACTTTGTCGGTCTCGAAATACACGGTGACGCGGCGCGCGTCGATCTTTCGTGAGCGGCCTTTCTTGAGGTAGTAGATGTAGTCCCAGCGTTCCTTGTCGAACGTGTCGGCAACCATCGGGGTGCCGAGCAGGTAACGAACCTGGCTGCGCGTCATGCCGGGTTTGACCTG
>JANXOV010000064.1 GCA_025357635.1 Pseudomonadota bacterium
CGAACTCGGACCTGCAGGCGGTTCTCAACCTGCCGATCCTGGACCGGATGGCTGTGCGCGCAGTCATCTACAGCGATCAGCGTGGCGGCTACATCGACAACGTGCCCGCGACCTTCACGCGCAAGAACACTGACATCGGCATCCACTACGCCAACTATCCGGCTGATGCGAATGGCAATTGCCCGGACGGCCAGCTCAACACCGGCTTTTGCGTGCCGCCGGGCAGCGCGAAGCTCAACAATGGTTCGATCGCCAAATCGGCCATCAACCCGGTGACCTACAAAGGCATGCGCGTACAGTTCCTCGCCGAGATCAACGACGATTGGAACATTCTGCTGGCGCAGTCCTATCAGTCGATGCAGGCCGATGGCGTGTTCTACCAGCAACCGCTGTCCTCGGATGGCGATGCGCTGAAGCCGCTGGAGGTGACCCTCTTTAACAACGCGTACGACAAGGACCGCTTCGAGAGCACCTCCTGGACTGTCAACGGCAAGCTCGGACCGCTCAGTGCGGTTTACACGGGCGGCTACCTGGTTCGCAAGGTGGAGCAGGTCGGCGACTACACGAACTACTCCCGCGGCGTCTATTCCGACTACTACCAGTGCTACGGCCCGGGCAGTGGCGGCAGCAGCAACCCGCTCACCTCGACGTGCTTCTCGCCGGCGAGCTACTGGCGCACCGCCGAGCGCAACGAGCACCAACAACACGAACTGCGGTTCAGCACGCCGGACAGCTGGCGTCTGCGCGGCATCCTCGGCGCGTTCTGGGAAAATAACGTCCTCTACGACCTGACGAGCTGGCACTACAAGACCCTGCCCGCATGCACCAACACGAACAACGTGGGCTGCCTGTCGACGATCGGCACGGTGCCGGGCACCACGGTCCAGAACCCCGGCGTGCAGCCGGACGACACGTCCTTCAACCAGGACGAACGGCGCGAGACGAAGCAGCTCGCCTTCTTCGCATCGTTTGACTTCGACATCATTCCGAAGCAGCTGACTTTGACGGTCGGCACGCGTCACTTCCGCTTCAACAACAAGTTTGTCGGCAGCGTCGGTGGCAGCTTTGGCTGCTTCGAGCAGGGTGCGCAGCCGGGCGGCTGCCCGAACTACCTGACGGGTTTTGCCTACAGCCTCGATGCACAAAACCTCGTCGATACGGAAAAAGGCTGGAAGAGCCGCGTCAACCTCACCTGGCACGTCACGCCGGATGTGATGGTCTACGCCACCTACTCGCAGGGCTTTCGGCCGGGCGGCTTCAACCAGAACGGCCTGTCGCCGCACGCGACCGGCCCGGACGGTTTGCCGCAGTACTTGATCCCCCGCGCCTATTCATCCGACAAGCTGACCAACAGCGAAATCGGCTGGAAGACGGAGTTCTTCGACCATCGTCTGCAATGGAACGGCGCCATCTACCAGGAGGACTGGAAGGACGTGCAGATCGCGTTCTTCAATCCCGGCCTGGTCGGCAACCTCTTTTACAACACGAATGGGCAGAACTTCATCGTCAAGGGACTCGAGACATCGCTGACTGCACGACCGGTCAGTGGCCTGATGCTGCAGGCATCCGCATCGTGGAACCGCAGCCGGCAGACGAACTCGCCGGCACTCGTGAACAACAATCCGGACAGCGCGAACTTCGGCCAGCCCATCACGCAGTTGTGCAATACGACGCCCTGCACGCCGGTCGATAATCCGTTCGGCCCGGTTGGCGCGCCCAGTGCGAACTCGCCACCCCTGCAGTCGAGCTTTCGGGCTCGTTACGACTGGAACGTCAACGAAGGCTATGCCGCGTTCGTGCAGGTGGGCTTTCACCACTCAGGACACTCGTTCACGCAAGCGGGCGCCAACCCCAACTACGCCATCGGCGGGGCGATCAGCAGCTCCCGCGGCCGGTTCGAGAACCCGGCGTACTCGACCACGGACGCCTCGGTGGGCATCTCTCGGGACGCATGGACCTTTACGCTGTACGGCGACAATCTCTCGAACTCGACCAAGAGCGTTTTTGTCAGCACGGGACAGTTCATCGTTGCCGAGACGCCACTGCGTCCGCGCGTGATCGGTGGGTCGTTCACTTACTCGTTCTGACAACCGGTACGGGATGATCCGTGGCGGGATCATCGCACTCGGCCTGTGTGCGGCTGTTTCGGCCACGGCTCAGGACACGACGTTGTTCGTGCACGGCCACATCTACACGGCCGACCCCTCGCGGCCGTGGGCGGAGGCACTCGCGGTCAGCGGTGCGCGGATCGCGGCTGTCGGTTCCGACAAAGAGCTGACGCGCCGATGGCGGTCAGGTGCCCACGTCATCGACTTGAAAGGTCGGACCGTCATTCCGGGCATCATCGACGCGCACATGCACCTGCTCTTCGGAGCACTCGAGATTGCCGGCTTCAACCTCTCTAACCCTGAGCACAGCGTGACGCCGGCCGACCCCGCGGCGCTCATCGCCACGATTCAGGCTTTCGCGACGGCGCATCCCACCGACCGCATTCTGGTCGGCCGGGCGGATTTCAGCTCCCAGCAGCCCACGGCGCCCACGTTTGCGTTGCTGGATCAGGCGGTCAGCGATCGCCCCGTCATCGTCCACAACTCGACCGAACACTCCCTATGGCTCAACAGCAAGGCGCTGGCACTGGCCGGTATCACCGACCAGCCGGTCAGCGATCCCGGGGAAGAACGCTACGTCATTCGTGATGCCAGCGGCCGGCCGACTGGTCTGCTGCTCGAGGCCGCGCAGGAACTGGGTAATCGCGCCGTTCTAAGTGCGTTCAGCACCGAGGAGAAACTGGCGCTGATTCGCGGCGCGGCGCGCTACCTGAACCAGTTCGGCATCACGAGCATCGTCAACGCGACCGGCAACCTCACCGAGATCGAGCTCTATGGCCTGCTGCGCGACCGCGGCGAGCTGACGGTTCGCACGCGCACGGCATTCGGCGCCGTCGCCGTTCCCCAGCGGCTCACCCCGCAGCTGCTCGCCGACCTGGAAACCGCACGAACGCGCTTTCACGACGAGTGGGTGTCGGCCAACCTCGTGAAGTTCTTTGTGGACGGCAGCTCCGGCATGTACCCGCCGCTCGTGTACCGCGCCGCCGATTATATCGCGCTGGTCGAAGAACTGGACCGGCGTGGCTTCCAGCTCATGGCCCATGCGGAGAGAAAGGATTCGGTCCACCTGGCGCTCGACGCCTACGCGCAGGCGCTGCGCGTGAACGGACCACGCGACCGGCGATCGCGCATCGAGCATGATTTTGTGATCAGCGACGAAGACGCCGTACGCCAGGGAGCGCTGGCGGTGATCACCGGCGCGCAGCCGGCGTTCTGCTGCTCGGACGTCGGCACGAATTTCGACCCGGGCGACCCGACGGCGTCCGACCGCTGGCGCACGCTCTTGTCAGCGAACGCGACCCTCGCGTTCAGCAGCGACTGGCCGTGCATGTGGCCACCGGATCCGTACGTGAACATGCAGCAGGCAGTGACCCGCCAGATCTGGCGCTCGCCGGATACCGCGGTGATCGAGACGGCAGCGTTCGACGGCGCCAATCAGGGCGGCGCAGTGGCACAACCGGGAAAGATCTACTTTCCAGAGGAGCGCATCACGATCGGCGAGGCGGTCGACGCCTATACCCGCGGCGCAGCTTTCGCCTCGTTCTATGACGACCACGTCGGCACGCTGAAGCCCGGCATGCTCGCTGATCTTGCGGTGTTGTCGCAGAACATTTTCGCCGTGCCGGCGGCCGAGATTGGCAGGACCCACGCCACGCTCACGATGGTGGGCGGCAGAATCGTCCATGAGGAGCGGGCGGCACACTTGCCGTCAGCTGCGTTAAAATGAAGGCCCCGACCATCGAATATCAGGAGCCGTCGTGAAGGCAACCATCGCGCAGAAAAGCCCCATCTCGGCCGAACTGGAAAAGGGCAAGACGTATTACTGGTGCAGCTGCGGTCAGTCGAAGAAGCAGCCGTTCTGCGATGGCTCGCACAAGACCACCTCGTTCACGCCGATGGCCTACACCGCCACCAAGACCGGCACCGCATGGCTTTGCGCGTGCAAACAGACTAGTTCGCCACCGCTGTGCGACGGCAGCCACAAGAAGCTGTAGCTCTGCATCCGCGCGTGGATGATGCTCATCGCTGCATTCTATCGAGATTCGCGCGGCCCGGACTGGTCAGCGCCGCCTGCAGGGCGCGCGCGCCATCATCAAGCGCTGTGCGCGCCGCCGGGATGTAGCCTGCCATGCTGGCAAAGCCGTGCGGCAGACTTGGGTAGAGCAGCGCCGAGACCGTCACGCCATCGGCGCGCAGACGCTCCACGTAGGCGAGCGCGGCGTCGCAATTGATGTCGAAACCCGCGACAAGCAAAGTAGCGCCCGCGACTTCATGCAACCGCTGGCCGAGCCAGGGTGAGAAACGCGGATCGAAGCGGTCATCCCGCGTGCGCTGGTAAAGGCTCGCGAACCAGTCCATCGTCAACACATCGAGGAAGTACCCTCTCCCATAGCGTTCGTAAGCCGGCCAGCGGCGCGACGAATCCAGCACCGGGTACATCAGCAGCTGGTGGCGCAGAGGTACGCGTCCGGCTGCGAGCTGCGCGACCACTGCCGCAAGGTTGCCGCCTGCGCTGTCACCGGCGACCGCGATCCGCTCAACGGCAATACCCTCGACGGCCCCTCCCGCGAGCCACTCAAGCGCGCGTAGGCAGTCCTCGACGCATGCCGGAAAGCGATGCTCTGGCGCGAGCCTGTATTCGACCGACATGAACACGCTGCCCGACCGGTTCGCCAGGTAACGACACAGGCTGTCGTGCGAGTCGATACCGCACAGTGCCCAGCCGCCTCCGTGGAAGAACACAACGGCGGGCAGCGCGTCGCCGCGCGCCGGAAGGCGAGGCCAGTACAATCGCACGCGAAATGCAGGCACACTCGCGACTGCGGGAACGCGCAGGTCGACGACTTTGGCGACCGGCTCGGACTCAAGCGCAAGCAAAGGCAGTGAGGTATCGACCTGGATACGAGCCGCGGCGATACCGAGCGCCTCCAGTGACGGCCCTGGGCTGCGGCGGCCGAGCTCGAGCAGCTCCGCCGCATGCTCGTCGAGCGATATCACGTTGTCACCGGCAAAGTACCGCCTCGACAAGCGCGGTGTCGCAGTATTCGACAAAGGTGACAACCCGGCCTGCCCGTACACGCCATACGAGGCAATAGACGTTGTCGTAATCGGCGCCGGACTTCGTGATGCCATGACCGCGGCAGGTAGTGACGACCCATTCGCCGGCGGCGATCACGCCGTCAACCTCGAGCCTCACCGGCACATCAAGGTAGCTCCAGACCTTCATTGCATAGGCAACGAAGCCGGCACGATCGTGCCAGCGCCCGGAGATCGGCGTCGATCCGGGCATCCAAAACGCGACGTCATCCGCGAAGCACGCGAGGAATTCCTCCGCGCGCTGTTCGCGCGCCGCGTCGATCGCGCGCAGCACGAGAGTGGCGCTTTCCTGGCCTGCGGCATCGCCGATCGCGCGGCCGAACTGGATCATCGGTGCGGTCACGTTCGCGGCGTAGGCTTGCCGGCTGCGATCGCCTGCACTTCGAAATGCCCGTTACGCAGGATGTGCGCCACCCCTACGAACGCCCGCGCCGGGAAGTGCCCGTGGAAGTAACTGCGGTAGGCGATATTGAAGGTGTCGTAGAGCCCAAGATCGGTGCAGTAGACGGTGACTGAAACGAGGTCGTCCATCGTCAGGCCGGCACGCTCCTCGGTTCCCTTGATCGCGTCCATCGCCAACTTCGCCTCGAGTGCCGCGTCCGGCGGTGCCTGCCCGGTCTTGGGATCGAGGCCGATATTCCCCGCAATGTAGAGCGTATCGCCCGCCCACACGGCATCGCTGAACGGCAGTGCGGCGAGCGTCTTGGTGGTTAAATAACGCGGCGCTTCGTCTCCCCCCCATGCGGCGAGCGATGCAGTGATGGCTGCTATGACGGCTACTGTTCTGATGATCATGCGTGTGCTCCCTTAAAAAGATCCTGACCTGACTCTAGCATTTGTCGAATTTCACCGATACGCACTTGCGGCGCGGTACGCCCACCCGGTTCGCGATACAACGCCTCGTGACTTGAAATTTTGGAGCTCATGAATTGCTCCTGTCGCTGTTCCGGGAGGTAGGCTGGCAGCGACGGCGCACGCTCCAGGACACTAGAAGCGCTGCGGCCACGGCGAGAATCCAACGTCGGTCCGTCATCGGTCCAATGATACTGGATCTCGGGTCGGCGGATGCCTGGCGATCCGGGCGTCAGCCTTACCCGGGCTGATGAGTCAGAATGCGCTTCGCGCCACCCGGAAAGTCGCGCGCTATGTCCGCCATTGCATTGAAGTCCCTGTACCGCGACGGCGCTACGCAGGTAGTCGTGGAGCCGCCGGATTTCAACATTGAGAAGTGTGAGCGCCGTGGCGGTGACGTGAAGCTCATCGCAAGCATCGAAGAGCCTGAGGTGATGGAAAAAATCCTCACACACCTGGGGTTGTAACGCGCGAGTTCCGCCGGGAACCTAAGTTGTCGTTCGAATATACTCCCGACCGGATCCGAAACGAGGTGCGGCGCGCCTTGCGCAGCGCACCTCGGGATGGGCCGTGGGCGACACGCGCGCGGCGATGTAGGGATGCAAGGAACACGAACGTCGCGTTTAAGTCCGACGATCGAAAATCCCGCGGCGCCGATCGTTGGGGCGGCGCCGCAGAATCAGCCGCCTGAGCGTTACTTGTCGAGCTTGTTGATCTTCGACCCTTCCAGCGACAGGTCGGCGATCAACCCTTTCTCGCCATAGACGAAGCCGAGGATGGATTTCTTCAACGTCTGTGAGTCGTAGTCATTGCCGGCCCCTTTGGATACCAGGGCGACTCCCGTATCCGCTCCGATCGACCAACCCTTGCTGGCAACAAATTTATCCAGAGCTTCCTTGGTCATGAACATGATCACTTCGCTGTGCTTGGCGACGCCCAGCGTCAGTCCGATCGATGCCGACGATACCTTGTAGTAGGTGACGGTTTTACCCATGACCTGCAACGCGCCCTCGCCGTATTCCCCGGCGATGCCGGCGCCACCCTTGGTGACACGTGGGAAGATCAGTACGCCGGCCGCCTTCCTGGCCAGTTCCTCGTGGGTGGGGTTGAGCAGATAAAACTGCCTCAGCGACTCGGTGACGCTGACGTCGATCTCGGCCTTGCTGTCGGCGAACGACGGACTGCTGGAGAACAAGGCGCACAGGGCAATGCCAACGCTGATGGAGAGTGTTTTAAATTTCATTTCAATGCTCGGTTGATGAAGAGGGCGTAGATTTGGTTAACGAGGGGCGACTGTTGTCGATGATCACTTCGACGCGACGGTTTTGCTGCCGGCCGGTGGAAGTGCCGTTATCGCTGATTGGCGAGCTCTCGCCTTTGCCGGAGCTGGTCAATCGCGAGGAATCAATTCCCTGTGCCAGCAAATAGGACTTCACGGCGTCCGCGCGTCGCTGCGACAACGCCTGGTTGTACTCGTCGCTGCCGACGCTGTCGGTGTAGCCTTCAATGGCGGCACTACGATCGGGGTATTTGTTGAGAAAGCCGGCCAGTTTGACCAGGTGCGCAGCGCCACCCGAGTTCAACTCGGATCGGTTGGTTGCAAACAGAACATCGCCCAACGTCAGGACCAGGCCGCGATCCGTGTTCTTGGCCTGTAATTCATCGATCTGCGTCTGCAGTTTCATGGCCTTGCGCTGTGCTTCAGCCGTTGCATCGCGTGCGTTCGCTGCCTGCTGCTTTTGATCCGTGGCGTCTGCTTGTGCGTTGGAGGCACGCTGATTCGCTGAATCGGCCTCCTTCGTGCGCGCTTCCAGCCGCATTGCTTCGCAGCGTTCGCTCAGCAGCTTGCGCTGATCGACTGCCAAGCGGCTCTCGCCAAGCGACTCGGCAACGCTGATTTTGCGATCGGCCATGAACAGCAGATGAGCGCTCAGGGCCTTGTCGGGCTGCGGCTGTTCCGCGGCGGTCACCGCAGTGTCGGCCTCTTTGATCGCCAGCGGCGCACGGCTCGACAGTTCGGAATTGGCCTGTAACTGACTCAGGCGGGTGCGCAGCGCTTCTGCGCCGGGCGGTTTGACCGGCGCCGTCGTACAGGCGGCCACCAGCGATGCGGTCAGCGCAATGGCGAGCAGTGTTCGAATTGGTGTTGATGTCGTATTCATTACTTGGTTCCTAAGTTGCGCTGCATTTCCTCATCCAACGTATTGGTGCCGTGTTGCACTTCCTCGTTGACGCTCTTGGCCTTCGCGACCTCGATCCTGGCGGCGGCGAGCTCTGCATCGATACGTGATTCCTGCGCGAGCCGGTCGGCTTCGATCATGTGCTTTGCCTGAACCGCTGATTGGGCGGCGCTGAGCTTGTCGCGCGCTTCACTCAGTTCGGGGGAAACGGAATCGGCGATGCGCGCGCGGTCGGCGACGGCGATCGCCTGTTCTGCGGCTTTCATGGCTACAGTGGGCACGGGAGGATTTGACGCGCATGCCGACAGCAACAGCGCTGCGCCGGTGCCAATCAGGTATTGCACGCGAAATCTCCGGTAACTATTACATTTGGAAGTGTTGATCATAAAAGGCTTCTCCTGAAAGCGAAAATCGTAGCAGCGCGATCGGATGCGCCATGTTTAATCGGGGAGAGTGTGCGCGCTTACGGCGAACTTATCGGTGCGCTAGCGCACTGAAGGGATGTCGGAACGCAGTGAGTCTGCTACAGAGGCGAGACGGAAAATTGCGGCAACGGATCAACGCCCGGTGGAATGCGCACGGTGAACTTGGCGCCGGATTACATTTCAACGCCATATCCTCCGCTGAGCCTGATCCGCGCGAAGTCCAGTGTGTCATCGATCGGCGTCGCCATGCGGCGCCTGCTGGTTCAGATGCGAGAGGCCATCGCGGCCATTCGCGGAGCGGTCGAACCGCGCTCGAGCGACCCGCCGATCGCAGAGATGGCCTGTAACGCATTGGCGGCCGGCTGATACGCGTGGTTGGGCAGCAGAACGGGTTCTCCTGGTTCGCAATCGCGCATTTCGATGCGGTCGGGAAATGCGGGCTTGGCGTCCACGACATGCCGCGTTACTCCCTGTGCCGCGGGCTGCAATGTGCTCATGCCGTAGCAATGACGAAAATATCGCGCCTCGAGGACTGAAATCTTCAAGCGCATGATTTGCTCCTGTCGCTGTTCCGGGACGTAGGCTGGCAGCGACGCCGCACGCGTGCCATCCGGATCTTGTGCACGAATTCATTCGGTATCTTCAGGGGTTTTCCGCGATTGGCGGATCTGTTCACGGCGGTGAGAAGACGCGCCCGCAATCGAATGATCGGCCGATTTCGTCGTCGATGAGGGACAGGCGTCTTTGCCTTAAGACAGGTTGCCGGTGTGCCAGGCGTGCTTCTTACTGACGCGCGTTTGACAACACATCAACAGACCAGGAGATAACACATGAAGAGATTGCTAACAGGAGCGCTGCTGCTGGCGGCGGTCGCGGCGCACGCACAGAGCGCAAGCTACACGCTTGCGGACGTGCAGGTGCATGCCACGGCCGCGGATTGCTGGATGATCCTCAACACCAACAAGGTTTACAATTTATCACCGTTCATTTCGATGCACCCGGGCGGCAGCGGCATGGCTGCCTATTGCGGCAAGGACGGAAGCACCGCGTTCGGCAACGTGAAGCACTCCTCCAATGCCGTGGCGCTGGAGACCACGTATCTCATCGGCAGCCTGGTGACGGCACCGGCGGCGATCAGCGTCACGCTGACACCGACCAACGCGACATTGACCGTCGGTGGCACGGCGCAATTCACGCCCAAGATCGCCAACTCCAGCACCGGCGTTGCCTGGACGGTATCGCCTTCCACACTGGGCACCATCAGTGCAAGCGGCATGTTCACAGCGCTTGCGGCGGGCCAGGGAACGGTGACGGCCGCATCGATGCAGGACAACACCAAGTCGGCGAGCGCTGTGATCACCGTCAATTCCACCACGACCGGTGGTGGTGGCGGCAGCACGCATCCGATCACGGTAGCCGTCAATCCTTCGGCCATGACAGTGAATGCCGGGTCGCGGGCCCGGTTCCGCGCCAATGTCAGCAATTCCTCACAGGGTGTGACCTGGAGCGTCAGCGGCAACATCGGCACCATCGATGCACGAGGCGTGCTCACGGCGGCGATGACGCCGGCGACCGGCTCGGTCACGGCAACTTCAATGGAAGACCCCACCAAGTCGGCCACGGTGCAGGTGACCCTGACGGCGGTGAACTGCGGTCCTGAGCACTCAGACCGGCAGACTCATTCCAGGAACGATGATTGATGAGCGTGTGAGACCGGCCGGGCGGGCAATGTCCCGCCCGGCCCCGCTTAAGGAGAGATTGCAGCCATACATCACAAGTAGGCGGACTGTTTCTGAGGGCTATCCCATTTTAAAAATCCTGGCAGTCGACCCTACGTGCAACTTCGTCCGATGGCGTCCGCCCGCAAACCCTCGCTGCTGTTGCAAAAGAATCTTTTCTCTATATACACTCAAACATAACGACATCATTTCGAGGATGAGCATGCTTAAAGCATTTCACCCGATTGCGGCAATCGGTCTGTTGTTCATCAGTATCTCTGCTTTGGCAGCCGACTCCTCAAAGCCGTCGATCACGGTGTTTGGCGCAGCCTCATTGACGAACGCGCTTCAGGAACTCGGTGACAGCTACTCCAAAGACACTTCAGTTCCGGTGAAATTCTCATTCGCGGCCAGTTCGGTGCTGGCGCGCCAGATCGACAGTGGTGCCAAGGCCGATATATTTTTCGCAGCGGACCAGGAATGGATGGATTACTTGCAGAGCCGTGGTCTCATCGATAAGACCTCGCGGCGCGATGTGCTGGGCAACAAGCTGGTGCTGATTGCGCCGGCAGACAGCAACATTGAGCTCAAAATAGCGCCGAATTTTGCAATCGCGGCAGCGCTTGGCGGCGGCCGGTTGGCAACGGGCGATCCGGACTCCGTGCCCGTTGGCAAATACGCACGTAGCGCATTGACGAGTCTGGGCGTGTGGAACGAAATCCAAGACCGCCTGGTGCGCGCTGAAAATGTCCGCAGCGCTCTGATGTTCGTTGATCGCGGCGAGGTTCCCCTGGGAATCGTCTACGAGACCGATGCTCTGGCGGACAAGAAAGTGCGCGTCGTCGACGTGTTTCCGGCCCATTCACATTTGCCGATCGTCTATCCGATTGCTTTGACAAGTGTTGCCAAGCCAGGGGCCGCGAAATTCGTCGGGTATCTCTTGAGTCCCGCAGGAGATGCGATTTTCAAGAAATACGGATTTAAGACCCTGCGTTGAATCGCAAGATCTAGAACGGGAAAAAAGATGCCTGGATCGGCTACTCGGCTAGGTCTGGTCCCAGGATTGCGTCGGAAGGTTTGCGGGCACCGTAAGCGAGCGAAGGTAGGTGACGAGTCTCCACGCGCCGTCCGCGCCGAGCACGCCGCCGTAGGCCGGCATGCCCTTGGGTCGCCCGTAGTAGATCGACATGAACACTTCCGAGTCAGCGCCCCCGTAGCGCCAGCGCTGGTCACCAAGGTTCGGACCGACGGCGCCCGCAGCATCCGCCCCGTGACAGCCGTCGCAGTTCATCGTTGTAAACAGCAGCGCGCCATTTCTTGCGATCGCGGCGTCGCCTTCGTGCGGATTGCGCAGCGTGGCGCCCGGAGGCGGCTCGCCGCCGGCCGCCACATGTGCCGCGTAAACCACTGCGGGCTGCGCCGCAGGCGATGCGGGGTTTGCCGCACTCCCCTCGCGCTGGGTGCAGGCGCTGAAGCTCAGGACAAGGAGCGCCAGAGGTAGCGGTGCGCGCATGCGACGGATGGATTTGAGATTCATAGTCCGAAAATCCAGATCATGCCGCCCTGGCTGGTGTGGCGTGCGATGTCCTTGACGTAGTCGGCAGGCGCACGCACGTCGGTCGGGTCATCCGAACGCACATCGCCCGCCAGCAGCAGCCAGTCCCCGCCGATGCCGGCATAGACGGCCACGTATTGCTTGCCGTCAGGACCGCGGTAGGTCATGGGGTTGCCGACGACGCCCGAGCCCACTTTGAACTTGGAAAGAACCTTGCCGGTGCGCGCGTCGACAGACTTGAACCAGCCGTCGAGCGTGCCATAAAAGGCCACATCGCCCGCTGTCACCAGCGCGCCGCTCCAGTTCGGAAACGGCTCTTTGTTCTCCCACACCTTCTTGCCGGTGGCCGCATCCCAGGCCATGAACGTCCCGCCATAGCCGCCCGGACCGATGCTGTAGGGACTGATGGCCCCCTGGAACATCGTACCCTTGAGATAGGCTGCGCGCGTCGCGCCGAAGTCCATGCAAAGATTGTTGGTTGAGGTGTAAAACAGCCGCGTGCGCGGTGAGTATGCCGGCGGGGAAGTGGGCGCAGCACCCCCCTCAAGACAAGGACAGATGTCCTTGACCGTTCCTTTGGAGGCTCCGGTCTGTTTCTCGGGTACGATCACCGGCCGACCGCTTTGCAGATCGATCGACTTGGCCCAGTTGACCTTCACGAACGGTTCGGCGAGCAGCAGTTTCCCGGTCGCGCGATCAAGCGTATACGCGAAGCCATTCTTGTCGAAGTGCACCAGCGCCCTGGTGGACTTGCCGGCCACGGTCAGATCCGCCAGCACCATCGCGCCGGTGGCATCGTAATCCCAGTTGTCGTGCGGCGTGAACTGATACGCCCAGACCAACGTGCCATCCCCAGGGTGGCGCGCCAGCACGCTGGCCGTCCACTTGTTGTCGCCGGCGCGCTGTTCCGCGTTGTAGGGCGCCGCATTTCCGGTGCCGTAGTAGACCAGGTCGAGGTCGGGGTCGTAGGACAGCCACCCCCAAACCGGCGCACCGCCAATGCGCCAGGTCTCACCCGCCCAACTGTGCAGGCCCAAGTCAGCACCCGTGTCATAGGGGGCTTTGAACGTACCCGGCCTCACCAGCATGTCCGCATCCGGGCCGATGTTGTGTCCGGTCCAAACGATGGTGCCGGTCTTCAGATCAAGACCCTTGATCCAGCCGTAGATGCCGTATTCACCGCCCGAAGCGCCGACAATCACCCGGTCTTTGACCACCAGTGGCGCCATCGTCACGGTTTCACCGCTGGCGACATCGGCGATCTTGGTTTTCCACAGCTCGTGACCGGTCCTGGCATCGACAGCGACCGTGTGGCCATCGAGCAGGTTGTAAATGATCTTGCCGTCCGCATAGAACGCGCCGCGGTTGACCGTATCGCAGCAGGACACGCCGACCGCGTTGGCGCTCACGTCGGGCCGGTACTTCCAGCGCAAGGGATACCCTTCCTTGGACAGATCGAACGCATACAGCACATTCGGCCAGGGCGTCACGACGTACATCGTGTCTCCGACGACCAGCGGCTGACCTTCGTGCCCGGCGAGAACGCCTGTGGAGAAGGTCCACACGGGATGCAGCGATGTCGCGTTGACCGCCGTGATCTGCGCAAGCGGGCTGAAGCGAGTGCCCGCGTAGTCGCGAGCCGGCATCGCCCAATCACCGTTCGCCGCGTTCGCTGCCGCCGGCTTGGCCTGATGCGCCTGCGCGTGTGCACCACCGGCGGCGATTGTCATGAGCATCGCAAGGCAGCACAGCGGGATCGGCCGCATAGACCTGTTACCTTTTGTTTCTGAACCCCCAGGGTGAGTCAAGCGCCGGCGCAGGTCAAGGAGCACACGCTCGCGGAGCTCGCCTACGCATCGGCCGCTACAAATTGGGCAATATTTTCGCGGGTGAGGTCGAGAGTCAGCGGCTCGTCAAGTGGGTCCGGGTTCGCCACTGATCCCATGTCCGCAAGTTCAAGGTTCCTTGCGTGCAAGTTTGATTTCTTGAATACGCGGTGGTTTCGTCGGGGCAAGCGTGACGCTCCCCGTCAGCCGACCGTGTGCACAACGCCAGATGAACTCACCCGACAGTGCGCTGTTGACGGATATTGGCGCTGCGGTATCACAGTCGCCCAGTTGCTTCTTGAGGTTTGCAAGATCTCGGGCCCAGCCCGATGCATCGCGGTCCAACAAGAAATTCATCGCCAGTTGACCTGCACTCCCGGTCACCTCGCCTCGCTGGTAGATGAATTCGGCGGTTCGATAAGCGGTTGCAAGGTCCTCGCTGACGGGCAAGGATCGGGACTGGAAAAACCCCGCCTTGCTCAGAGCGACGGCCGCATCCCATACCGCTCCGGAAGGCCCCGCATAAGTCCGATTTGCCAGCGCGAAGATGCCGACCCCGTGGTCGGGCAGGAGCAAAACGTGCGATCCGTATCCCGGGTAGCCGCCACCGTGCCTCAGTGTCAGCCCCAGGTCACAGTCGATCGCCACCCACAAACCCATGCCATAGGTCGCCGCCTGCCGGCATGCGTCCGACCCAGTGTGTCCGGGTCGAGGCAGACGTTGCGGGAAATTCGACCCTTGGGACAGCTCCCGCACCGTTGCGCGCTTCACCGGTCCGGTATCCCGCTCATCGCGGGCTGGCCATGCGGACAGCAGATAGGCCACCCATCTGGCGTAGTCATTTGCGCTGGTTTGGATGCCCCCCATGGCTCCAAAAGCACCGTGCGCCAGCGTCGGCTCGAGACGCCAGGAATCGTCTTCCCAGCGGTAACCCAGTGCCCGGCGCTCACGCGGCGCGGCATCGACGAAAAAACCGGATGACGCCATGCCGAGCGGCTGCAGGAGTGTTTGCGAAATGGTCTCAGCGTACGGATGTCCGGTCACGTTGGTGATGATTCTGCCAAGCAGAGCAAAGCCAAGGTTCGAATACTCCATTGCAGTACCCGGAGCGCGGGCAAACGGCACGCCCTCTCGCAGCAACCGGGAAAAATCGGGCTCGGGCAGCGGAGTTTGTCGGTCGCCCCACGGATCATCGGTGACGAACCCCGCGGTATGGTTCAGCAGGTCGCGCACCCGAATCCGTGGCGAGTCCTGAGTGGGGTACTTCCAACCGCGCAGTTCCGGGATGTAGGTTTCCGCCAACTCGTCAAGATGAAGCTTCCCGTCATCGCGCAGCTTCAAGATTGTAAGAGCCGTAAAGGCTTTCGTCATCGACGCGATCCGGAACAAGGTTTCGGCTGTCACCGCGCGATTTGATTCCAGGTCCTGAACTCCGATTCCTCGGACGCGGACGATCCGGCCATTCGCCACGATTCCGTAGACGAGACCTGGGATGTGAGAGTCGATGGCGTAGTCCGCGAAGATGCGGTCTACCGCTGCGAACATTTCAGGGTCGGAAGCCGCCGGCGCATCGGCTGCACCAACGCTCGCAGTGTGAATCAGCGCTGCCATTGTCGAGGCGAGGGCCAGTTTGCTGAAGCTGATCAAGAGGCGTGCCCGGATGTTCATGCGCTACACGCTCCGCTCTCGCGTGACCCGCCTCATCTGTATCAACGGCTCCGCAAGCAGTAACGGCACCGCCCAAGACGCCCATGCCAGCGCAGTGCCGATGTCGTCGGCGACATCGACGTCGGGCTGGTGGTAGTAGTCGTGCAGCCACTGGCTGACGAGACGGATGCTGACAAACGCGAACGTGACCACGTAGCTGCGAATCATCCACTCGCGGTGCTGATCGATCTGCCGCTGGCGGATGCACCACAAGGCCATGCCCGTGTTCGCGGTCCAGGCGACGCACAGAAAGAAAAGTCCCATCGCATACGCGAAGTATCCCGGGGGAACGTTGAGCGCGAGGTAAAACCCGCCGAGGCTTCCGATGACGACGCCCGTGACGTACACCTTGCCGAGATTGCGGTGCAGTTTGCCGATGCGGTTGGTCAGGCCGAGCCACAGCTGCACGATCCCGGCGCTGAGCGCGAGGAGTCCGCCGAAGAGGTGCGGCACGAGCACGAGGCGGCGCGCCCAGTAATACTCGCCGTAAGACGCGAGCGAAAAGTCGCTGTAGTAGTGCAGCGCATGCTGCACGAACCACAATGCTGTCGCCGCAAGGAGCCCGAGGACGATGACGAGCGGCCAGTGCGTTCGCTGGCGCGCGGCGTTGGCGGTGCCAATCACTTTCATGGTCATGCTGGGCCCCCGATGATTGCCATTAAAGATAGGCTGGCGCTCTGTATTGCAACATGCTCACAGGGCGGAGATGAATGAATTCGCGTGTTGGATCTCAGGCCGCGCTGATTTCGAACCGTTGTCCGTCGATTTGAGCAACGCGGCGTAATAGCCACCCGCCCGAATCTTGTCGCCCGACGATTCCGCGGCCATGCCGGCGTTGAACAATCCGTTGAAACGATTGGGACTCAGTGTGAGCGCCCGATCATATTCGGTCAGCGCTTCGGCCGCTTGACCCGACTCCAGGAGCATGTCGCCCAACATTTCGCGCGCAGGTATGTCCACTTCCCCCTGGCCAACTTTGTCCTGCAGATCCGCGGCCGCCCGCATGTGCTGCAGCGCATCCGAGACCTTGCCCTCGGCGAAAGCGATCCACCCGAGCATTTCATGAAGCTCGATTTGAGCCCCGGTCGAATCAGCGTAATAGGCATGGCGGCCTTTTTTGACCTGCTCCATCAGGCAGTGGTACTGCGCCAGCGCCGCGCGTGCCTGTTCAACCGAACGCAGATGACCAAAAGCAACCGCTCGCGCCCAATAGATGAGGGTCTGAGTCTCCGGCGGCGCGCCCTTCGCGGCTTCCAGCGCAGCCGCCGATTTCCAGTCCCGCATCTCCAGGTGGAAAAACACCGGATACTTGTTCCGGTAGTACGGGAACATGCCGTTCATGTAGTCATCGCCCATGCCCGGCATCGCCTCGAAATGAGTGAGCAGGGTTGCGGTTTCACCCAGCAATGCCTTCGCCGGTGCATCCTGAGCGCTTTGCAGATACGCATACATCAGAAAATCGTCCGAATGAAACTGATCCATCGCGCCGCTCATGTGTCTGGCTTCGGCGGCGTGGGACGCGGCGACCGATGCGAGGTTTGAATCGATATCGGCCTGCCACATGCCAAGTCTGGAAAAAATATGTCCGGGCATGTGAACCGCGTGCGCGGCCGTGGCGGCGATTTCGCCATAGTGCAGCGCGGCGGCCAGTCCATCCTGGGCGAGGGCCGGCGTGTCGCAGGCATGGATGATGTAGTGCACCACGCCTGGGTGATCGGGAAATTTGGCGAACCAGGGGTTGAGTATCGCCAGGGCCTTGCGCTCCTTCGTCAGACTCGTATCGCCGGGCGCCACCGAAGCCATCATCGACAAGGCATGGAAGGCCGCCGCGTCTGCATCGTCGGGATATCTCTGGTTGATGTTCCCCATCGCAATGGCGTAAGCCTCGATGCGCGGCTGATAACCCTGCTTGCCGCGGTGAAAAAAGTCGGCGAGCGCCTTGATATACGCACGCTCCCTTTCGGTCTTGGCATGCAGTGACAACGCGGTTTTCATCTCCTTCTGCGCCCGCGCGATGACATGCTCATCCGGGCGATCCCAAATCTGGTGGAACACGCTCATCGCAATACCCCAATGCGCCATCGCGCAATCCGGGTCCGTCTTTGCGACTTGCTCGAACTGGTCCTGAGCTTCCTCGTACCAAAAGTCATGCAACAGCGCCACACCTCGATTGAACGGTTGCAGTACCTGAGGCGCGCACGAAACGGAAAATGACACGATTCCCAGCTGCTCAACGGGGGGTGCGTCAACTGAGCGCGCGGCGCAGGGGAGGATTGTCAGCACGAAGAGAAGCGGCGTCAGGATTTTCATATTTTGAAATCATATCCCAGGCGGGGCGCGATGAACGAGGATTGCCGGTCAAGTATGGGCAACCTTCGACCTGACGCCCGGATCGCCAGGCATCGGCCGTCCCGAGATCCAGTATCATTCGAGCGATGACCGATCGACGCCGGATCCTCGCCGTAGCCGCAGCGCTTTTAGTGTCCTGGAGCGTCGGGATGTTCGCGCGCGGCTTCTGGACGCCGGATGAACCACGCGAGGCGGACCTGGCTTGGCGCATGAGCTGGCAGAGTGACAAGTCCGTGCCGCTGCTGGCGGGAGATGCGTTCTGCGAAAAGCCGCCGCTCACCTACTGGGCGGCCGCGGCGCCGGCCGTGTTGCTGGGCTTTTCACCCTGGAGCGTGCGGCTTCCCAATCTTCTGTACGCGCTGATCAGCGCGCTCAGCGTCGGCCTGTTGGCACGGCGTCTGGCCGGACCTGTTGCCGGATTGGGTGCAGGCGCCGCGGTGGGCAGCTTCCTGCTGGGCTATCAAACACTGATCTGGCTGGCCACCGATGCCCCGGTGCTGGCCTTCGCGAGCCTCGCCCTGCTCGGTTTGTGTCGAGGTTACTACGCGGCGCAATCGCGCGAGCGCTGGACCGGTTACACGTTGATGCACGTGGCCATGGGCGCGGCCTTCCTGAGCAAGAGCGCGCTGGCGGTCATGGTGCCGGTGCTGACGCTGCTGACTTTGATCATCTGGGATCGACGCTGGCGTGAACTGTTGCGCTGGGAGCTGTATGTGGGCCTGCCACTGCAGGTGGCGATGATCCTCACCTGGGTATGGTTTGTGTATGCGGGTCCTGATGGTCCTGCACGTCTGAAAATCTTCTTCTGGAACAATCTGGCGGGGCGCCTCACGCAGGTGGACGCGCCAGCCGAACTGCAATACGCGACGGCGCACCGCAATCATCCGGGCAAGTATCTGCTGGAGCTGCCACTGTACCTGTGGCCGTGGACCTTGCTGGTGATCGCGGCGGCGCGGCGCGCCTGGCAGTCGCGGAGGCGCCCTGCCGCCGATACGCGTGCGCTGCGCTTCGCCGTCGCGGCCTCGCTGCCGGCACTGCTGCTGCTATCAATGGCCACCACCGCCCGCAACGTCTACTTCGCGCCGGCCTTGCCGGGCTTTGCGCTTCTCACAGGCTGGTGGTTGAATGAAATCGTCACCGCGCGCGATCGCTGGGACGTGCGTGCGCTGCGCGGCACGGCGCTGCTCATCATGCTCGCGGCGCTGCTCGCCGCCGCGGTGCTGACGCTGCTGGCCTTCGATTCGCCCTCGTTTGCGCAGATGAAGCCGCTGTTGATGGTGGTCGCCGCGGCCGGCATTGGCCTGGCGCTGTATCTGTCGGTGGATGCCTGGCGGAATGCGTCGCGCGCGGGCAGCCTCAGCCCCGCGGCGGCGCTGTTCACCGCCTTCTGCTGCCTGCTGAGCGCGCCGGCGTGGCTGGTCTACACGCAAATCAACCGCTGGCAGGATTTTTCATCGCTGGGCGCGCAGATCAAACAAGATGCCGCAGGACATCCGCTGTTGCTGTTCGGTCCTGACGAGACCACGCGCGCCTTCGTGGATCTGTATGTCGGCACCCGTGTCGTGATCGTGCCTGAGACGGACGCGACCAATGGCTATGCGCATCTGCGTCATCTGAATTCAATCGATCCCCGCAACCGTGTACTTTCGCAAGTGGACGGGCGTGAGTACAGCCCGGCCGTGGCGCGACTGAACGATTGGCTGCGGCGCAAACGGCCGAAATCGGCCGAAGAGGAATTGGCGTGGTCCGCCGCCGCGTCCTTGCGGCTGACCAAACTGTATGCGCTGCCGAACGGGCGGCGGTACGCGCTGCTGGAGCCCGCGCTCAGCACGGCTTCAAGTCGTTGAAGAAGGCGGGTCTGACTTGCTTGCGGATCTGACTTGCAACTATAACGGTGAGGGCACGGGCCTCGAGGAGACCACCATGACAACGCTTCGATCACTCCCATGGGCGCTGGCGCTGATCGCCGCCGCAGTTCCTGCGGTCGCTGCCGATCTGGGCCACATCATCCTCCCACCGCCCCCATCGCTCAGTGAGGCCGTGACCAAATTCGTGCGAGTGCCGGCTGGACACATCGCCCTCACCCATGTGCGCGTGGTCGATGGCACGGGTGTTGCCGAGACCACCGATCGAACCGTGTTGCTCGATGGACCGCGGATCGCGGCGCTGCTCGACGCGACGGCGCCCGTACCTCCCGGTTACAACATCGTGGATTTGACTGGCTCGACGGTCCTGCCCGGGATCGTCGGAATGCACGACCACCTGTACCACATTGCCTACCCCAACATCGGACCGGGCGGGAGGGGCGAGGAGCCGTCGATCGTCCCGCAAATGACGTTCTCAGCGCCGCGACTGTATCTTGCCAACGGAGTCACGACGATGCGCACCGCGGGTAGCGTGCAGCCGTACACCGACTTGAATCTGAAAGCTGCCATCGATCGCGGAGAGTTGGTCGGACCGCACCTCGACATCACCGCTCCTTATCTGGAGGGTGCGCACGGCCCGTTCATCGACATGCATCCTCTGAAGGATGCCGAGGATGCGCGCCGGACGGTGGCCTTCTGGGCCGACCAGGGTGCGACCTCGTTCAAAGCCTACATGAACATCACGCGTGCCGAACTCAAGGCCGCGATCGACGAGGCGCACCAACGGGGTCTCAAACTCACCGGCCATTTATGCGCCGTCAGCTACCCCGAGGCAATCGATCTTGGCATTGACGATTTGGAGCACGGATTCTGGGTCAACACCCAAAATGACCCCGGCAAAAAGCCCGATGTCTGTCCCGAAAGCGCCGGTGACCCGACGATCGAGCACATGGATCCCGAGGGTGCGGACGCGACGGCGTTGATTCGCAAGCTCATCGCTCATCACGTCGCGATCACCTCGACGCTTCCGGCTTTCGAGTACGAATTTCCGGCGCGCTCGACGTTGTTTGCGAAGTCGCTCGAGGCGATGACGCCGCAAGCACGCGAGTCGTACCTGTACGTGCGCGCCCGGATGCTGTCTGCGCCGGCGGACAAGCAAGCCGCCGATGCCGCAAGGTTCAAGCACGAACTCGCGCTCGAGAAGCGCTTCGTCGAGGAGGGTGGGCTGTTGATCGCGGGGCCCGATCCCACCTCGACCGGGGGCATCGTCGCAGGATACGGCGATCTGCGCGGCATCGAACTGCTGGTCGACGCCGGCTTCAAGCCGGAGGCTGCGATTCGAATCGCGACGTTGAACGGCGCCACCTATCTGGGCCTGCAGGACCGCATCGGTTCGATCGCGGCCGGCAAGAACGCGGACCTCATGATCGTACGTGGCGATCCGGCGAAGAACATCACCGATATCGAGAACGTCGACATGGTGTTCAAGGACGGCGTCGGCTTCGATTCCGCGAAACTGACTGAATCGGTACGCGCGCGTTATGGCCAGTACTGAGCATCGCCAGGAGTTGTGATCTGTCGCTTGTGAACGAGAGAGGCCGGAACGAAATGCCGAGGTCTGACGAAACCAAGCGCGAAACTCAGTCGGAATCGCATCCGCTGAGCACCTTGTTTGAGCCGCGCTCGATCGCTCTGGTCGGCGCGTCGGAAAAATCCGTCTGGTCGCACTTCATTCTTCGCAACTACGCGGACTTTGGGTACACAGGCAAAGTATTCGCCGTGAATCGTAACGGCGCGGCTGTTTACGGTATTGCCGGGTTTACGAACTGCCGGTCGATTGGCGAGTCTGTCGATGTTGCATTCATCTTCGTGCCGCAAAGTGCGGTGATTGAAGCGCTGGAAGATGCCGCCGCCGCCGGGATCCGGCACGCGGTTATCCTCTCGTCGGGCTATTCGGAGACGGGGCCGGCCGGCGCTGCTGCCCAACAGGAATTGCTGGCCAGCGCGGCCAAACTTGGCGTGCGCGTATGGGGACCCAATTCCCTGGGCTTCAACAACCTCAGTGCGCGTGCGCCGGTGTCCGCAATCCCTGCCGTCCTGCCGATCCTTCCGCCGAGCATCGCCATCGTCTCGCAGAGCGGTGCGACGGCCGCTGAACTTTATGAGTTTGCGCATAGCCAGAACATCGGGACCAGTTTTGTTGCCGCCACCGGCAACGAGGGCGATGTGACGCTGTCCGATGTTCTCGACTACCTGGTCGATCATGCGGCGACCAAGGCGATTGCGATCTTTGCGGAGAGTATTCGGGATCCCGAGGCTTTTGCAGCGGCAGCCGAGCGGGCGCGGGCAAAGACCAAACCGATCGTCATTCTAAAAATTGGCCGAAGCGCCTTGGCAAGCGCCGTGGCGAAGGCGCACACCGGATCCCTGGTCGGCGACGATAGGGTATTCAGCGCAATTTGCGAGCGTCTTGGCATCATTCGGGTGCATTCAACCGAAGATCTGATCAACGTCGCCGGCTTGCTGGCTTCGACCGGGCCGTTGCGGCACCCGGGGTTTTGCTTTATGTCGATCTCCGGCGGTGCCTGTACTCTGGTTGCCGATGGCGCGGAAGGCAACGGCGTGGAACTGCCGCCGTTTGATGAGACGACGCAGCGGGCATTGGCCGAAGTGCTTCCGGACTTTGGGTCGAAGTTGAATCCATTGGACGTGACTGGCGCTGCCATACGCGATCCCAGCCTGTTTGAGCGAATCCTCCCGATTGTCGCCGCAGCGCCGGGTATCGGCCTCGTTGCCGTCAGCATGACCATTCCCACGACGCCTGGCCAGGGCCTTCCCGCCGCGCTGGAAGCCATCGGGCGCGCGCTGCAAATCATCGACGCGCCGGTAGTCATGGCGCAAACCTGTGTCAAGGCTCTCAACGATGTGTCGCGACAAGCCATCGAGGCCCACCGGCTGCCCTTTGTCATCACTGGAATCGATCCGATGCTGCGGGCGGTCGGAAAAGCGAGCTGGTGGTCAAAACGTCTCGGACGCCCGGCCAAACCACTGTTGCTCGGCCAGCCCCCCATCGCACCTCGTCCATTGTCCACCGAACGCGCCGTACTCGACTATCTGGCGCAATCCGGAGTTGCCGTGATTCCCGGAAAAGTTGTTCGCAGTCGCAAGGAAGCCGCTGAATTCGCCAACTCCCTGCACGAATCCTTGGTGCTGAAGATCTCCTCGCCGGACATCGCTCACAAAACGGAGGTTGGCGGTGTCAGGCTCAACGTCGCGCGCGCCGAAGTGCCCGATGTCTATGATTCCATCATGACTCAGGTCGCTCACGCCCGTCCCGATGCGGCAATCGACGGCGTCATCATATCGCCCATGCGGTCAGGCGGTGGCGTCGAATTGCTGGTTGGCGTGACCAACGACGCAACTTGGGGTCCGACGATTGGCATCGGTTTCGGCGGCGTCATGGTCGAAGTGCTGGCGGATGTTTCCATTGCGCCACTTCCGGTCGATCGTGAGGAAGTCATTGAGATGCTGCTCAGACTGCGCGGCGCGAAGCTTCTTCAGGGTTTCCGCGGGGCGGCGGCCGCGAATCTGGCTGCAGTGGCCGATTCGATCGTTAACATCGGGAATGCCGCCATCAAACTCGGGCCATCGGTTGCATCGTTGGAAGTAAACCCTCTGCTGGTTCGTGGCGATCGGGTCGAGGCCCTCGACGGTCTCGTAATTTGGAACGAAAACGAGAGAACCCATGTCTGACGCCGATCATCGGGCCGCCGCGCATGTCACGTTTGAGCTCGTCGGCGACCACATTGCCGTCATTCGACTCAATCGACCCGAGGCCCACAACGCCATCAGCGGCGCCATGGCAAAGGCCATTGAGGGTTTCGTTGCCCGGGTGGAGGCCGATGAGTCCATTCGCGCGGCGATCATCGCGGCGAACGGTAAATCCTTTTGCGCAGGCGCCGACCTGAAGGAGGTCGCAGCGGGGCGTGGCGCCGGCCTTGTAAGACCTGAATCCGGTTTCGCCGGCTTTGTTTATGCCCCGAAGCGAAAACCTTGGATTGCCGCGGTTCAGGGGCCGGCGCTTGGCGGCGGAACCGAAATTTCCCTCAGCTGCGACATGATTGTTGCCGGCGAGCAAGCAACGTTTGGGCTGCCCGAAGTCATGCGCGGACTCATCGCAGGCGCCAGTGGCGCGTTCCGGATAGCGAAGGCGCTCCCACGTGCGATTGCGCTGGAAGTGGTTGCGTCGGGGGTTGCCTTGAGCGCGCGCCGCGCTTATGAACTCGGACTGGTAAACCGCGTGGTCGACACAGAATCCGTACTAAGCGAGGCGATCAAGATGGCGACTATCGTGGCAGCCAATTCACCCCTGGCCGTGCGCGAGACCCTGGGGATCACGCGCGCAGCGTCGAGCGGGCATGAAGCAGAGTTGCGTCAAATCCAGGATCGCGCACTGGCTGTTGTGCTGGCAGGCCCTGACGCGATCGAGGGGGCAACAGCCTTCGTGGAAAAACGCGCGCCGGTTTGGAAGACATAACCCGCCCACGGCCTGAACTCACTGCGTGCAAGCCGCATCACAGTTCACACTCGAATCCCCACCGGACTTGGAACAACCACCGACTTGAGAACGTTGCCATGCTCTGAATCCCTGATGGCTTCATTGATCTGGTCGAGAGCGTAATGTCTGATGAGTTTGTCGAAGGGGAATTGTCCCTCCCGCCACAACTTGATGAGATGAGGGATAAAGACTTCGGGCACGCTATCCCCTTCAATGATCCCGCGGATTGTGCGCCCGCAAAGAATTCCAATGATGTTCAGCGCAATTTCGGCATCCGGTGGAGCTGCGCCCACGACGCCGCAGCAGCCCGGAACGGCCAATACGTCAAAAGCGCTGCGCAGGACTGCCGGTACGCCGGTGCACTCGAGGGAAAAATTAACCCCAGCGCCACCTGACAGGCGGCGCACGTCCGCGACCGGATCCTGGAGCACCGCGTTCACAATCTGCGTAGCGCCCAAGGTGAGCGCCATGTCCAGACGATTGGAGCGACGATCAACGGCGATGATCTGGGTGCATCCGGCAATCCGGGCCGCCATCACCGCCGACATTCCCACCGCGCCGACGCCAAAGACCGCGATCGTGCTGCCAGGCGGCGGTTTCAGCGCATTGAGTACCGCACCAGCGCCGGTTTGGATGCCGCATCCCAGCGGCCCCATGATTTCAAGCGGCACGTCCCGGGGAATCTTGACCACGCTGCGTTCCGACGCCAGCGCGAAATTGGCGAACGAGGACTGGCCGAAAAAGGATCCGTGTATCCGCTCGTCTTGGCCATTTGAAAGTGTCGACGATCCATCGGAACGGCATCCACGAAAATTACACGAATAAAAACTCTGGCAATAGGCGGGGATGCCTTGCCGGCAGTTGACGCAGGCACCACAGCTATCGAAACTCAGAACGACATGGTCGCCCGGGACCACGCGCATAACGCCGGAGCCGACTCTCTCGACGATTCCAGCGCCTTCGTGTCCGAGCACGGCCGGCAGCGGGAACGGGGCGAGTTGATCGCGAACGATCAGATCCGTGTGGCAGATTCCGGTGCCGGCAATTCTAACCAAGACTTCGTGTTCGCGCGGAGAATCCAGCTTGGCGTGCTCCAGAATGAGGGGAGCGCCTTTTTCCCGCGCAACCGCCGCAATGATCGATTGAGTTTCCATAGGGTTCTCCGTATTCCAGATCCGCCGGGTTGCTGGATTACTGCGTCGCCGAAATCCAAATGTTCTTGCCATCGGCGCCGGCCATGGCGTACCCGTGGCTTCCCACGGGCTCACGTTCACCGCAGGTCAGAAAATGCAGCGTTGGTTCGTTGCCGGGTTCGACTGCCGCGACAAATCGCTCCCCGGCGAAAGTTCGGGCAATGATCGTCGCGCCCACCGGGAGTCCTTGCCGGTCGTAGGGTACGTTGTAGGTTTCGATAGTGCCGGGCCCGCTATAGTGTTCCAACAGTGTTGGCGGCTTGCCACGCAGCGCGTCGGCGATCGGTTGCACATCGTAGTTCTGCGGAAATGTGCCCGCGGGCAGCATTCTGGCGGTGAGCACAATGCAGTGACTATGGGTTGCGAAACCTCCATTTGCGACGATGAGGCCATTCCCGCCGGTGCTGCGGATTTTTCCAACCATGGCGGCGGCCGCATGCATCATGCAATTGCCGATGGGGCCGCCGCCGAAGGTCAAGCCGCCGTAGACGCTGTGCGGACGATTCAACGGCCAGTTGAGTTGCCGCCGGGCCATTTTCGGAATGCATGGAAAGCAGCTATACAGTTCCAAATGGTCGATCTGGGACGGTTGCAGCGCGTTGAAATCAAGTACACATTTGATCGAAGCAACCAAGCTTGGGGATTCCACATATCTTTCGCGCATGAGGAAATCGTCGGGCTCGTGTGAGGAAGCTCCCGCCCCGATGAACACCAGTCGCTCCTCGGGTATGCCCAATTCGCGCCCCACAGCCAGACTCGCAACGATGACGGCTGCGCCCTGGTTCACGCTGCTGTTCGCGACCATCAACTTGGTATAGGGAAAGCTGATCATCCGATTGTCAGCTGTTCGCTCTAGGATGACGTCAGCCGATACGGGTGTTTGCAACCAGGCATGCGGATTTTCAGACGCAGTCTTTGAAAATCCAGACCAAATCTGCGCAGTCTCCCGCTGAGCCTCAGCCAATGTTTGTCTCCAGGCCGCGCGCGTTGCGTTTTCGTAAAACGGGTAGACATCCGCTGGATAGAAAAGCCCATACTTGCGCGCCAAAGGCAGCGCACCCGCCTGTGCCGCTGCGGTCAGCCGATCGGCGGCGCCGCTTGAGTTGGGCGCGGCTTTCGCGTTCTGTGCCGCGGTCCGCATCGCTTCGCCACCGACGGCGGCCGCGATGCGTATCACGCCGCGCCCGATCAAATTGGCCGCATCGTTGATGAGCTGCACCGGACCATCACCGCTTGCCTGATGAGTTCGAACAACTTGCGGTGGCCGGCGCGGCAGAAGATCGGCGAGGCGGTTGTGAATTTCAGGATCGGGAAAGGAGATCTGGTCCTCGACTCCCAACCAATCCAGGACCCCCAATACGGATGCACCCGCGTCCTTTTCAGCGGCCTGCAATGCGGAAAACATCAGTGCCCGTGAATCCAATCCCATTTCCGTCCTCGCCGGCCGGTCATTGACCTGCCCAACGCCGATGATGACCGGAATGCGATCCGAGTCGCTCACGGCCATGACAATTGACCAGCCCGGCAATGCTTCATCACCGATTCAACCGCGATGGATTCCATTCTCAACATATACGCCACCGACTTACTCTTACGAACTTACGCGTCGCTCATTATGCGGCATCGATTTTCGCATCTGTTCAGAATTGCGCAGCGTCTGTAAACAATTCCAATACATATCGTGCTCATCGCATCCGGGCCGCCGGCGGTTGTATTGACCTGAAGCTGAAGCAGGAATACAACTCATCCCGGGAGCGAAATTCCGCTACAAACCCCTTGCAATCAGATAGCTCGAGGCGGCATATGGACAAGACAGATCGCAGACTCGGAATGCAGCAAGCCATATCCCGACGCGACTTCATTAACGGTGTAGCCGCAGCCACGGCGAGCGGACTGGTCCCCGGCACGGCGTTTGCCAACTTGCCGGTAACTGCAAGCGCTGCAAGTGCGGGCAATTATCCGCCACTTCAAAGCGGTCTGCGTGGCAGTCATCGCGGATCGTTCGAAGTCGCTCATCAACTGATGTGGGCCGGCAGGCAAGACTGGGGCCGCATAGACACCGCCGACGCCGAGGTCTATGACCTCGTTGTTGTCGGCGCCGGCATCAGCGGTTTGGCAAGCGCCCACACGTTCAAAAAGCAGTACCCTGGCGCGCGCGTGCTGATTCTCGACAACCACGATGACTTCGGAGGTCACGCGAAGCGCAACGAGTTCGCAATCAAAGGCAAAACAGTGATCGGGTACGGCGGAGCCCAGGCGCTGGAGAATCCCGGGGAATACAGTGCATTCAGCAAGCAGATTCTGTCCGACATCGGCGTGGACACCTCCAGGTTCAATACCGCCTATGACCGCGAATTCTTTCGCCGACACCGTCTCTGCGGCGCGACGTTCTTCGCAGAGTCGCGCTTTGGAACGAACCACCTGGTGCGCTACCCGCTGATGGATTACACCTGGTTTGTGCCGTTCGCACAGCCTCCTTTGTCCACCAAAGAGGCCGTGCAGCAAATGCCGCTTGGACAGAGTGCGCGGCGTGAGCTGTTGATGCTGCTGGAAATCAAAGGTGACCACCTGACCGAGGTGCCCGCAGCCGAGCAGCAGGACTATCTGTCGCGCATCAGCTACAGGGATTTTCTCGAGCGGCATCTTGGCGTTCATGACAAGGAATTGTTGTCGGTGCTGCAAGGGCTGACATGTGACGAGGCGGTCAGCATCGAGGTCGTGCCGGCGCTCAACATCATGGTTTATCTGGGATTGCCCGGGCTGAACGCCACGGCCCTCGCCGGCATCAACGCGACGCGCGAGCCTTACATCTATCATTTCCCCGACGGCAACGCATCCATCGCCCGTCTGCTCGTTCGCAAGATGATCCCACGCGTCGCGCCGGGGTCGACGATGGATGATATCGTGCTGGCGCCGTTCGACTATTCCAGGCTCGACGAAAGGGGTTCGGACGTCCGCATACGGCTGAACAGCACCGTCGTGCGAGCGGTGCACAATGGCGATCCCCAATCGGCGAAAGACGTTTCAATCACTTATGTTCGCGGCGAGCAGGCGTTCAAGGTGACGGCGCGCAGCTGCGTCATGGCGGGGTACAACGCAATGATTCCGCGCATCTGTCCGGAACTTCCTGAAAAACAGAAAGCGGCACTGGCATTGGCCGTTAAATGTCCGATCCTTTCTATTACACACATGTTATCGAACAAAGCCGGCATTGCGCGGGTGCAATTTGATTGACGGATTCAGCCCAGCGTAGTGAAGCGGTGCAAGAGCCTGCAGGTGGAGTCAAAGGAACGCTGGTCGGCCTCGGTCAGAGTCGGATAGACGATGGGGCCGCCGTCATCGCCGATGGCTTCGAGTAGCATTCTGAGGATCCCGCGCTTTCGCAGATGCGGCCTTTCGTGCCAGAGGCGGATTAGGTGTCCACCCAGGACACGGAGGTTATCGCGGTGAACTCGCAGGGTTTTGCGGGAGCGTGCGAGTTGCAACTGATGGGTCAGAAATACCTTGAAGATGTCCACCATGACCGTCCCGCGAGTCAGGTCTTCGGACTCGACACGCCAAGCGGTTGGCCAGTGATCGATATCCAGATAGTCTTGCTCGAACCTCGGGGAGAACTCATCGCCGGTGAACGGTCGAGATGTTGTTGGTCGGTTCATGTTGATCGTGTGACGGATTTACCTGTTGCAGAGCTGCCGCTGGAAGTTGTGCGCGAGCGGATAGATCCAGATGCCTTTGATCGGTTTAGCACGGTGGTGCAGGACGTCGAGCTTACCGCGGCCCTGGGTATCGCCGAGGTATCGCCAGTTGGCAGCCCTATAGCAGGTGCCGGCAAAGCGCGGCTTCTCGACGAAGGTTTCAAGCAACACCGGCCGATAGGCGTAACGAGCGCGCCAGTCATCGGGCAGTCGTCGGCTCACCAAGGCAAGGATGCGCGAGGCGAGGTTTTGGCAGTGGATCCACGGCAGGATGAGGAAGCGGGCATTGTTCACGACCAGATGCAGGTTGCGCTGTCGCTGCTCCTGGGTCCAACCGATGAGGCGATCCCGGGGCTTGACCTTCCAGGCGCTTGCGCCAAAGCCCAAAGCCGCAACGATGTGGCCGCCGGCGCGCACGAAGTAGCGCAGCTGCGCCCCGGGCATCGGCTGGTGTCCGAGGTAATGGTGCCGTTCGATATACGTATTCCACAGCAGCGAGTCGGCTTTGGTGAGCACCGGCTCGATCTGCAGTGTCCTCAGCTCGATACTTGGGGTGCTATCGGGCGGCAGAACCGCCTGTTCGATGTGCGGATAGGACCGGTATGTGACCGGTTTGGGATTTCTCGGCGCTGGCAAGCTGATGAGCCCATCGGCGTGCATGCGATTCAGCGCCACCCGGCAACTCATGTCCTTCAGAGCGCCGTTGTCGCGCCGCCAGCTCAGTCGTTCGCAGACCTCGCGGGAGAGACGGGCGCGGTTGATCTGCGGCAGGTTGAGCAGTTCGCGGATCAGATCGATCTCGGCCGGTGTGAAGTCACGTCCACAGTAGCGCATTCTTTAATTCGCCTCGAGCAAGCCAGCCGTTTGCAGCGAGTGCAGCATCTCCACCGACTCGTACAAGCGCATCCACCCGCGCCACAGGATCTCAACCCCAGGCTCCCCGTCGCCCTTGCGCCCGAGATGACCACCGAGCTTGCCGAGCATCCGCACGACCTCGCGCAGGCTCACGGATTGTCCGGCCGGCGGCAGCGCCTTGGTCACCCGCAGGTGCAGCACTTGGATCTCCACCGCCGAGAAGACCTGCGTGGCGGGCAGATCGGGGTGTGCGCGCGCCAGATACGCCACGTGCATCAGGCGCACCCCGATGATGCTAAAGAGGGTCAGATAGCGCTTCAGGCGCTCGGCCTGCTCGAGCATACAGTCCTCGACCTTGCACCCCGATTTGAGCACCTTGTGCCAGACCTCGATGCCCCAGCGCTTTGCGTACCAGCGCACCTTCTCGGTCGCAGACCCGAAGTCCTTGACGGGAAGGTTCGTCAGCAACACCCAGCTGATCGAGTCAGTTCCGGGGGGTGGGGATTGCTCGGTCGCGCCGATCAGCGTCACGGTGACGGGCTCGCTCGAACCGGACGCCTTCGCGTGCGCTCCGCGGCGCGGTGGCGCTTGGATCGTGACCTCAGCAACACGCATCTCGATGCAGGCGCTGCGCGCCTTACGGCGGCCGTTGCCGGGAACCTCGATCATCAGAGTGCCCAGGACCGGTGCATCGCTCAGCGCCTCGAGCATCCGAGTACATCCCGCGCTGTCCTCGGGCACGAGCTTGCGATCGGTGCGGGCACGGATCAGGTACTTCGCGCGCAACTCCTTCGCGTGCGTCAAGAACTCGAAGAAGTCCGACTCCCGATCCGCCACCGTGACAATCGAGACGCCCGCAGGCGCCCGCTCGACCGTCTCCTTGAGCGCCACGAGCCATTTCGAACTCTCTTTCTCCTCGACCGGCGTGACCTGCAGCCGCTCGATCTTCTGCTGATAGTCTTCCTCGGGGATCTCGCGCCGCGCCCAGATACTTTGGCTCAGAATCCCCAGCGGCACACCCGAGGTCGTGAAGGCGAGCGCGTTGTGCATGATGAGGCCCCGGTCATGCGCCGCGTTACTCTTGCCAATCGATCCCAAACCACGGGTCTTCACGTGACTACCGTACGAGAAGAAGACCGTGTCCTGCATCACCAGCACCGGGCCGCCACAGCCGGCCATGCGAGCCGCCGTCGCTTCCCAATGCGGCTTCAAGATCCCCGGCGTGCTCGCCTTCGGGTTGTTGAACAGCCGGTATGCCGCCTGGGTGCTCGCCCAACTACCACACGCCTCGTTGATCGGGGAGGCCGGAGATTTGGCCAGGTGCTGCGCAGTCTTCAGCAAGCGACGGTCCAGACGTTTGTCGCGCAGGTCAGCGTGGGCAAACTCCTGCCTCACCCACTCGACCGACTCTGTGCCAGCCTCCATGATAGCTTGCACGTCAGAATCCTCGCAGCGGCTCGATCTTCCCAAGCGGTTCGCCATGCTTCGCCGCACCTCGCGACGACCGCAAGACTAACCCGGGTAAATGCCTGTGTCCAGCGTTCCTTAGGCTCTGTAAATAAATAAAGGTATCAACTATTTTTCTTCAGGTTTGGCTTGATTGAGTAATTCCACTCGCCATGGAACTTGTTTCTCTCCAGGTTGACCTGCTTCATCTGCTCGTTGGTTACTTCGCGCCCAATCGGATATTTTCTCCGATCCAGTCGGCAAGTGACTTTCAATCCCTTCGCGGTCGTGGTCGCAGCGATCAGGTTCACGATCGTTTCGTAGTCTCGCAAGGGCTCGCCGCGCCAATTCGAGGAGATGAAGGAGAAGAGACGGTGCTCGATCTTATTCCACTTACTCGTGCCGGGCGGAAAATGACAGACCGAAATGGCCAACGCCGTTTGATCGGCAAGCTTCTGCAACTCCAACTTCCAAAGCCGCAAGCGCCAGCCATTGCTGCCACCCCCGTCGGCCGTGATGAGGATTGATTTCGCCTGCGGGTAGATATGTCTGCCCTCCGAACGCCACCACCCACGGATGGAGGCCACTGCGAAGGCGCCAGTGTCGTGGTCAGTTCCCACGTTGACGAAACCGGCATTGCGTCCGATGTCATAGATACCATAGGGGTAAGCGCGCGGCACGGTGGGAGCGGGAAAATCGTGGCCCTGGACCTCCAAAGGCTGCTTGGCCGGCAGCCATTGCCGTCCCGCATTGTGGTAATTGCCCAGGAGTTCCTTCTTCTTTGTGTCGACCGAAATGACCGGGATGCTCTGCCCCAGACACCTCTTTACCGTTGCGTTGATATGCCGGAATTGCGCATCGCGGTCGGGATGATCGGCCCCCTCCTCAGTCTTGCGATTGCCCTGCAAGCTGTAGTTCAGATCATGCAGAATCTGCGCCACCTTCATGTGGCTGATCGGGTGAGCTTGCGCGCCGAGTTCTGCGGAAATCGAGCGCGTGCTCTTACATATCCAGCGCAGTGCCGACTCTGGGTCTCCGCGCGTCTGCTCATCGATCAATGCTTCGAGCGTCTGAACGAGGGCCGGGTCCGACTGCGTGATTGATTTGCGTCCGCCTCCCGCACGCCGCACTCGGCCCAACAAGGGCTTGCCGCGGCGCTCGAGTTCCACAATCCCTTTGCGAATGGCCTTGCGCGACAAGCCACACGCACGGCTCACCAAGGACACTCCGCCATAGCCCAAGCTCATCGCCTCAGTGGCGGCCATGATCCGTCGCGTTCGCTCGTCCAAATGCGGCCACGCGGGACGAAACTTGCGCTT
>JANXOV010000079.1 GCA_025357635.1 Pseudomonadota bacterium
GTCAGGTCTTTGCGCTGTGCGTCAGCAACGACCGACTGCAATACGCGCACCGCATCCTCAGCGCGATCCATTCTATACAGCGCCTCGCCGTAGGTGGCCCGCGCGGCGATCGTTCGTGCATCCGTGCGGCCAAAGGCGTGCGAGCTTAGACTCTCGGCCTCAATAGACATCTTCTCCGCTTCGTCATATTCCCCTTGTCCGAGCAGACTGTAGGCGATGGCATTCAGCAGCTCGGCATGAACCTCGGGCTGGTCTTTAAGCTCTCGCGCGATACGCAGGCGAGCTGAACGCAACAAGTCCACCGCGGTGGTCGCGGTTCCGGCGCCGCCTTCAAAATCCGCTTCGGTAAATATCGACAATAGAAACTTCTTGACCTGATCGGCGCGATTTGCCTGCAATGTGGCCGCACGTACCTGCCACAGCGCAATCGACATTCCCGCCGCCAATGCTGCAACGACCGCCGCCACCGCTCCTACCGCCAATTTGTTGCGGGTTGAGAACTTCCGAATGCGATACCAGGCGCTATCCGGCCGAGCAAGCACCACGTCGCCGCGCAGATGGCGACCCAGATCGTCGGCGAGCGCCGCGACGGTTGCGTAGCGCTCGGATGGGGCGAACTTCAAGGCTTTGAGCAATATCGTGTCAAGATCGCCCTCGAGGGCTCGTCGAGCGCTTGCTTGCGAGGCCACGCTGGAGGGCCGGGCAATTGCTATTTTCGCAAACGCCTGCTCGATCGATGGCACGTTGCCGAGTTTGTAGGGCCGTTGGCCGCTCAGTAGTTCGTAGAGCACGACGCCCAACGAGTAGACGTCCGAGGCCGTGCCGAGCGCCTGTCCGGCGATTTGCTCCGGCGAGGCATAGTCCGGCGTCAGGGCCCGTCCGCCAAGACGCGTGAGCGCGGTTTCCTCCACGCCACCTTCGGTCAGCAATTTGGCAATCCCGAAATCCAGCAGCATCGCCCGCCCGGCTTCGGTCACGAGGATATTGGCTGGCTTCAAGTCACGATGGATCACGAGTTGCGCGTGTGCGTACTGCATCGCGTCCAGAATCTGCTGAACCAGAGAAATCCGCTCGCGCGTGTTGAGCTTCCTGGCATCGCAGAAGGTGGTGATCGGCGTGCCTTCGATGTATTCGAGAGCAAGATACGGCTGCCCGGCCGGGGTTACACCGGCGTCATAGAGCCGCGCAATGTGCGGATGTGCAAGCCCCTCCAAAATGTCGCGCTCCCGCGCGATGCGCTGAGCGAGCTCCGAGTGAAAAAGCCCGGGATGCGGCAGTTTCAGCGCCACGACCCGCCGCGTGAGTCCTTCGACGCGCCGCGCCAGCCACACCGTTCCCATGCCGCCGCGGCCAATCTCCCGAATCAATTCATACGAACCGATCGAACCGCCGGCCGCCGGCGCCAATGACTCGGCCGCTGAAACCGCGCCGAGCACGGCCGCATCTATGTACTTGCCCACGCCGGTCATGCCTACAGCCGCATGCTCGGCTTCTTGCAGGAGCAACTTGCGCAACGTCGTCTTGATATCCTCGTTGGCGGCCTCGATTCGTTCGATCCAGGTTGCACGTTCTTTGACCGGAAGCTCCAGCCCTTCGTCAAGCAGACGGGATAGCGTTGCAAGTTCCGCGGCGCTGCGCTTCATCGGGGCGGGCTAAGAAACTTCATCCGCGCGTTCATCACGCACGTCGTAAACCCGAAACCCCGCCTTCTCGTACACGTGTTTGGCTGCCGGGTGATCCCAAGTGTCGGTATGCAGCCAGATGCGGTTCGGTTTCGTCTGCCACTGCTCCTGCAGCGCGACCGCCAGAAGCCACGGCCCCAGGCCTTTGCCCCGCGCACCCGTGATCAGGCCGAAGTTCTTCAACTCGATTTCCGGGAATGCCTTCCGGTCAAACTCGCAAAACCCCAACGCCGCGCCACTGGCGTCTCGCAGCACATAAATACGCAGGTGCTCACTCGCCAGCAGGGACGCAAGCTCTGCCTCCGACAGGTTCAGTCGCGTATCCCAGCCCAGCGACTCGCCCACGCCGCGATACAGGTCCAGGTACGCGGATGGCGCCAATCGCTCCAAGGCGACGCGCTCCGGTTCCGTGTATGCCGGCGGCGGCGGTAGCGAGAGCATCTCCAGATAGGTGACTCGCAACATCATGCGGTCCGGGTCGCCCAGCGACAGGCTGCCGTCGTGATAGGAACCGTTCAGGGTCAGCGCGTCCACCGGCCAGGTGACCGCGGGTGGCTCGACACCCAGCGGCGCATCGTGGTTGGGATCAAAGGCGGCCAGCTGCGCACGACAGTGGGCGACCAGCCGCACGTCGCTAGCCTGCCGTGAGACATCGGTAGCGGCGGCGTAATCCTTGACTGCTTCTCTTGTGATGACCAGCCTCACCATGCGTGAGCGTTTGGCGGGACGGCCGGGCGTCGTTGCCAGCTTCCACGACGCCAGGAACATCAAATCGGTGCCACCGCGCGGCATCAGAATCCGCGCACCTTGCGGCAGTTGCGCTTGCAGAAGCTCACGAAAGTGCGCGCCGAAATCTTTCACGCTGATCGTCCTCTCATCATTCACATCGTGTGCAAGGATGCGATACATCGCTCACGTTGCAGACCAAAGCACTGGAAACAAAGAATGATCCATCGCCGCTCCCGGCGGCAGTTCATCCGCCAGACCGGGAAACTCCGGCGACGTCGCCCAGCGCCGTGGAGCGTGAACGATGTCATCGCCCATGAACCGAACGGAAAAAACGCGGCGTCGATTCGCGCCGTCGACACCCGCGGCCGCGTGCAGCGCCAGCATGTGAAAGCACACCACATCACCCGGGTCGAGCTGCCAACCCAGGATCGGCAACTCGCCGCGGCGCCCTTCCACATCCGGCAAGTCCGCAAGCGAGCCTTCCGGGAACCACTTGGCCTGAGAATCCAGGAACGTGCGCGGCATCAGCCAGGGACCGCGGTGCGATCCGCCGACAAGTTCCAGCGTCGAGGCGCGGCTCACCGGATCCACCGGAATCCAGAAGCTCACGTTCTGCCGGCCCTCAATGTTGTAGTACGGCTGATCCTGATGCCACGGTGTCGGCTGCCGCGTACCGGGTTCCTTGGTGAGCATGTGGTCGTGGTAGAGACGCGCCGTGCGGCTTCGCATCAGCTGACCCGCCGTGCGCGCCAGCGGCGAATCAAAAATGAAGCGCTGATAATGTGCGTTGCTTTGCCAATTGCAGAAATCCTCAACGAAGTATCCCGGATCCTGCGCGCTGCTCGCCACTTTGGCTCGCGGGCTCAAGTGCGCAAGATTCCAATCGATGCCGGCGCGCAGCACCGTAAGCTCATCCGCGCTGAGCAACTGGCGCAGGCAAACCGCGCCGTCGCGCTGAAACTGTTCGATCGCATCGGCCTGAATCATGTGGCAATGACCGCCGCCGGTGAATGATGCCAGCAATTCACTTCAGCTCAATCTCGATGAAGCAAAACTCATGGTCGTTTGCATTGATGACATTGTGAGCAACCCCAGCGGGACGGCTGTACGAGACGCCCGCTTCCAGGCGTGCATCCCGGGTCCCGGCCGCTTCCTCCAGCCGCAGAATGCCGCTGGTCATGGGAACGACCACATAATCGTGCGCGTGAACGTGGTAGCCGGTGTCGGCGCCGGGTGCAAAGCGATACTCCGTGACGATGACGCGTCCGTTTTCAAGCTGAACGGTGGCGGTTGCCTTCATAATGTGATCCTTGGCAGTGAGGTTCCAACATGCGTTCAAGTGTACTAGTACCGGCGTGATGTGATGCAAATTCCCACGCGCGCCATCAGCTTTGGTATCGCCGGAGCACTGCTTCTCGCCATTTTCTGGCCGGTGTTGCATCCGCCGGACGCGACGCTGCACCACGCTGTGTTGCAGCGCCAATTCAAGTCGTTGAGGCCGCCATCCGAAGCCAAGCTCGTTTACATTGACGAAAAGCCGAAGCTCGGCCGCGTTTTCATCGGCGGGTATTACACGACGGATTTGTCATTCGACCAATTGCAGCACCTCTACTTGCCACAACTGCAGCGGGACGGTTGGCGGCAACTCGAGGAATCGCCGCTGTTGATATCGGGGCGGGATTTCGGCGGCCGCCAGATCACTTTTTGCAAGAGTGACTACCGGACGAATCTGCAGTACGCGGGGAAGGATCAGAATGCCGGCTGGACGTTTGCCGTGACGATGAACTGGAATGCCAAGAACGAGTGCCCCACTCAACAATGAACACGCATGGGTGCTGACTTACGCTGCACTTTCCTCAACGTCAGACAGATCTTCACCCGCATTCGCGTCCACCAGAAACAACGGGTCATTGGGGTTGATCGTGCGTCCCATCTTCGCCACCTGATCCCAGTCACCGGTAGCCAGAAAATCCCGGTCGCGCGCCAGTGCTTTCGCCACTTCCAGAAATGCACTCTGATTGGCGGCCACGGTGGTGTAGTACAACTCGAGCAGCTTCATTTTCAACTCGCGACGATGCGGCTCGCGATCAATCGCCGAACGCAACACATCGGCAAGGCTGGTGCGCCTTTCAACGAACGGCTTCGACTCGATGCGGCCGTTCAGGTCACTGGGCATGTAAACGTACTGCGCCGTTTTTTCAAGATCCTCCAAACTCTCATCACGCTTCATCGCCACGGTCGGATCCAGCGCCGCAGTCAGAGCCGCATGGCCCGACGTATCAAGCACAATGGTTTCATCCTCCGCGGCAATCGCCGGCGCTACCACCTCCACTGGTTCGACCGCGGATTCCTCGACCATCTCCGGCGCAGCGGCTTGCAACATCCCAGCCTTCTTTCTGGACTTTCCGCGCCGAAACCGCAGGACCATGAACAGTCCGAGAATCGAACCGATGACTCCGGCTACTGGGGCAAAGCGACGGCCGGCGGAAATCGTGACAGTTTCAGGCTCCGCGGCAGGCTCTTCGAGCAACGGCGCCGGGGCTTGCGCCTGCCGCTGCAAGTCGCGCAACTTTGCGTTATCGCTGTCGATTAAACCTCTGGCCTCGCCCAGCGAGCGCTCCAGCGCCTGGATCCGCCGCTCAAGATCATTCTCAACAGCCGGATCTGCAGCTGCCACCGCAGGCGTCGCGGCGGCAATGGTTGAACTGACGGGGCGCCCTGCGATCCTCCAGGCAGTCATTTGCGCCCGGAATTCTCGAGTCGCCTCCGCCTTGGACAGGACGGCAATCTGCTCATCCGTCGGAATCCTCAATTCAGCATCGCGGTGCAGGCGGTTGATGTTGCCTTCGAAAGCGGTCGGGTTCTCACGATAGATGGCCATCATCATGCGGCGCACGTCCGACGCGGAGCGGGGTCCGAATTGTCGAGCAATGCCGTGCAGCGTTTCGTTCGCACGGACCTTATGAACCGATTGAGCAGCCGGGATTGGGCTGGATGCCTGATCAGACGCAACGTCCTGCGAATCGGCGTCCGGATCCTTGGCTTCGCTTGCCGCTGTAGCGGGGTCGAGCAACAGCGTGTACTCGCGCACCAGCGTTCCGCCGGGCCAGCGCAAGTCGATCAGGAAACTGATGAGCGGTTCGGTGAACGGCTCTTTGGAGCGAACGCTGAGTATAGGCCGTCGCTGCCGGTCACGCGTCACCTGAAATTCAGCGGAGGACAGAAACGCCGGCCTGTCGGACCCGAGCTGCTGAAACGTTTCACGGTCCGCCACGGTGGCGCGCAACGAAGTCAGGTCCGTTTCGGTTGCGCCGACAATATCGATGTGCGCAGACAGGGGCTGGTTCAACTTCGAGTCGATATGAAGATCGCCAAGACCGAGCGCATTGGCCGCACCCGGGGCGGAAAGGGCCATCGTCAATAGTAGTGGGCCGGAACCCCGTGACATCGTCTGCTCCAAGGTACGCAACCGGTCCCCACGCATCGCCAGGCAGCCGATCACCAAGCGTTGATGCTATGCGACCGGCTGATGCCCCGGATACCGCTTACATCGCAGAATTGGACCCGATTCACCCTGCTATCCTGTCAAACATGGACGGGCCGGGCAGCAAAGTGTGAACCAGCGCAAACAGTGGCAGTTCGGCATGATCGCAAGGCGCCTGCCGCGATGAAGGCGATCAGTCTGCAGGATCTGCGCCGCTATGCGATCAGCCGGTCGTTGTTCGCGCCAACCACACTGCATGAGGCCATCGATCGCCTCGGCTTCGTGCAGGCCGACCCGATCCGTGCGCCGGCTCGCGCGCAGGACCTGATTCTGCGGCACCGGGTGCATGGCTATCACGCCGGGGATCTCGAGCAGCACTATCCGACGCTCGCAATCGACGAAGAGTTCTTCGTCAACTATGGCTTTCTGCCGCACCTTCATGCCGCTTCCTTGCAACCGCGCAAGACGAGCGTGCGGCGCGGATCGGTACGCCACCAACGCATGGAAGACCTGCTCGCCTTCGTTCGCTCCAAGACCGAAGTGCATCCGCGCGAGGCGGCGGCGCAGTTCGCCCATGGACGCGTCACGAACTATTGGGGCGGCGCATCCAGCGCAACCACACAGCTGCTGGATCATATGCATTTCCAAGGTCTGCTGCGGGTCGCGCGCCGCGACAATGGAATCCGCGTGTATGCCGCCCGCGAAGCCGTCCGCACGAGCACAGATGCGCGCGCGCGCCTGGCGCAGGCGCAAAGCCTGATGCAGCTGATCGTTCGCTTGTACGCGCCGCTGCCGGCGCGAAGTCTTTCACAGTTCATGAGCATGCTGCGTCGCTCGGCACCGCAACTGACACGCGAAACCAGGTCAGCCCTGGCCCGCGCGAAACATACGCTGGCGCACGCAAGCATTGCCGGCGCGCAATGGTACTGGCCGGCAGATGAGCAGCCGCTCGTCATTGGTCAGGCATCCGACCCGGCCGTACGCCTGCTGGCGCCGTTTGATCCCATCGTCTGGGACCGGCGTCGGTTCGAGCAATTCTGGGGATGGGCTTATCGGTTTGAGGCCTATACGCCGGTTGCGAAGCGCCGGCTCGGCTACTACGCCCTGCCGCTGCTGTGGCGCGATGAAATCATCGGCTGGGCAAACATTTCCCTCAAGGCCGGACAGCTGCAAGCAACCATGGGTTACGTTTCGGGCAGCAAACCCAAACCGCGGGTCTACGCACGCGCACTGGACGCGGAACTTGCGCGCGTGCAAGCCTTCTTGCAACGCCCATGAACAATGCCGCTGCGTAACGGCGGGTCCGCAGGTGCGCGTCAGTGGGGCCTGCGCTAAGCTACGGAACCGGGGAACTTGAGGGCAAGATCATCATGTGCCGCAATATACGACCGCTTTTTCTGGTTACCGCCATTGCGACATCGGCATCCTGGGCGTCGACGCCGGCGGAACCCGCCGCGACTGCGTCTCCTGCGCCGAGCGCCATGGCCATGAGCGAGCATCTGCCCACAACGCTGGCAGATTGGTCCAAGGGCGCACAGCTCTACGAGGGTCTGGGCTCGTTTCACCGTCGCATCACTACCCGCTCCACCGAGGCGCAGCGTTACTTCGATCAGGGAATGCGCTTTTTGTGGGCGTTCAATCACGATGAATCCACCCGCTCCTTCGCGCGCGCGCTGGAAATCGACCCAGCCTGCGCGATGTGCGCCTGGGGTGTCGCACTGACCGTCGGGCCGAATTACAACCTGCCGATGCTGGCGGCATCCCGCGCCAAGATCGCCTTCGAGGCAACCGCACGTGCGCAACGGCTGGCCAAATCCTCTACGCCTGTGGAAAAGGCATTGATCGCAGCGCTGCCGCTGCGCTATCCGAATGCGCAACCACTGGATCCGCAAACCGCCCTGCCCGTACTCACCGCCTATTCAGCTGCCATGCGCAAGGTCGCGCAACGTTTCCCGGACGATCTGGATGTGCAAACGATGTACGCAGAATCCATGATGAATCTGCGCGCATGGAAGCTCTGGGGCACCGACGGAAAGCCGGCGCCGGGCACCGAGGCAATCCTCGCCACGCTCGAAGCGGTGATAGCGCGCGATCCAATGCACATGGGCGCATTGCACTACTACGTCCACGCGATCGAAGCATCGCCCCATCCGGAAAAAGGGGTCGTGGCGGCGGAGCGATTGCGAGGCATGGCACCTGCCGCCGGTCACCTGGAACACATGCCGGCGCACATCATGCACCGCGTCGGGCGTTACGAGGAGTCAGCCGAGGCCAACCGCAAAGGCGCTGCGGCCGATATTCGTTATCTGGCGACGACAAAGCCGTTGGATTACTACCCCATGTATTTCAGCCACAATTATCAATTCCTCGCCTTCTCCGCCGCAGCCGCAGGACGCGATGCAGAAACCATCGAAGCCGTGAAAAACTCGAGGGCCAGCATTTCCGATGCATTGCTCAAGACCATGCCCGGCGCCGATTGGTACGTTGCCGAGCTGTATGCTGCGTATGTGCGATTCGGTCAATGGGATGCGCTGCTCGCTGAATCGGCCCCGGATCCCGAACTGCCCGGTCTTACCGGCGGCTACTTGTATGCAACCGCTGTCGCGCTGGCGGCAACCGGCCGTACGGCGCAAGCCAAGGAACGGCTGGCTCAACTCGACAAACTCATCGAGGCACTACCGGCCGACGCACCCGCCGGCCAGGTTCTGCTGCGCGATGCGCTGCGCGTTGGGCATCATGTGGCGGCAGCGCGCATTGCGAGCAGCGAGGGGCGCAGTGAAGATGCACTTCGCAGTTTGCGAGAGGCCGTCAACCAGGAAGACAAACTGACCTACGACGAACCGGCGGGCTGGTTCTTTCCGGCGCGCCATGTTCTAGGCGCTGCACTGCTGCGTGCGGGACTTGCGGCAGAGGCAGAGCGCGTCTATCGGGAATCACTCGCGCGGCAACCGGGCGACGGATGGGCGTTGTTCGGCCTGAGCCAGGCCCTGCAGGCGCAAGGCAAAGCCGCTGAGGCGCGCGCGGCGGATGAGGAGTTTCGCAAAGCGTGGCAATACGCCACGATCCAGATCAAAGCCTCGGCGTTCTAGCGCATTGTGAATTCAAGCCTGGCCGCATCTATTAGTTGCTGCGCCAGGTGAATGTCAGACCATAGGTGCGCGGCCGCAGCGAGGCATTCGTCCAGTCTTGCGGGTCGTAATAGGTCCCCGATTGCAGATCAAGTCCGGGCGCCGCGTTCGTCAGGTTCTGCACGAACAGCGACAGGTCGATTTCGCTGAAACGCGCGCCAAGCCTCAGGTTCACAACGTTGTACGCGGGTATCGGCTGCAGTCGCGGGTCGTAGCGAGGCGAATTGGGATCCAGGTTGTCCACGCGCCGCCATTCTGAGGTGTGGGTGAAGTCCGCACGCGCGTAGGCCTGGCGACCCGAAGCCAAAGGCATCACGTACTCGCCCGACAACGACACGGTCATCGGCGCGCCGGCGTCCGGTATGCCAGCACCCTTGCTGAAAATCTTCTTTCCGCCGGGCGACAACGCATCACGATCAAACTTGGGATCGTTGTAGCCGAAGGCACCGCCCAGTTCAAGGTGCTCCGTGGCTTTGAGCTGAAAGGCCAAGTCGATTCCTCGTGAGGTGGCATCCGCCAGATTGTCGACAAAGTTGTAGGCGCAGTTCGTCAGGCTGACATTGGACTGGATATTCTTCCACTTCACCTGGTAGATGCTGCCGTCCAGCACCAGCCGGCCTCCCCACAAACGGTTCTTGCTGCCCAGCTCGTAACTCCACACCGAGTCTGACTTGTAGGACGGCGGTTGCACCGGATTGCCGTTGGCGTCCACATACCCATTGAGGATCAAGTCGCCATCACAGATGGACGGCACGCGCAGCGAGGCGCCGGCGGGGCGAAATCCTTTCGATGCCGTTGCGTAAATGAGATTGGTATCGTTGATCTGGTACGCCAGTCCAAACTTTGGCGTGACGGCATTCTCGCTCGCCTTCGTTGAGGACCGTGGGTACACCGGCGCACTATCGCCCTGGCCCAGGACACAAGGTGCTGCTGCGCACGGAAACCCAAATGGCGCGCTCGCGTTATTTTCAGGCGCGGTGTAAGCCGCATCGAAATCCAGCTTGTTCTTTGATACGCGCAATCCCACCGTTGCTTTGAAATGCTCGGTGATCTTGAAATCCGCCTGTGCAAAGCCCGCCAGCTGCTCTTCCACCGTCTTCCAGTCACCCTGAAACGACACGGCATTGGGGAACATGTTGTCGCCGAAAAAGTTTTGCGCAGCGGTCGAGCCGGGGCCGAAGGGGTCGCCCCCGTTGACTCCGTAGTAGCCGATGCCGAAGTTTGTCGGGTAAAACCCAACCCAGGATGAATTGATGAGCCAGTTCTGACTGATCGGCTCGGCAGCAATTTGCCGGTTATGGGAAAAAAACGCCCCAGCCACCCAGGTCAGTCGCGCCGTCGTGTCATTCGACTGCACTCGAAATTCCTGCACGAAGTTCTTCTGCTCATTGTCGTAACGCGCCATGGATTTCCATCCGGCAGGCAGGTAGGTGCCAGTGGATGTCAGGCCGTCGGGTTGCAGGAAGAACTGCGGCGAATAGAACTGCGCATAGCCCTTGGAGTAGTCGTACCATTGCAGGGCAGTTCGATCGAAGAAAGATGTGTTTGATACCAACGTGACGGGACCCAAATCCCAGCTGATGCCCAGCGCAGACAGCGTGAACTTGTCATCGCCGAACGCGTTATCGGGCCCACTAAACCCGTTCAGCGTGGTGGTCGTGGTTGGATCATTCGGTGCCGTGTAGACGGTGCCCGGCGTGCCCTGATAATTGTACTGACGCGAATAGTCGCGCGACCGGACATTGGAGGTGGACAGGTCAAACTGCGCGCCGGCACCGGCGCCATCATTGACATGCCGCTTCTGATAGAAAACCGACGGAGTGATGGTGAGTTTGTCGTTGACCACAAACTTCAATGCGCCTCGGAAGGCGATGGTACGGTTCCAGTTCACGTCTTTTTCAAACGTGTTGGTGCGCGTGAACGCCACCGAATTGCCGTAGGAAGCGCCGGTCGGATCCACGATATTGTAGGTGCCGCCAACCGCATCGATATAACCGCCCTCGCGCCGATAATAGGCGCTGACGCGAAATCCGAGCCGATCGTCGATGATCGGTGCTCCATACGCCGCACCCGCCTCATAGGATGGAGAACCATTCTTCAACGTGGCGAATTCCGCCCGCGTTGAGGTGGAGGCCTTGGACAGGCTGGGCTCCGTCATGATAAAGCGCACCGTGCCGCCTTCAGATCCGGCGCCGAACAACGTGCCCTGGGGCCCACGCAGCACTTCCACGCGCTCCACGTCGAAGAAGTCAGGCAGCGCGGTGCCCGCACCAAAGCCGAGGTTGCGCACCTGAATGGGGGTGTCGTCGATGTACACGCCGGTCGTGCCGGATCCGGCATCCGAGGAAATGCCTCGGATGGCAATCTGGCTGGCGCCGGTGGCGGCACTGCGGGTCAAGTTCAGGCCCGGGCTCAAGCGCACGAGATCATCGAGCGCCTTGACGCCGCGAGCCGCCATTTCCTCGTTGCCGATGGTGCTGATGCTGATGGCGACCTTGGACAACGGCTCGGCACGGCGGGTGGCCGTCACGGTGATCTCTTCAATCTCCGTGGCAGACTGTGCCACGGCGGGAGTCGCACTCAGGACACCCAGTGCGAGGGGCACCAGCGCCGTCACATTCAACCAGACAAGGCGAGCCGCCCGCTGTCTGCGTGTATCAATAGACTTCGACATCATGACTCTTTCTCCCGTTTACGGTCATCGCCGCCGCGGCGCTGTTACACAGCACTGCTTTTTCCCCTGACCCCTATATACGGAGGCCCATAGCTGCCGTCAAAACCCCGGCCCTCACCGCAGAACACCGAACCGCGAAAATTCCTCCAATGAAACCGTGGCCGCGCGGATTTTCGCGCTCATCGTCGCCAACGACTGCGTCATCCCCGCGACGGCGTCGACGCGCGCAGCCATCAGCCCGGACTCCACGGCGCTCCAGTCCTGCGTCGCGCTCGACAGCGCCCGGCAACCGGCATCAAAAGCCGGTGGAGGCGGCGCAGTTCGATGCTGGTAGCGGCTTGCCCAGCCGCCCTCGCCTGCCCAGAAATTTCGTTCGTAGGCATACACATCGGCGGACAGCTTCTGGCACTGACGGCCTTCGTAGAACCCGCTGAGCGCCTTGGCGGTGGTTGGGCGATCCTTGGCCCTGGCAGCGGCCAGTGCCTGATCAAGTGCAGCCACACGCTTCGCCTGGCCGGCCGTGCGCACCGCCTGATCATAGTCGCCATTGTCGACATACAGCCAGGGAACCAGCGTATGACGCGTGGCCATCAGCACCCGATTGACCGCATCGGCCGATTCAGGCCGCTGATTCGCCTCCACCGCGACCGCCGCCTGGCGAAACTGCGCCAGCGCCGCGCGCGTCTGTGCGAACGACACATCCGGCGCATTAAGGGCATCGGCTGCGAGCTGCGCATCGACGAAGTCTGCCACCGCGGTCAGCTGGATCGGCAGGCGCGGCTCATCGGCGGCGCGCTTCAAGCTCAGCGCCAACACCCGCAGGCTCGGCGCCATGTTGATGAATCGCTCGGGCCGGTATACATCCATCTGCGTGTGATACATCGGGTAAAAAGCCGGATCGAAGCTGACCAGGCTGTTGATCGCCGCACCGCCAACAACCCCGAAATTCCAGGCATCCGTGGTGCTGCCCACCGTCGGCTGCACGCCGATCTGGGTTGCCAGTCCAAGATCCGCCAGCAACGCCTGCTGGTGCGCCAGCATATCCGGCGAAGAACGCAGCGTGGTCTTGGAGGAATTCCAACCAAATCCATCGAGATTAAAAACCAGCGCTGCATTGCGCATCACCTCGGGATGTCGCAGTACGAAGGCATAGGAGCCGGCCAGCCAATCGCGCTCCGCATCCTCTTGACCGGCCTCCTCGCTGCCCGCGGCGACGAACAGAATCGAGCGGCGCGGGCGTATCCTGGCTTGGGTGAAGGCGCGCGCCACCTCGAGCACGGCGGCGGTGCCGCTGGTGTTATCCATTGCGCCCTGAAACCAACGGTCGAAATGACCCGCAACCATCACCCACTCATCCGGCAGCTCGGTACCGCGCAGCAGGCCCACGACATTGCGGGAGATGCCATCGCCCGCCTGCATGCGGTTCTCAAGTTCGATCTGCATGGGCTTCTTCGCTGCCATCTGCTGCATCAGATCCTTGGCAGAGCGCACACTGATGGCCACCGTGGGCAGTTGCTCGTGCGCCCACAGGCTGTCCTGGCGCAGCGCGTCCACTTGCGCGCCCGATCCTGGGTGATCGAAGAAAACAATGGCGATGGCGCCATGCTGTGCCGCTTCGGTGATTTGCACGGGCGGCCAGTCATCCAACTCGCGCCGCACCAGCACCGCCTTGCCGCGCACGTCGCCGACCCTGGCGTAATCGGCGGCGTAACCATTGCCGGCATCGACGAGCAGCGCGCGCAGACGATGTCCGCCGGCCTCGTTGCCCCGCGCGAAATCCACGCCATCGCGCCGGCCCCAGGTCGTGCCGGTGGCATGCAGGCTGATGGCAGCCACCGCCTTGCCGTTGGCACGCAGGGTGACCGGATCGTAGCGGTAGGCGCGCACCGGATATTCCTCGATGCTCACCTGCAGACCCATTTTTCGAAAACTGGCGGCGATATCCTCGGCCATGGTGGCTTCTTCGATGCTGCCCGATACCACCGAACCATCGCCCACTCCTGAAGGAGTCTTGATCACCTCCTCCGCCAGGCGCTTCAAGTCCGCCAGCGCGCGCGACGCATCCAGCGCGTTCAGCAACTGCTGTTCGTCGGGCGTGATGGCGGCACGCAGCGGTGAACCGGCCAGGCACAAGACCATGGCCGCTGCGCCAATTCCTACGAACCTCACTTCGATTCCCCGGTGTACACGCGTCGCCCCTTGAACCAGGTGCCCAGCACTTGGGTGTTGCCGATGCGCTGCGCGTCACCGGCTGCCGCCAGCGCCAGAATGTCCTGGTCCAGCAGAATGAAATCGGCCGATTTGCCGGGCTCGATCGAACCAATCTCATCGGCGCGCCCAAGTGAACGCGCGCCATTGATGGTGTAGGCGTCCAGCACATCGGTGATGCTGATGGCCTCACTCGGGTTGAGCGCCGGCTGACCGGCAAAACGCCGTGTCACCGCCATCTGCATGTTGATGAACGGACGCGGGTCGCGCGTGTCCACGGGCGCATCAGACCCTGCGAGCAGGATACCCCCCGCCGCCTTCACGCTGCGAGCGGGGTAGGTGTTGCGCTCATAGTAAAAGGACGGATCATGCAGCGCCGCGGGGCCAGTACCGGTCACCTTGTCAATGAAGGGGATGACCGAGATGTCATAGTCCGGATCGGTGTAAGCCCAGGCATAGGTGAATGCCACGCCAATGCGGTCTCGGCCGAGCCGGTTCACATCATCTGGATGAATGAGCTGCGCGTGCGCGATGGTATCGGCCTGCGTCGCCACGCCGTCAAGCTTGCGGGCGCGTTCAATGGCATCAAGCGTGGCGCGCAGAGCGTCATCGCCGATGGCATGCACGTGCAAGGTAAACCCTGCCTGATGAAAGCCTGCCGCCCACTGGAACAACTCAGGCCGCGGCAGCGTCAGCACGCCGCGGTACGGCGTGCAGCTGGCGGGCGCGTAGCCATTGAGCCGGCGGAACTCATCGATGGCCGCCTGCGACTTGAAGCGCTGCGGAGACTGTAGTGCCGCGCGGCAGGCAGGCCCGTTGATATCAAGGTAACCAGCGACCTGCAGCTTGCCATCCGCATCGCGCTTGAACCGCGGCAGCAGGAAGGGCTTGATCTGCGCCCCATGCGGCAGCGTCGGAGGATTCGCATTCGGGTCGCCCTCGAGAACGCCATCGGCGAACAGCTTCACTGCCTCGGCCTTGATCAGCGGATTGCCCGCGTAATGCGCGCGCCGCGCGCGCGCCAGCGCCACAGCCCTTGCCACATCGAGCTTGCCGTCCTTGGTTCGAAAATCCTGTGGCGCAAAGTACTGCGCGGCATTGACGCGCACGTCGAGTTGACCGGCGGCGAGCAGCATGTCGTACAGAGCGAAATTGTCATCCGATGCCGCCGCATCCTGCATGGCGGTGATGCCGCTGTGATGCAGCACGTCGACCACGCGATGCGGCGCGGACATGAGGCTTTTCAATCGCGCTGATTTTGGCAGGCCGAGAATGGCGCGAGCCTCTTCATCCACGGCACCGTTGGGCTCGCCCCGCTCATCCACGCCGATCAGCGGTTTAAAGCGTGCAAACTCAGTGCCCAGGGTCGCCTTGCTTAATCCCACCGTGCGCCCGGCCGTATCGACCGCCCGCGCCAGCGCGGCGCTGTTGAAGCCACCGTGATGGCCATCGTTGCCGCGCAGCTGAATGGGCGTGGTGGTCGACGCGCGGTCCAAAGCCGCGCGAACCGTCGGTAGTTCCGTGTCCGGCGCATTGTGGCCGGCATAATTCCACTGATCCACCGACAGCCACTCGCCCGGCGATGGTTTGAAATGCTCGACGCAGGCGCGCACGAAGTCCGACAACTGCCGCAACGACATTGGCTGGCTCTTCAGGTCGCAGATATCGAACTGCACGATGCCCAGCGGATGGATGTGCGAATCGATGAGGCCCGGAAGAATCAGCCGCCCGCCGGCGTCGACCCGCTCGGTGTTGGGGCCCGCCAGCGCCAATGCTCCGGCTTCCCCGCCCACGTAGAGAATCTTGCCACCGCGCACGGCCAGCGCCTCGGCCATACGGTGGCCGGCATCGACGGTGGCGATGCGTGCGTGGGTGACTACGAGATCGGCAGTGTCGGCGGCAGTTGCTGGTATCAGCCCGCATAGCATCGCCAAGGCGGCGAAGAGCGCGCCGGAGAAGAATCGTGTGCCGCGCATGTTCATCCCCATGTAAATGCTTCGCAGTTAAAATGAATATACCATTGCGCGGCGTCCATCGACATGAGAGGGGTTGATGATCATGCGAGGCATTTCTTGTTGGCTATTCGCGTGTGCATCGGTCTACGCAGCAGCAGCGGCACAGGCTTCAGACCTCGTGCTCCGCAATGGCGAGGTGTACACGGGGAATCCGCATCAGCTCTGGGTAAGTGCCATCGCCATCAAGAACGGCGCCATTTCCTATGTGGGATCAGACAGCCAGGCAACGAGCGCGGCGGGTGCGGGAGCGCAAGTCATTGATCTGGCCGGCAAGACCGTGCTGCCCGGGATCATTGACTCGCATATTCACACCGCGCTGGGCGAGTTACTGCTGCACCGGCTTTGCAATGTGCGCAGCTTCAGTGTCGAGGCGGGCTACGCAAAGCTGGCCGAGTGCGCCCGGAAGGCGCCGCCGGGCGATTGGGTGGTGGGTTATGGCTGGTACTTCACCGACAACCCCCGAATCAGCGATGTGCGTCTCGCGCGCCTCGACACGATCGCGCCGGATCGCAAGCTGGCGGTGATCTCGATGGACTTGCATACCTTGTGGGTCAACTCCAAGTCATTGAAAACGTTTGGGATTACGCGCGACACCCCGCAGCCCAGCGGTGGCCGCATCGAACATGATCCGGCCAACGGCGAACCCACCGGCGTGCTGCGCGATGCGGCCCATGAGGCGGTGCTTGCGGCTGTGCTGCACGATTCAAGTTATGCCGCTTCCACGGTGGACTTGTACAGAACCGCAGTTCCTTACTTGAACGGCTTGGGGATCACATCCGTCCTCGATGCCCTGGCCGACGATGACATCGAGGCCGCGTATCAGGCTCTCGACAAAGAAGGTCAGTTGAGCCTGAACGTCTCGCTCGCGTTCGGCGTCAACCCCGCCCACTACCGCACCGAGATTCCACGCATCGCGGCCAAACGCATTCACCAGTCGGCCCATACCCGTATCGACTTCGTGAAGGTATTTGCAGACGGCAATATTGAAGACAAGCTGGCCTTCATGTTGCCGCGGAACGGACAGCCCGCAACCAAAGGCTACTACACGCAGGAGCAGATGAACGAGGTGGTGCGACTGGCCGAAGCGCACGGCCTGTCGATCTTCGTGCACGTGATTGGCGATGGCGCCGCACGCCAGGTGCTGGACGCCATCGCCGCGGCCCGCAAGAAAGGTCCTTGCCCAAAATGCCGGCACACCATTACGCATCTGCAATGGGTGGGCGCAGCGGACCGGCTGCGGTTTCGACAGCTCGGCGTCATCGCCAATATTCAAGAGGGCTGGATTGCGCCGCGCGCCTTTGCGGGGCCTCCGGGCTATATTTATCTGAAAGCCACGCAGCTGCTCACCGGTCCGAAAACCGCGGCGGAAATGTTCCCCTACGGCGATCTGCATCGTGCCGGGGCACGGCTTGCCGGCGGCAGCGACTGGTTCTTCACCAATGAGAATCCGTGGCAGGACATCCAGGCCGGTGCCACCTCGCGCGACCCGGGCG
>JANXOV010000131.1 GCA_025357635.1 Pseudomonadota bacterium
GCTTGCGCTTTGCGATCCGCGAGGGCGGCAAGACGGTGGGCGCCGGCGTCGTGGCGAAGGTGATTCTTTGATTCGGATTGTGAACAAGGACGGGATCGCGCTTGCGCGCGATCCCGTTGAATTCACGCGTCAGCGTTTGAATAGGCCAGTAGCTCAATTGGCAGAGCGGCGGTCTCCAAAACCGCAGGTTGGGGGTTCGATTCCCTCCTGGCCTGCCAATTAGCGGGTATCGAGAAGATGGCTGAAGTGCAAACATCGGACAATGCGTCGGCAAAAGACACGGCGCTCATGACGCTTTCAGTTCTCGTGCTGCTGGCTGGCATCGTCGCGTTCTATTGGTACGACGAGCGGCCCCTGGTGCTGCGGATCGGCATGGTCGTGGCCGGGGTGGCTGCAAGCCTGGGGCTGGCCTGGACTTCCTGGTATGGACGGCAGTTTTGGCAGTTTGCATTGGGCTCGCGCGTCGAGCTGCGCAAAGTGGTGTGGCCGGAGCGTGAAGAGACGACCAAGACAACCTATGTCGTGTTCATTTTTGCGGCGATCATGGGTGTGTTCTTCTGGCTGCTCGATTGGTTGCTCACCTGGATGACTCGTTTGTTAACCGGTCAGGCCGGCTGAAGTAACCCGGAGCGTTTATGTCCCTGCGTTGGTATGTCGTTCATGCGTATTCGAACTTCGAACACAAGGTGTCCGAGTCTCTGAAGGAGCGCGTCAGGCGCGCGGGTCTGGAGCACAAATTCGGGGAAGTCCTCGTGCCGACCGAAGAAGTGGTGGAGATGCGTGACGGCCAGAAGCGCAAGTCCGACCGCAAATTCTTCCCCGGTTATGTGCTGGTGCAGATGGAGATGGACGAGGAGACCTGGCATCTGGTGAAGGAAGTGCCCAAGGTGCTTGGCTTCATCGGTGGCACGAGCGACAAGCCCGCTGCGATCACCGACAAGGAAGCCATGTCCATCCTGCGCCGCGTCGAAGAGGGCGTGGACAAGCCCAAGCCCAAGGTGCTGTTCGAGCCTGGCGAAGTGGTGCGAGTGACCGACGGGCCGTTTAACGACTTCAACGGCGTGGTCGAGTCGGTGAATTACGAAAAGAACCGCCTGCACGTGGCGGTGCAAATTTTGGGGCGTTCAACGCCCGTCGAATTGGACTTCTCGCAAGTCGAGAAGGGTTGATTTTCAAAGAACCGTCGGGGAGCTCTTTGAAAGAGAGCGTTTGGACCCAGGAGTAGTGATTCGTGGCAAAGAAAGTTACCGGCTATATCAAGCTGCAGATTCCTGCGGGCCAAGCCAACCCCAGTCCCCCCGTGGGACCGGCGCTGGGCCAGCAGGGCGTCAACATCATGGAGTTCTGCAAGGCGTTCAACGCGCAGACCGCGAGCCTTGAAAAGGGCCTGCCGACTCCGGTGGTGATCACGGTGTACAGCGACCGCAGCTTCACATTCATCATGAAGACGCCGCCTGCGTCGGTGCTGATCTGCAAGTCGATCGGCATCCCCAAGGGCAGCGGAACGCCCAACACCAGCAAGGTGGGCAAGATTTCGCGCAAACAATTGGAAGACATCGCCAAACTCAAGATGCCCGATCTGACCGCCGCGAGTCTCGATGCTGCGGTGCGAACCATTGCAGGCAGCGCTCGCAGCATGGGCGTCGACGTGGAGGGGCTCTGAAATGAGTGCCGTAGTCAAACGAACCAAGATCTGGAAGGACAAGATCCAGCCTGGCAAGCAGTATCCGATCGATGACGCACTCAATCTCGTCAAGGAGCTGGCCACCGCCAAGTTCAACGAGTCGGTGGACGTTGCCGTGAACCTGGGTGTCGACGCCTCCAAGTCCGATCAGCAGGTGCGCGGGTCGACCGTGATGCCGCATGGCACGGGCAAGACGGTGCGCGTGGCCGTGTTCACTCAAGGCAAGAACGTGGAGGCCGCCAAGGCGGCCGGCGCGGACATCGTTGGATTTGAAGATCTGGCCGAAAAGGTCAAGGCCGGACAGATGGACTTTGATGTGGTCATTGCCAGTCCCGATGCCATGCGCATCGTGGGCCAGCTCGGACAGATTCTCGGTCCGCGCGGCCTCATGCCGAACCCGAAAGTCGGCACCGTGACGCCGGATGTCGCCGGCGCGGTGAAAAACGCCAAGTCCGGACAGGTTCGCTATCGAACCGACAAGGGCGGCGTCGTACACGCGCAGATCGGCCGGGCCAGTTTCGATTCCGTGAAACTCAAAGAGAACCTGTTGGCGCTGATTGCCGATCTGCAAAAGATCAAGCCGGCCACTTCCAAGGGAATCTATCTCAGGAAGCTCACGCTTTCATCCACCATGGGTCCGGGCGTTCCGGTCGACCAGGCAAGCTTGGATCTGTAACGAATTTTCGAATTGATGGGGGGTTGCGCTGGGCGGCAAGGGCCGCGGCGCACCCACCGTCGAAGACCGCAGGTGAGCCGAGGATACAAGGGCTCTTAAAGATCACCTGCGCAGATGGTGGGACCCGCAACAGGATTTTCCTGCTAACGGATTCCGCCGGTGGCCCAGAAGCCAGACGCGCCGCGAGGTGCGGGTGGCGGCTGGATTGGCATGTAGCTTATCTGGAGGACCGGATGGCACTCAGGTTGGAAGACAAAAAAGTCGTGGTGGCGGAGGTCAACGCGGTGGCGGCGAAAGCCCTGTCCGTGGTGGGCGCCGAGAACCGTGGCTTGACGGTGACGCAGATGACCGCTCTGCGCGCGAAAGCGCGCAGCGAGGGCGTCTATGTCCGCATCGTCAAGAACACACTCGCCCGCAAAGCCGTCGCCGGCACCGCTTTTGAGTGTATCGCTCCGGCGCTGAAAGGACCGATCGTCCTCGCATTCTCTCAAGACGACCCAGGCGCGGCAGCGCGCATCGTCAAGGCGTTTGCGAAGGACAATGACAAATTGGTGACGATGCTGGTTTCCTTGGGCGGGCAGTTGCTCGCCGCGAAGGATCTGGATCGCGTGGCTTCGATGCCCACGCGCGCGCAGGCGTTGTCGCAGTTGTTGGGCGTCCTCAAGGCACCGATAGCGAAGTTCGTTAGTACGCTGGCTGCTCCCAACGTCAAGTTGGTGCGCACGCTCGTAGCCGTTGCTGAATCGAAAAAGACTCATTCGAACTCGAATGGCGCAGAGCAGGCGGCAGCTGGTTAAATTTTTTAGGAGATATCAATGGCTGTTTCTAAGGACGAGATTCTCGACGCGATTTCCAAGATGTCGGTTATCGAAGTTGTCGAGTTGATTGCTGATATGGAAAAGAAGTTCAACGTCACGGCGGCGGCCCCTGTTGCCGCGGTTGCCGCGGCGGCGGGCGGCGCAGCAGCGCCTGCCGCTGAAGTGCAGACCGAGTTCACCGTGACCATGTCCGAGTTTGGCGCCAACAAAGTGGGCGTCATCAAGGTCATCCGTGAAATCACGGGTCTGGGCTTGAAGGAAGCAAAAGACTTGGTGGAAGGCGCTCCGTCGACCGTCAAGGAAGGCATCCCCAAGGCCGATGCCGAGGCGATCAAGAAGAAGCTGGAAGACGCCGGCGCCAAGGCTGCTATCAAATAGTGACCGACGCGTTCGCGCACGCGCAGACCGTCGACCGGCGCTTAACCGCGTCGGCCGGCGGCTGCGCTTTTGATTTGATTCTTTGCCCGCGCAGCGGGCCATTTTTGGACGGCGCCGGCTTCGGCGACGTTAAATTCGGCGCGTAGCGCCCGGGAAGGTTCCAGATGGCATATTCATTTACTGAGAAAAAGCGTATCCGCAAGAACTTCGGCAAGCGGCCGAGCATTCTGGGCACGCCGTATCTGCTCGCCATTCAGCTGGATTCCTACCGCAGGTTTCTGCAGTCGGACATCCCTGAAACCAAGCGTGAAGACATCGGTCTGCATGCTGCTTTCGACAGCGTATTCCCGATTTCCAGCTACTCCGGCAATGCCACGCTCGAGTACGTGAGCTATCGTCTCGGCGATCCGGTGTTCGACGTCAAAGAATGCCAGCTGCGCGGCCTGACCTATGCAGCACCGCTGCGCGTCAAGGTACGCCTGATCGTTCTGGACAAGGAGGCCAGCGGCGCCAAGAAGCCCGTCAAGGACGTGCGCGAACAGGAAGTCTACCTGGGCGAGCTGCCCTTGATGACCGACAACGGCACGTTCGTGATCAACGGCACCGAGCGCGTCATCGTCTCGCAATTGCATCGCAGCCCGGGCGTGTTCTTCGACCATGACCGCGGCAAAACCCATTCCTCGGGCAAACTGCTGTTCTCCGCGCGCATCATCCCTTATCGCGGTTCATGGCTGGATTTCGAATTTGACCCGAAGGATTGCGTGTTCGCGCGCATCAACCGCCGCCGCAAGCTCCCGGTGAGCATCATTCTGCGCGCGCTGGGTTACAACGAAGAGCAGGTGCTGGACATGTTCTTCGAGAAGAACGTGTTCCATCTGGGCAAGAAGGAAATTGAATTCGAGGTGATTCCGCAGCGCCTGCGCGGCGAGACCGCCGCCTTTGAGATCCGCGTCGGCAAGAAAGTCATCGTCGAAGAGGGGCGCCGCATCACGGCGCGCCACGTGCGCGATCTCGAAGAGGCCGGCGTCAAGCGCCTGCCCGTGCCGATCGAATACATGCAAGGCAAGGTGTTGTCGCACGATGTGGTCAACACCGAGACCGGTGAGATCCTGGCCAAGGCCAACGAGATCCTCACCGTTCCCAGCGTCGGCAAGCTGATCGAAAACGGCATCACCCAGGTGAACACACTGTTCGTGAACGACCTGGACCGCGGCCCTTACATTTCCGACACGCTGCGCATCGACCCCACCAAGACCCGGCTCGAGGCGCTGGTGGAGATCTACCGCATGATGCGTCCAGGCGAACCGCCCACCAAGGACGCGGCGGAAAATCTCTTTCAGAACCTGTTTTTCAACAGCGAGCGCTACGACCTGTCACCGGTCGGGCGCATGAAGTTCAACCGCCGCGTCGGCCGTGACGAAATCACGGGCTCGGGCGTGCTGAGCAAAGAGGACATCATCGAGGTTCTCAAGACCCTCATCGACATCCGCAATGGCAACGGCCATGTAGATGACATCGACCATCTGGGCAACCGGCGCGTTCGAAGCGTTGGCGAAATGGCTGAGAACGCCTTCCGCATCGGCCTGGTGCGCGTCGAGCGCGCGGTCAAGGAACGCCTGACCATCGCCGAAAGCGAACCCATCATGCCGCAGGAAATGATCAACGCGAAGCCGGTGGCGGCCGCGGTGAAGGAATTCTTCGGTTCCTCTCAGTTGTCGCAGTTCATGGACCAGAACAATCCGCTGTCGGAAGTGACGCACAAGCGCCGCGTTTCGGCGTTGGGACCTGGCGGTCTGACGCGCGAGCGGGCAGGGTTCGAAGTGCGCGACGTGCATCCCACGCATTACGGCCGCGTCTGCCCGATCGAGACCCCGGAAGGCCCGAACATCGGCTTGATCAATTCGCTCGCCGTGTACGCGCGCACCAACGGGTACGGCTTCCTCGAGACGCCGTACCGCCGGGTCATCAACGGCAAGGTCACCGATCAGATCGACTATCTGTCCGCCATCGAAGAGGGTCAGTACGTCATCGCACAGGCCAATGCGACGATGAGCGACAAGGGCGAGTTCGTCGATGAACTGGTGTCCTGCCGCAGCCAGAATGAGTTCATGCTCTCCGAGCGCAGCAAGATCAATTTCATGGACGTGTCGCCGAAGCAGATCGTGTCGGTGGCGGCCTCGCTGATCCCCTTCCTCGAGCATGACGACGCCAACCGCGCGTTGATGGGTTCGAACATGCAGCGCCAGGCTGTGCCGACGCTGCGATCGGAAACTCCCATGGTGGGAACCGGCATGGAACGTGCCGTGGCCATCGACTCCGGCGTCACCGTGGTGGCGCGGCGCGGCGGCAAGGTCGATTCGGTCGATGCCTCGCGCATCGTGGTGCGCGTCAACGATGACGAGACCACCGCCGGCGAGCCCGGCGTGGACATCTACTCGCTAACCAAGTACACGCGTTCCAACCAGAACACCTGCATCAACCAGCGTCCGTTGGTGAAGGCCGGCGATGCCATCAACCGCGGTGACGTGCTGGCTGACGGCCCCTCAACGCACCTGGGCGAGCTGGCGCTGGGCCAGAATCTGCTGGTCGCGTTCATGCCCTGGAACGGCTACAACTTCGAAGACTCGATTTTGATCTCCGAGCGCGTCGTGGAAGAAGACCGCTTCACCACGATTCACATCGAGGAACTCACCTGCGTCGCGCGCGACACCAAGCTGGGTCCCGAGGAGATCACCGCGGACATTCCCAATGTTGGAGATTCCGCGCTGGCCAAGCTGGATGAGGCGGGAATCGCCTTCATCGGCGCCGAAGTGCGCGCCGGCGACATCCTGGTCGGCAAGGTGACCCCGAAGGGGGAGACCCAGCTGACGCCGGAAGAAAAGCTGCTGCGGGCGATCTTCGGCGAGAAGGCCTCCGATGTGAAAGACACGTCGCTGCGCGTTCCGCCGGGCATGGACGGCACCGTGATCGACGTGCGCGTGTTCACGCGCGATGGCGTGGAGAAGGATTCTCGCGCCTTGTCCATCGAGAAGTCCGAGCTCGAGCGGGTCCGCAAGGATCTGGCCGATCAGCAGCGCATTCTGGAAGACGATTTGTTCCAGCGTGTGCTGGGCATGCTCGTGGGCAAGAATGCGGAAAGCGGTCCGAAGAAGTTCAAGGCCGGCAGCAAGATCGACGAGGCTTATCTTGCCGACGTGCCGCGCGAACAGTGGTTCGAGATCCGCCTGAAGGACGAAGAGTCCAACTCGCAGCTGGAAACCGTGTCCGAGCGCCTCAAGGCGCAACGCAAGAACTTTGAAAAGCGTTTCGAGGAGAAGAAAGCCAAGATCACCGCAGGGGATGATCTCGCGCCGGGCGTGCTGAAGATGGTCAAGGTGTACCTGGCGGTGAAGCGCCGCGTGCAACCGGGCGACAAGATGGCGGGACGGCACGGCAACAAGGGCGTGATCTCCTCCATCGTGCCGGTGGAAGACATGCCTTACATGGCCGACGGCACGCCGGTTGACATCGTGCTGAATCCGCTGGGCGTGCCTTCGCGCATGAACATCGGGCAGATCCTCGAGACTCATCTGGGCTGGGCCGCCAAGGGCATCGGCGCCAAGATCGGCAAGATGATGGACGCGCAGGCCGCGCTCATCGATGTGCGCAAGTTCCTGCACGAGGTCTACAACGAAACCGGCGGACAAAAAGAGGACCTTAAGTCCCTCACCGACGTCGAGTTGGTCGAGCTGGCGAGCAATCTGCGAAACGGCGTGCCGATGGCGACGCCCGTGTTCGACGGCGCCGGCGAAGACGACATCAAGAACCTGCTGAAACTGGCGGATTTGCCCACTTCCGGGCAGACCATGCTGCACGATGGGCGCACCGGCGAGCAGTTCGAGCGTCCGGTGACCGTGGGCTACATGTACATGCTGAAGTTGAACCATCTGGTCGATGACAAGATGCATGCGCGCTCGACGGGTCCCTACAGCCTGGTCACGCAGCAGCCGCTGGGCGGCAAGGCGCAGTTCGGCGGTCAACGCTTCGGTGAAATGGAAGTCTGGGCGCTCGAGGCCTACGGCGCCGCGTACACCCTGCAGGAAATGCTCACGGTCAAATCCGATGACGTCAACGGACGCACGCAGATGTACAAGGCCATCGTCGACGGCAACCATGAAATGAAGGCGGGCATGCCTGAATCCTTCAACGTGCTGGTCAAGGAAATCCGTTCCCTGGCAATCAATATTGAACTCGAGAGCGAGGCTTGATCGATATGAAAGACTTACTCAAACTGTTCAAAACGCAGGTTCCGGTCGAGAATTTCGACTCGATCAAGATCGGGCTGGCCTCGCCGGACATGATCCGCTCCTGGTCTTACGGCGAAGTCAAAAAGCCCGAGACCATCAACTACCGCACGTTCAAGCCGGAACGCGACGGGCTGTTCTGCGCCAAGATTTTCGGGCCCGTGAAGGACTACGAATGCCTGTGCGGCAAGTACAAGCGCCTGAAGCATCGCGGCGTGGTGTGCGAGAAGTGCGGCGTGGAAGTGACGCAGTCCAAGGTGCGCCGCGAGCGCATGGGCCACATTGAGCTCGCCAGTCCGACGGCGCATATCTGGTTCCTGAAATCACTGCCCTCACGCATCGGACTCATGCTCGACATGACGTTGCGCGAGATTGAGCGTGTGCTGTATTTCGAGGCCTTCGTGGTCGTCGATCCGGGCATGACCTCGCTGCAACGCGGGCAATTGCTCACGGATGAGATGTACCTGGAGTCCATCGAAGAGCACGGCGATGAATTCGACGCCCGCATGGGCGCCGAGGCCGTGCACGAACTGCTCAAGTCCATGGATCTGCCCGCCGAAGTGGTCAAGGTCCGCGAGGACATGGGCAACACCAACTCTGAGACCAAGATCAAGCGCCTGTCCAAGCGGCTGAAGCTGATCGAGTCCTTCATCGAGTCGGGCAACAAGCCCGAGTGGATGGTGCTGACCGTTCTGCCCGTGCTGCCGCCGGACCTGCGTCCGCTGGTGCCGTTGGACGGTGGCCGCTTCGCCACGTCCGATTTGAACGACCTGTATCGCCGCGTCATTAATCGCAACAACCGTCTGCGGCGGCTGCTGGAATTGAACGCCCCCGACATCATCGTGCGCAACGAAAAGCGCATGCTGCAAGAGGCGGTGGATGCGCTGCTGGACAACGGCCGCCGTGGCCGCGCCATCACCGGCACCAACAAGCGTCCGCTGAAGTCGCTCGCCGACATGATCAAGGGCAAGCAGGGCCGGTTCCGCCAGAACCTGCTCGGCAAGCGCGTCGACTACTCGGGCCGTTCAGTCATCGTGGTCGGTCCGACGCTGCGCCTGCATCAGTGCGGTCTGCCGAAGAAAATGGCGCTGGAACTGTTCAAGCCATTCATTTTCTCGAAACTGCAGATTCGCGGCGAAGCCTCGACCATCAAGGCCGCCAAGCGTCTGGTGGAACGCGAGGGCCCGGAAGTTTGGGACATTCTCGAAGAGGTGATCCGCGAACACCCCGTTCTGCTGAATCGCGCGCCGACCCTGCATCGCTTAGGCATCCAGGCCTTCGAGCCCGTGTTGATCGAGGGCAAGGCCATCCAGCTGCATCCGCTGGTGTGCACCGCGTTCAACGCCGACTTCGACGGCGACCAGATGGCGGTGCACGTGCCGCTGTCCATCGAGGCGCAGCTGGAAGCGCGCGCGCTGATGATGTCCTCCAACAACATCCTCTCGCCCGCCAATGGCGATCCCATCATCGTTCCCTCACAGGACGTGGTGTTGGGTCTGTACTACATGACGCGCGAGCGCGTCGGCGCCAAGGGTGAAGGCATGGCCTTCGGCGACGTGTACGAAGTGCACCGCGCCTATGAGAGCCGCAATGTCGATCTGCATGCCAAGGTCAAGGTGCGTTTGTCGGATTATGTGCGCGAGGTCAAGGGCGGCCCGCTGACGCACACCATCCGCATTGTCAACACCACCGTGGGCCGTGCGCTGCTCTCCGAGATCCTGCCGAAGGGACTGTCCTTCGATGCGATCAACCAGGACATGACCAAGAAGACCATCTCGGCCACCATCAATGCCTGCTACCGCAACGTGGGCTTGAAAGAAACCGTCGTGTTCGCCGACCAGCTCATGTATACGGGCTTCCACTACGCCACCCGCGCCGGTGTCTCCATCGGCGTGGATGACATGGTCGTGCCGCAGAGCAAGGGCAAGATCCTGGCCACGGCCGAGAAGGAAGTGAAGGAGATCCAGGAGCAGTATTCCTCAGGACTGGTCACCAACGGCGAACGCTATAACAAGGTCGTCGACATCTGGTCGCGCACCAATGACCAGGTCGCAAAGGCGATGATGGAAAAGTTGGGGTCGGATGAAGTCACCGACTCCAAGGGCAACAAGATCCGGCAGAAGTCCTTCAACTCCATCTTCATCATGGCCGACTCGGGCGCGCGCGGTTCCGCAGCCCAAATCCGGCAGCTGGCCGGCATGCGCGGCCTCATGGCCAAGCCCGACGGGTCGATCATCGAAACGCCGATCACGGCGAACTTCCGCGAAGGTCTGAACGTTCTGCAGTACTTCATCTCGACGCACGGCGCCCGCAAGGGTCTGGCCGACACGGCGTTGAAGACGGCGAACTCGGGCTATCTGACGCGCCGGTTGGTCGATGTGGCCCAGGATCTGGTCCTGAGCGAAATCGACTGCGGCACCAGCTACGGTTTGTCGATCACGCCCATCGTCGAAGGCGGCGATGTGGTCGAAGGCTTGGGCGAGCGTGTGCTGGGACGCGTGGCATCGCAGGATGTGACCGTGGCGGCAACCGGCGAAGTGCTGGTGCCGGCGGGCACGATGATCGACGAGAAGCTGGTCAAGCTGCTCGAGAAAATGGGCGTGGACCAGGTCATGGTGCGTTCGCCCATCACCTGCGAAACCCGCTACGGTGTGTGCGCTCAGTGCTACGGCCGCGATCTGGGCCGCGGGCATCGCATCAACATCGGTGAAGCGGTCGGCGTCATCGCCGCCCAATCCATCGGCGAGCCGGGCACGCAGCTCACAATGCGCACCTTCCACGTCGGCGGCGCGGCATCGCGGGCGGCGGCGGCGAATGGCGTCGAGGTCAAGAGCAAGGGCACCATCCGTCTGCACAACATCAAGACCGTGCGTCACGAGAAAGGCCACCTGGTCGCGGTCTCCCGCTCCGGTGAACTGGGTGTGGTGGACGAGTTTGGCCGCGAGCGCGAGCGCTACAAGATTCCGTACGGCGCGACCATCACGGTGAACGACGCGGTTCCCGTGGCTGCGGGGCAGTCGGTGGCCAACTGGGATCCGCATACGCATCCCGTGGTCACGGAAGTGGCCGGCTTCATCAAGTTCTCCGACTTCGTCGACGGCATCACCGTCACGAGCCAGGTGGACGATGTCACCGGTCTCACCAGCACCGTGGTGCTGGATCCCAAGCAACGCGGTTCGGGCGGCAAGGATCTGCGCCCCGTGGTGCGTCTGCTCAACACCAAAGGCAAGGAAGTCACCTTCGCCAACACCGACATCCCGGCGATCTACGCCTTGCCGGCCGGCGCCATCGTCAGCCTGGAAGACGGCGCGAAGGTGTCCGTGGGCGATGTCATCGCACGCATCCCGCAGGAGTCCTCCAAGACCCGCGACATCACCGGCGGTCTGCCGCGCGTTGCGGATCTGTTCGAAGCCCGCAAGCCCAAGGATTCGGCGATTCTCGCCGAACGCTCGGGCACGGTCAGCTTCGGCAAAGAGACCAAGGGCAAGCGCCGCTTGATCATCACGCCGGAAACGGGTGACAAGTACGAGGAGCTGATTCCGAAGTGGCGCCATCTCAACGTGTTCGAAGGCGAACAGGTGGAGAAGGGCGAAGTCATCGCCGACGGCGAACCCAACCCGCACGATATCCTGCGTCTGCAAGGCGTGGAAGCGCTGGCCAATTACCTGGTCCGTGAAATTCAGGACGTGTACCGGCTGCAGGGCGTGAAGATCAACGACAAGCACATCGAAGTCATCGTGCGGCAGATGCTGCGCAAGATCGAAGTCGTCGCTCCGGGCGACTCGGGCCTGTTGCGCGGCGAACAGATGGACCGCGGCCGCCTGCTCGACGTCATCGCCAAGCAGAAGCATGCCGGCAAGGAACAGGCGACCTGGGATCCGATGCTGCTGGGCATCACCAAGGCATCGCTCGCCACCGAGTCGTTCATATCGGCGGCGTCGTTCCAGGAAACCACTCGCGTGCTGACGGAAGCCGCGGTACGGGGCCTGAAGGACGGTCTGCGCGGTCTGAAGGAAAACGTCATCGTCGGCCGGTTGATTCCGGCGGGCACGGGCTTTGCGTATCACGCGCAGCGACGTAGCGCCTACGACGACAGCCGCCGCAGCTTCATGGATGTCAGCGGTGGCATGTCTGAGTCTGATGAGCCGGCGGTTGCCGGGGAATCCGAAACTGCTGAGTAAATAGTCGATCGATCACGCCGGGCAGGCTGCGCAACCTCTGCGCTGTTTGCCCGGCGTTTTTTTTCGTCCTCTGAATGCCGGGAGCACGGGGAGCAGGTGTCGGTTGCGCCGCAATCGCGAGCCGCGGCTCGCGATCGCGGGCAAAACCCCGTTCCCCTCTTCGTCGGCGGTGCGTGCCCCGCGTCAGCATTCACGACATGTAATCCTTTCCCACGCTTTGCGATTAGAATGACTCCATGGACGAGGCCAAACTCAAGGCGCTGCGCGCCCGCTATACCGACGTCGGTGTTTTCGACATCGATGACCCCGTACTGGCCGCTGCCGCCGCCAAAATCGCAACGCCCGATGGCCGGCGAACGCTGCCGTACTCGGGCGTCTCAACTTTTCTCGATCTTCCGTTTCAAGCCTCCGCTGCGGGCCTGGACATCGCATTGGTGGGGATTCCCATGGATCTGGGTGTGTCGAACCGTCCGGGTGCGCGCTTCGGGCCGCGCGCCATCCGCAGCGTCGAGCGCATCGGTCCATACCACCATCGCTTTCAGTCCGTGCCGCAGGGCAGTTGCCGCGTGGCCGACATCGGCGATGTGCCGTTTCGCAGCCGCTACAGCCTGGAGCAGTCGTTGCAGGATATCGAGGCTTACTTCAAGAACCTGGTTTGTCTGGGTGTTCGCCCGATATCCGCGGGCGGGGATCACACGGTTTCCTATCCGATCTTGAAGGCCTTGGGTGCGCAGCGCCCGGTGGGCATGATCCACATCGATGCGCATTGCGATACGGGCGGCGTGTACGACGGTTCAAAGTTTCATCACGGCGGTCCGTTCAGGCTCGCGGTGCTCGACGGCGTGCTCGATCCGGAGCGGACCATTCAGATCGGCATCCGCGGCGGCTCGAACGTGATCTGGGAGTTTTCCTATGCCTCTGGCATGACCGTCATCAACATCGAGGACTTCGCGGCCTTGGGCGTGGCGGCGGTGGCGCAGAAGGCGCGTGAGGTGGTCGGCGACGGGCCGGTGTATCTGTCCATTGACGTCGATGGCTTCGATCCCGTGTTCGCGCCCGGCACCGGCACGCCGGAAATCGGCGGCCTGACCTCGCGGGAGGGGCTTGATTTCCTGTGGCGCCTGGCCGCGAAGTCCTCGATGTTGATGACGGTCATGCCAGAGGCATAGGAAAACTCCCAG
>JANXOV010000068.1 GCA_025357635.1 Pseudomonadota bacterium
CGACCCGGGCGAGGCCGCGCAGCCGCCCATGTTGCCCGCGCAAACCATCAGCGTACCGGCATTGATCCGGGCGCGCACGCTGGGTGCGGCCTACCAGTTGTACAGCGAACGGCGGTTAGGTTCTCTCGAACCCGGCAAGCAAGCCGACCTGGTGGTCCTCGATCGAAATGTACTCAAAGTGCCGGTGGCACAGATCGATAAAACGCGCGTGCTTGAAACGCTGTTCGAGGGCCGGCCGGTGGCGGGGAGTTTGATGACAGCTCCCGCGCACTGAGTCGACGCTGCCCGTGGCGTCGACTCGCTCCGGCGATTCTGGCACTTGTGCAACGGCAAACAGCGCGCGGCCCGCTACTGCGAGTCATCAGCGAACAACAGACGCGCCTTTTCCAGGTCGCGGCGCACCGTGCGATCGGTGACGCCGAGGGATGCCGCTATTTCCGTGTTTTCCAGGGCGGCGAAATAACGCATTTCGACCACGCTGACCAGACGCGGATCTACGGCCTTCAATACTTCCAGAAAATCGTTGAGCCGGATGATCTCCTCTGCGGGGGATTCGGCCGTGTCGAAGACATTGGAGTTCAACGTCACGTGCACTTCTCCGCCGCCGCGTTGCTGCGCCATGCTCTGGCGGATGAAGTCCACCACCACCGAGCGCATCACGCTCGCCGCGTACGCCAGGAATTGATGGCGATTGTCGACATTGAGAGTGCCTGTCTTGATGAACTTGAGATAGGACTCATGCACCAATGAGGTGGTGTCGATCATCGACCGGTTGTTCAGACGCCGGATCCGGCTGTGGGCCAGGTGTCGAAGCTCTGCGTAGAGGTGAGAGTAGATCTCCCCGATAGCGGTCGCATCGCCGTCTTTTGCGGCATTAAAAAGCGTCGTCAACTCACTCATTCGTTCCCCGGGGCCGATCAGGCAACCCGGAGCAAAATATAGCACGCCAGGACCCCAACCAAGGGATCACGACAGGCGCTTCGGTTGGTCATAACGCGGCAGACACATGTTTTTTCACGGTCCTGTCCGAAGCCTATCGCCGATTTCGTTACCTGGTCTAGCAAGCCTCGTCATTACTTGGAATTAGGGATGGGAACCGCAATGCGCTGCAAGAAGATCGTGTCCGCACTCAAAGTCGCCGCCGGCATCAGCCTCTTGGGCTGCAGTTTGGCCTCTGTCGCTGTTCGGGCGGAATCACCCGCCAAGACAAGTCCTGAAACGGCAACCGCAGCCGTTTCGCTGGCCGATCTTGACTTGACCACGCCGGCGGGCATGGATGCAGCACGCGAGCGCGTAACGCTGGCCGCACAGAAACTGTGCCGTCATTTCCTCGACGACCGCAAGGCGTCCAGTTGGGCCACCTACACCGACTGCTCACGCGAAACCGTGGCCTCCGCATTCCGGCAACTCGATGCGAAGAGCCTCGTTGCTCGCACCGAGTAAAAGAACCCCTATCGCGTCACGACGGCCTTGCGAACCGCTTCGACTTTCTGATCACCCGCGAAGATTGCGGGCCGCCGGTCCAGCGAGGCCAGTTTTGCAGCCATCGCCTTTCCATAGAACGCCTGCGGGTCGGAAGGCGTTTCGTGCTCGGCCCGCTCGCGCACAGCAAGTGCGCTGGATGCCGCCTCGAATGCCTGCTTGAGCGTCGCCGCGCGCGGCAGCGCATCGCGGAAGAACGCTTCGCCGAAATAGGTCAGATCGCGATCGCTGCTGCAGCCAAACGAAGTGCGGCCGGCGGCGGCCGCGGTGAGGATGATGGTGTTGTCGTCCTTCAACGCCGACGCCAGAGCTTCGCCATCCAATTGATTCAATGTCAGTGCGCCGTTTGAAACCGACAACACCGGCTCATCGGACCCGTGCGATGAAAGCACCAGGAACAGCACGTCCCGGTCGCGATCCATGCGCGCGCCCAACACGCTCAACGTGCGCTGCAGCCCGGATACCGTGGCAAGCGGGTGGGATTCGCGGTCGCGCCGGTCATTGATGAGCAGCACGGTACGGTTTGCCGTGCCGTAGCGCTTGCCGATGACGCGCGCGGCCAGACCTATTTCCTCGGCAAAGACGCGCTGCTCGCCGACGCCGGCGAAGCCCACCATGTAGGCCGCCGTATCGGTTCCTGTCGGCGCAGCGACGCGTGCGACCGCCTCGTCGATCATCGCGGCCTGATCGAACAAGAGACTCTCTCCGTCCGCCCATTCGCCGGCCGGATCCTCGGCTTGCTCCGAGGACCAGACGGACGCGTTCACGTACAGCGAATCGGTGAAGATCCCGATGAGGATTGAGGACGATAGTCCCAGTATCAGCGCGGAGGTCTGCCGGCTCCCCGTGGCAGCCTTCAACGCGCGGCTTGCGTACACGACCGCCAGGACCAGCGTCCCCAGCAATGCCGTCCCGGCGCGCTGGTCTGTTGATGCCATGCTGCTGAGCCAGAATCCGCCGACCAGCCAGGGCGCAATGGCAGCCAGGATCCACGCAGTCGTCTTTACCGATACCGCCGGCACACACCGCGCGGCCACCAGCCATGCCACCGCCAAGGCGGCAAGTACGTACCACGCAATGCCGGTAAGCCCGGCAGCCCAGAATAGCGCCGACCCGTCTTGTGAGTAGCGGTCGAGTGCCACCCAGACGATGATGGCCGCGAGTCCCAGTACGAACACGGCACCGTCGTGCGCGAAGCTCGTCGCTGCGCCCAGCGGACGAAACAAATACAAGCGCCCCGCCGCAGACAGCGAGGCGGCGAATGTCGGAACCGTAAAACCCTGCATGAGATCACTCTGCCATACCAGAATCGAGTTTGTCAGTCCTCATCGGATTCGGGTTACCGCAATCCGCCGGCTTGCGGCTATCATCACCCGGAGCCGAGATACGCCAGACCGGAAAGAGTAAGGAGCCAGGCATGAGAGTTTTCGTCATCATCGGGATTGCATCGATCATCCTGGCCGGAACGGCCGTCGCGTCCCCTGAACTCCTCGTGCGTGTGGATGCTCGAAACGTCGCGCGCAAGCATGTGCATTCGGATATGACGCTGCAGGTGAAGCCGGGAGCGTTGACGCTGGTCTACCCCAAGTGGATACCGGCCGAACATGCGCCTGGCGGCCCGTTGGAATCCATTATCGGCCTGGAAATCAAAGCCGGCGGCGTCCGGCTGCAGTGGAGTCGAAATCCCATCGACATGTACGCGATCGACGTGAACGTTCCCGCCGGCGCGCGAACGCTGAACCTGTCGATGGACATCGGACTGGCAATTTCCGGTGACGGGTTCAGCTCCACTCGATCCAGCTCCGAGCAATTGGCTGTGCTGCGCTGGAACGAGTTCGTGCTGCTGCCCAAGGGGCGCGATGCGCAGACGATCTCAACAAGTGCCAGTGTTCTGCTGCCTGCCAACTGGAGCGCAGCGTGCGCACTGCCGCTGAGCACCCTTGCGGACGGCAGCGTGGAACTGGAGCCCGCTTCATTGACCCGCCTGATTGACTCTCCCGTGCAATTCGGCCGCTTCACCAAACGAATCGACCTGCCCGGCTCCGAGCCGGCGGCGGATCTTCACCATTCCATCGCCATCGCCGCGGACAGCGCCGCAGCGCTCGTCACGCCCGAGGATTTCGCCAAAGGTTACGAGCGGCTCGTCGCAGAATCAGGCGCTTTGTTCGGATCGCGCCTGTATCGCCACTACACCTGGCTC
>JANXOV010000081.1 GCA_025357635.1 Pseudomonadota bacterium
AAAAGTCGGCGGGAGCGATCACAGGCTACGCAGAACCTGCCACCGTCGTTGCAGTAAACTGGAAATCCGATGATCGATTGATTTACACCGTCAGGGACTATGACCACTACCGAAACAGGGTATCGAACATCGGCGCCGTGAACCGCGACGGCATCTACAGCCAATGCATCGATGCCAAACGCGCCATCATCGACGTGGCGAACGACCAATCGCCAGGAAATTATTTCCTGTACGACGATATCAAACAGTCTGTGACATTGATTGCCGATCGCGCGCCCTGGATCAACCCCAAGGAGATGGGCCAGGTCAGGACTGTCAAGGTCTCCTCGCGCGACGGCCTGGAGTTGAACGGCTATTTAACCCTCCCGCCCGGTCGCGAGGCCAAGAATCTGCCGTTGATCGTCGACCCGCATGGCGGGCCCTACGGCGTGCGCGATTACGATGGCTGGAATCCGGACACACAATTCTTCGCCACCCGCGGCTATGCGGTGCTGCAAATCAACTACCGCGGATCCGGCGGGTACGGCGCGGCGTTTCAGAAATCGGGCAAGCACGAATGGGGCGGACGGATGCAGAGCGACATCACCGACGCCGTCCAGTGGGCCATCAAACAGGGCATCGTCGACGCGCGACGCATCGCCATCTACGGTGTCAGTTACGGCGGCTATGCGGCACTCATGGGCTTGGTACTGACGCCCGAGTTGTACCGCTGCGGCATCAGCTATTCCGGCGTCAGCGACTTGGAGGAGATCTTCGAGCCGATGGTGCGTACGAATAGCTTGTACCGTGAACGCTCGCGCGAAGAACTGGCATTCTGGACGGACGCATTCGGGGGCCAAAAGGAATCGGCCTATTTGCGAGAACGGTCGCCGCTCTACAATATCAATAAGATATCGGTTCCGGTATTTTTGGCTCACGGAGTGGATGACTTGATTGTTCCCTTCAGTACGGCGACCAAGTTTCGCGACGCGCTGCAGGGCGCGGGCAAGTCGGTGGAATTCTATTCCCGCCCTGACGAGGGGCACGGATTCGAGAAAGTCGCGAACAACGTCGAGCTGTTCAATAAGATCGAACAGTTCCTGCAAAAGTGCAATCCAGCGAATTGAATGCGGCTCCCGAAACCCTTTTACAAGCTACCCGTTACCTTTGACACGGAACGGCTGCGCGCCGAGCTCGCCACCTTTCCTGCGGAGGCGTGGGCGAAGCATCCCAACGACATTGCCGGCAACTCCTCACTGCGCCTGATCAGTGTCGGGGGCGGAGAGAACGACGAGGTGAATGGGGCCATGCTGCCGACCCGGCATTTGGAATCCTCGCCCTACCTGCGACAGGTGTTGTCCAGTTTCGGAGTGGTATGGAGCCGCTCACGGCTGCTGCGCCTGAGCGCGCAACACGGCGTTCCGCAGCATGCCGATATCAACTATCACTGGTTCTATCGGGCGCGTCTGCACATCCCCATCGTCACGCACCCGCAGGTACGTTTTCATTGCGGCGACGAGTCCGTACACATGGCTGCGGGTGAATCCTGGATTTTCGACAATTGGCGGCTGCATCGCGTCGACAATCCGGTGGAGGCGGTACGCGTTCACCTGGTTGCGGACACGGCTGGAAGCGCCGCATTCTGGAATTTGGTCGCACAGGGCGACGCCCCCGGCGCCGCCATGCACGTGCATCAATTCGATCCTGCACGCGAGCCGAATCTTCTGACCGAACGCATCTCGCTGCCCGCGATCATGCCGCCCGGAGAAGTGGACCTGCTGATCCTGGATCTGCGTGCCGAATTGACCGCCGCGGGTGAATCCACACAGAATTCACGCCGGCTCTTGGAATTCCATCAAATGCTCGACGCGTTCCGGCGCGACTGGCGGCAGCTCTACTCGCTGTTCGGCGACGCGCCCACCGGCTGGCCCGAATTCACCAAGCTGCGAGATAGCGTGCGCGCGGCGGCGCCGTCGCTGGGGGCGGGCCTCTTCATGAAGACCAATCGCGTTGCCGCGCATACGGTGCTCGAAGGGCGCGTGCTGCGCGCGGTAATTTCCAAGCCCGAGGCCGGCGCAGCGGCACCGGGAGCCGCCACGCGTCGCCACTCCCGGCCACCGGTGCTCAAGCGCCCCGTGTTTGTGATCGCGGCCCCTCGTTCCGGCAGTACGTTGTTGTTTGAGACCCTCGCGGCAAGTACCGGCATCTGCACGCTCGGCGGCGAGGCGCATTGGTTGGTGGAGGCGACCGAGTCACTTCGGCTGGGCGCAGCCGGCGTCGAGTCGAATCGGCTGACCGCAGCGCATTACTCGCTCGAGGTAGGGGAACAGATCGTTGCCACGATCCTGGACCGGCTGGTCGATTGCAACGGCCGCACGGTGACACCCGATCGCCACCTGCGGTTCGTGGAAAAGACGCCGAAGAATTCGCTGCGCATTCCTTTCTTCGAACAGATTTTTCCGGATGCGCGCTTCATCTACCTGTGGCGGGATCCGCGCGAGAATATCAGCAGCATCATGGAAGCCTGGCGCTCCGGCAATTGGAAAACCTACAACGGACTGGACGGCTTCGACGGGCCCTGGTCGTTGTTGCTGCCGCCCGGATGGCAGCAGATGAACCAACGAGACTTGCAGGAAATCGCGGCGTTTCAATGGGAAACCACCAACCAGATCATCATGGATGATCTGGCGCAAGTGCCGCGCGATCGCTGGAGCGTGCTGGACTACCAGAGTTTGTTGCAAGATCCGAAAGCCGTGATGGAGAAACTCTGCCGCTTCATCGAAGTGGACTTCGATCCAGCTTTAAGCGCGCGCGTGTCCATGCCGCTGCCCTATTCGCGCTTCACTCAGACAGCGCCCGCACCGGACAAATGGAAAAATAACCAGGCGGAAATAGAACGCGTCATGCCGGGCGTGGAGTTGACCTGGAAGCGGTTGCGCGCAATCCGCTGATCGCCGGAATTTTACGCCTTCTTCAGGCGCCGAAGCTATAATCGTGCCGTTGAATGACCTCGGCGTCGCGTTGCGCAACCAGATCGCGCAACGCATCATCGTAATAATCCGTGTACCCGGTGTGGTCGGAAGTGTTGCGCGGACTCTCCGTCTCGATATAGCGGCGCATCTCCTTGCCGACGGCTTGAGATACCCGCTCGAGCATGGGAATCAGATCGTCACGCAATTCTTCCAATCGTCCGACGGTGACGGGACGCTCGCCACCGGCGTACAGGTAGCGATACAAATAGGTATAAAACCCGAGGCGGGAATCCCGGATGGGCGCCAGCGCGAAGCGCGGCAGGTTCAGGCCTTGATTGCTGTACGCGTCGGGCAAGGCGCGGAGCACCAACTCAAGCCGGATGCTCCCCGCTCCCAGGTCCAGCATATTGCGCAAGGTGTCGGCGAACTCGAGCCTGCCGTCATCGCTGAGTATCCGGAACAGAAAGTTCGGATTGGGACGATTCAACTGAAATGAATACCAGGAGACGTAGTAACTCCAGGGATTGCGCACGAAACCCAGCACAGGCAATCCGCTGGAGTCGGCGGGGATCATCGATCGTGGCAGGTGATAGCCGATATGGCGGGCGTCCGGAACGAACTTCATCAAACATTCGTTGACGAAGGTGCCACCGGATTTATGCAGATGCAAAAAAACGAAACGCGGCGTTACGATCATCCGTTGGCCTCTTGGCCGAAGGCGCGCGCGTTACCGATGTGAGCTTCCACGTCTTCCCGGCGCACGCCCAGGTTCCCATCACCACGTGCCAGCAGGTCGAGCAACCACGCGCTCGGTAGGAAATCGCAAATCAGGTGCGTCCGCGACAAAGCGGCGTGCGCATTCCACACTCCGTGCAACGCGCTGTTGTTCAGTGCCCAGACTTCTCCCTCGCGCATCGTGAAGCTCAGGCCCGAGGCGGCCATGTACACCGCTTCATTGGTTTCGACGGGCACATGGATACGCAGTGTCTTCGAGAAATACGGCGCGCGATCGATGTGCTGCGCCACCACTGCCCCGGCCGGCAGCCGCGCCAAGAGACAGCGCAGTGGGGGCGCGGCGATCCGGCCGTGGATCACCGACCGCACGTAGGGGAGTGCGTCCAGCGCGGGTCGGTCTTCGACGGGTCGATCGCCTTCGGCGGGCGCAAACCCTCGTAGGAACAGCGCTTCGGCCACATTGTGCACGCCGACCCGACCGCCCCTCGTGCCCCAGACATCCGCCGGCAGCAACGAGATCTCATGCCGCAGTGCCTGCGCATCGATACTCAGCGGTAATCGCCGACAACCCCCAATCAGAAATTGCTTATCCAGAATCGGCTGACCCGGAACATCGAGCATGAACGGTCCGACAGATCTAGCGCGTCGGCACGGGCGCCGTGCGGCGCGCAAAGTCACCCATCTGCTGCCTGCTCTGCTCGCGCAGCGCGTCGATTTCGGCCAATGTCATGCACACCGTTTCGCGCTCGACTCGCGAGCCGGTTTTCAGATCGTTGCGGCAATACAGAACCTCGCCATTCTTATTGACCGGCGTGAAGCCCATCTTCTCGGCATTGGCCAGCTTCTCAGCATCGACTTTTCCATCCGCACCCATGGGCGTGGCGGCGGCAGAGGTTTGCGGGGCTTTTGGAACCGACGTCGTCGCCGGAACCGTCGCGGCGGGCTGACCGGCGCAGGCGCCCAGAAGAGCGGCACACAGGATAACGGTAAAACGCATAAACACATCCCCACTCAATAAGTTGGATGGGGCAGGATACTTTAATGCGCAGCGCAGCGATATCCACGCAATCCGACTGGCGGTCCTGACTAACTCAGTCGCGGGGGAAGCCCGGAAAAAACGCATTGGTGCGCCGCACATATTGAGCATACTGGGGTCGCCGCTCGCCGATATCCTTTTCCAGCAAGGTCACGCCCGACACGCGCATCAGGAGCACGGACATGAGCAGAGGGCCGGGAATGCTCCACCAGCCACCGGCGGCCAGCGCAATGGCGTAGAACCCCCACCACAGGCAGAAGTCGCCGAAGTAGTTCGGGTGGCGGGTGTAGCGCCAGAAGCCGCGATCCATGACGGCGCCTCGATTGGCGGGATCGGCCTTGAAGCGCGACAACTGCCAATCCCCGCCCGCCTCGAAGCTGAAGCCGACCAGCCACAGGCCTGCGCCGATATAGTCGAGCAGCGCAAGATCCCCGCCGCGAACGATCGCGGCATGCAGGGGAAGCGAAATGATCCAGGCCAGCACCGCCTGCAGGAGGAACACCAGGTACAGGCTCTTGAAGGTGAAGTTCGGTTCATTGCGGGCACGGATGGCCTGATAGCGCCGGTCCTCGCCATGGCCCCAGTTGCGCGCGGTGATGTAGATCGACAGGCGCAGTCCCCACAGGCTCACCAGCGCCAGCACTAGCAACGCACGTGGCGACGACGACGCGGCCTGCGCCGCATAGTCAAACGCCGCCAGGATGAACATCAACGACCACAGACTGTCCACGATGGCCACATTGCGCCGCTGGACGCTCACCAGCCATACCAACACCGCAGCGCCGCTCAATGCAGCTAAACCGATGAAATATGCGTTTGCATTGAACATGGGGTCAATTCTACCCGCTAAAGGCGCCAACTCGCCTGTGGAAAACTTGCATGGGGCATCTATTTATTTTTCGGCGTCTGAGGCCAGATGGTCAAACCAACTCTCATTTGAGAATTCCCACAGTCTGCGCAATGGCAGCCGTCGGCAAAGCAATTACCTCGCGTCCCAGAGGCAATTGCTCCACACCAGGGTAGGCCAAGAATCGGTGCGCAGCTCCAATGTCCTCGCACGCAGTAAGAAATCCTTTGGGAATACCCGCGGCGAGGCTGCGTTTGATTTCGAACGCCGCTAATCGCTGTGGCGCAAGTTCAAGAACCAAATCGATTTCGGAGCCGGCGCTGGTCCGATAGAACCACGCAGTAGCCCTCGAAGGCGCCGCTGCAAGAATCGATTCGATCACCAGTCCTTCCCAGCTCGTGCCGGCGACAGGGTGTCCGAGGAGGTCCTCGCGAGTTTCGATATTGAGTAACGCATGGACAATCCCGCTGTCACGCAGATAAACCTTGGGAGCGGCAACGACACGTTTGCCCACGTTGCTTCGCCAGGGGCGCAGGCTGCGGACCAATAGCAAACCGTCTAGGAGATCAATGTACCGCCCAACGGTTCGCGCCGACACTTCAAGGCTTGCAGCCAGGCGCGACGCATTGAGCAATCCGCCATGGGCATGCGCGAGCATGGTCCACAACCTTGTCGTAGCGATGGTACTCACGGCCCCGGCAAACATCGGAATTTCCCGCGCCAGGTATGAACTTACAAAATTCAATCGCCAATCCAGGCTCGCAGTGTCCGATGGCGCCAGAAAGCTTTCTGGGAATCCGCCGCGCAGCCACAGCCGATCCAGTGCGTCCGAATCGTAGTCGAGCACCTCGTGAATCGACAAAGGTCCCAGGTCAACGTAGGAGATTCGGCCGGCGAGCGTCTCCGACGATTGCTTCAGCAACTCCATGGAAGCGGAGCCCAGGATCAAGAACTGGCCGTGACGATGTCCTGTCTCTCGACGGCGATCGATGATGCCACGCAGCTCCTGGAATATTTCCGGCGCGCGATGCACCTCATCAATCACCACCAGTCGGCCACTGAGAGAACTCAAGAAATCATCCGGATCGGAAAGTTTTGCGCGATCCGCCGAACGCTCCAAATCCAGATACACCGAACCCGACTGACTGGCGGCAATCGATTTCGCCAATGTCGTCTTGCCCACCTGCCTGGGGCCGAGTAAGGCGACGGCGGGTGAGCAGGAGAGCAGATCGCGGATTTCAGCGGTCGCGTCGCGAGGAATTATTTGTGCAGATTCGGCATTTTCTGCCGGATTTGCAAGGAAACGAATTAATTTATGATAAATCAATCAGTTATGGACGCATCAAACACCCATCTACCCACAAGGACGCAGCGTCCTGGCTTGCGCTACAACCTCGCCGGGTAGTCAGCTACGGCCTGGATACTGATGCCGCCGGAGTTGGCGGGCGACGAATGTGCTCTGGCGCAAGAGATCTTCCCAACGCTTGCTGAGTTTGTAGCCCTTGGATCGCTGATCAAGAGCTTGAAATCATGACCAGCCACGCGCCCTGCGTCGCATCCCATCCGTCAGCCCTTCCCGCAGGCACGCAGGGGCGCTTGCTGCGCCTTGAGCAGGGCGGCCGCATCGCTGCGGACCCGGTTTTGCGGCGGGAACAGAATCAGCACTTTGTGCTGCTTGCCGTCGGCATCCTGCAGGTTGGACAGCCCGTCATAGCGCAGCAAGGTGCGCTGCGCATCGGA
>JANXOV010000115.1 GCA_025357635.1 Pseudomonadota bacterium
TCACCGATCTTGATCCGCTGCGCGACTCGAATCCTTCCTACTCGGCGCTCTGGCGGCTCACGCTGCGATGGTGGCTCGATCCTGCGGCCGTGGGTTGGATTCGCAACCTGCTGGACGCTGGCGGCCCCAAGTTGTCCGCCGGGGCCCTCGCGCGCCTGCTCAATTTCAAAGCCAATCATCGCAAGGTGATCATCACCGGCGATGGCCAGGGATCACTGCGTGGCAGCGTGATGTCAGCCAATCCGCATGATGCCAGCAGCGCACACTCCAATGTCGGTTTGCGGTTCTCCGGGCCGGCGCTGCGGCCGCTGCTGCAGAGCGAACTGGCCATCGCGAGGTTTTCCGGCTGGAGCGGCGAGCTGCCCTCACTCAAGCCCGGCGCGGCCATCAGCCGCGATGCAGCGCAGACCTCGCGCGTTGCCGTGGTGACCGAAGGCGCAATTCGCGACAGGCTGGTGGAAAGGCTTGATGCCTGCACGGCATCGAACCGGATCGACATCGCCATGTTTTATCTTGCCGATCGCGCGGTGGCGCGCAGTCTCATCGCAGCCGCGCGGCGCGGCGCCGTGGTCCGGCTGATACTGGATCCGAACAAGGACGCGTTTGGTTTCGAGAAGTCCGGGCTGCCGAACCGGCCGGTGGCCGCCGAACTGCTCTCCGCCAGCAACGGCGCCATCCGCATCCGCTGGTACCGCACGCATGGCGAGCAGTTTCATTCCAAGATTGCGGCGATCAGCGGCTCGGGGCGGCTGTGGTTGATGCTGGGCTCGGCCAACTTCACGCGGCGCAACCTCGGCGATTACAACCTTGAAGCCAATGTCATCGTCGATGCTGCGCAGGACGGCGAACTGGCTCGCGACTTTCACCAATGGTTCGAAACGCTATGGAGCAACCGCGCCGCTGAGCCCATCGATTACACGGTGGATTTCAGCGTCTATGCGGACCCCTCGCGCAGCCGCTACTGGCTGTACAGGCTCATGGAGGGGACTGGTCTTTCAACGTTCTAGGCACAGGATGGCGCGCAAGCGGCCTAACAACCGAACCGCTCGGAATCCGAAGAACTGCATTCGTGATTTTGCACGCGGTTGTAAGCATCCGGGTCACCGCTCCAATACGCCGCCGATTCTGCGGACGACTGCCGATACGCGGCGCCACCGTCCCACGCCGGCGCGCCCGGCGTGTTGTCAACGCTGCCGCCTGACAGCGAGCCGGTGGGCGCTGCGCCCCCGCCAGAAGCCGCGTATCCTCGATGCATCAGACTTTGAAACGCCGCTGCCGCTCTGGCGGCCAGTCGTTCATAGTCCGCCGCCTGATCGCCGTAAATGGTGCGGCAATCGAAAAACTGCGCCCTCGGCACATCGAAGCACACATGCTGCCCAAGACGCGGATCCACCGGCGTCATGGACCACACGAGACGATTGCCCGCAGCGCCGGTGCGCTCCACCGACAACATCGCGTTGACGTAGTGAGATTTTACTTTGACAAGCCGTGCGGCGTTGACGATATCGGCCAGGTCCAGAATCGGCACCGGCATCGGATCCAGCGCACCGCCGAGCCCTTTGTCGCCGGGGAACACGCCGGTGATGACCGTGCCCACCGGACCGGGACTGACACTCAAGCGCGAATGCGCACGAGCCGAGTGGTAGTCGAGAAAGAGCTGCGATTGGTGTCCCACGTAGCCCGCCGGGGTCGGGTCCTGCACGCTGACTGCGAACAATTCGGCGTCCGCTTCCCACATCCGGGCCCATTGCAGTCCGCGCAGCGCCCAGTCACTCGCGGTCGGTGTCGCCGGCGTTTTCAGCATGGCCTCCACCCGCTCAAGACGCGCATCCGGCGTTGTCCGATGCCACGTGACCGGACTGGCATGGGGCGAACTCAGCGTCAGCGTATCGCCATTCACTGAATAGCTCGCAATAGTCTCGCCCCCGACAATGGGCCGCAATTTCCACGCGCCACCCTTCGCCGCCAGCCAGCCCGGTTCGAGTGTGAAGCCCCCATCGCCCTTGAATATCGAAACGTATTGACCCTTGGGCCACACCTGCATCACCACATGCCCTTTGATGTAGCCGGTTGCCGTGAAGCGCGAATCCTCAGCCGCCCAGGTGCCGATCAGATCCGGGTCCAGTGCTCCTTGCGACAGTCGCGGAGTATCTGAATGACCGCAGGCGGCGGCGAGGGTACCCATGGCAAGAACCACCACGAAGGACGCGCTGTGCCTGTACGCTTCAAGGATCATCTGAGCCGATCTCTTCGCGCCGCGTGCGAACGTAAGCCTCGAGTGCGTCGCGCACCGCCGGATCCATGGGTGGCTGTTCATACTCGGCCAGCGCCTGCTTCCACAAAGCGGTGGCACGCTGCGTGGCATCCCGGGCGCCGGCGATCTGCCAGCTCTCGAAGTTCTGCCAGTTCGACACCAGCGGCTGATAAAAAGCGTGCTCATATCGCTCCAGCGTATGCGGTTCACCGAAGAAATGGCCGCCGGTGGGAACGGCGCGAATGGCCTCGAAACCCAGCTCTGCCTCATTCACCACAATGGGCTTGAGAAACTCCATCATCATCTGCAGCATCTCGACATCGAGCACCAGTTTTTCAAATGACGCGGTGAGTCCGCCTTCCTGCCAGCCGGCGGCGTGGTAGATGAGGTTGCCGTGCCCGAGAATCGCGCCCCACAGCGACATCTGCGTCTCGTAGGCGCCCTGCGCATCGGCGGCGTTCGATGCGCTGGCATTGGAAGTGCGATACGGCAGACCGTAGCGGCGCGCCAGCTGACCACCGGCAATATTGGCCTTGGCATTTTCCGGCGTGCCGAACGCCGGTGCGCCCGAACGCATGTCCACGTTGGAGGTGAACGCGCCATACATCACGGGCGTGCCGGGCCGGATCATTTGCGCCAGCGCGACGCCGAACAGGGCTTCGGCATTCTGCTGCGCCAGCGCGGCGGCCAGCGACACCGGAGCCATCGCCCCCATCAGCGTGAACGGCGTGATCACCACCGCCTGCCCATGGGTTGCCATGGCCATCAACCCTTCGGTCATGGCCTCATCGAAGCGGCGCGGGCTGTTCACGGAAATGATGGTGATGACGCCAGGATCGCGTGCGAACTGCTCCAGCGATATTCCGCGAGCGATGGCCATCATGCGGATGCCATCGAGCGCGCGCCCCGCGCCGATGGCCGTGCAATGATAAACCCGATCCGAATACAGCAGATTGGCAAGATAGGTGTCGAGGTGCCGGCTCATCGCCGGCAATTCGATCGGCGCGCATACCTGATTGCCGATCACGTGGATGGCGTTGAAATACTGCGCCAGGCGTATGAAGTCGCAATAATCCGCGTAGTTGCCCGGCCGGCGCCCACGCTCGCAGTCGTGCACATTGGGCGGCCCTGCGACCAATCCGAAGTTCACGTGATTGCCGCCCATGATCACGCACTTGGAGGAGTTTCGCGGCGTCAGCGTGAACGAGCGCGGCGCCGTCCGCAGCGCCTGCTCGAGCAGCGCCCGGTCGATTCGAACCAGATTCGTGGCGCGGTCGACCTGCGCACCGGCAGCGGCCAATACTGCCAGCGCCCGCGGCGACATCACCTCGATGCCCAATTCTTCCAAGATCCGCATCGAGGTCTGATGAATGGCTTCGAGCTGGTCCGCCGACAGCAGTTGCACGGGAGCGAGGGGATTGGTCACTTGCGTCCACGGCAGCTGCGGCACCCGCGTGCCGCCGAGCCTGCGTTCACGGCCCCCCTGCCGGCGCCGCGAGCTGTCCGTGGACTGGCTCAAAATGGCGCGAGCCGGTCCACAGCACGAATCGTCTGCGGGCCGGCATCCGATTTTGCCTTCTCGCCCGCCGGCAGCTGGGCGGCATTGGCGATGATGATTGAGACCAGGCCGTTCGGGTACAAGGTGACCTCGTTCTCACCTGATCCTGACATGGTCGGCAGATGTTGCAAACGATGGCTGGCGCTGCCCACGTAGGGTATGAAATGAAATCCCATTTTATAAAACTCGGTGGCGGGCCCCGCCTCGGCCGGTGCAAGGCGCGCGACGGATCCGTCGCCGTCTTTTTGAATTGCATCGCGCGCCGCGAGCAGTTCTTCCGTCAGCTGCCGGTTCAGGATCTGTTGCCCGGCGTGCGCGCCGCGCTCCTGATACAGCAGGGCGATCTTGCCCAGATCGTCGAGCGTCGGATAGTAGCCGGCATTGAACCACGCCAGTCCGTCGTGGCCGCCGGGCTCGCGCGTTCGCACCGTCGGCGCATGATGAATGCCGATGGGCGCGAACACCTCGGCCTTGAGCATCTCCCAGACATCGGCCTGCGGACCGCGCACGGATTTCAAGAAGGCATCGATGGCCGCACCGGCCAGATAAAAGTCCTGATCGCGATAGCGCATGACCGTTCCGGGCTCCCACGGATAGGGGCGCAGATTCGCATTGATCTGCGCAACTTTCTCGGCATGCGAAGCCGCGGTGTACCAGGCATCGTAGTTGCCATCCAGATACCCATCGAAGGTGTCGTTGGGATTGGTCCGCAGTGTGCCGGTGCCGCCAAAGCCTGAGGTCATATTGGCCGCATCGATGAAGCGGATGCGTTTCCACTTCGGGTCCAGGCCTGCAACGTAGTCGCCGATTTTCAGCGTCAAGATCCACGGCCCGTACACCTGCGCCAGTCGCAGCAGCGACAGCGGCACACCGACGCTTTTCATCACCGAGCGCACCCCGAAGCGCATCTCCAGCGGATAGGGATACGGCCCATAGGCGGTCGCCGACTCCTGATAGTACAAGGTGCCCTTGCGCAGCAGCGCCGCCTCGACCCGCCACTTCGGATACAAGGGCCCGCCAAAACCCTCCAGCGTGTCCGGGGCGACCGCCTGCAGAAGATCCGACCAGGGCCTGGCCGGAAGCCGCGATGCCAGCTCGGCCCGCGCCGCAGCGCGCAGCGCGGGCAATTCCTTTTGATCCGCGGCGGTCAGTTCCACCGGCACCACACCCCAGGCGACGAAATGCCGGCCCAGCAGATACGGCGCGGTCTGCTGCACCATCTGGACCGTCAGTGAACTCACCTCCCCTGCGCGATACAGGAACGTGGCCAGACCCTGATGGGCGTGGTTTTCCGTGTCGTTGACCCACATCAACGCAAAGGCCGCGCGCGACCAGTCGCCGTCGGATTTTTCCCGCCATACGCGGCCGACCTGCGGTATCACACGCCAGTAACTGGCAACTTTTCCGGCTGCGGATTCGCGGATCATCTCCCCGCATTGCACCGGCACGAGACGATCATCGAGCGTGAAGAACTCCAGCGCCACGCCCGGAAACAGCCGCGCATCGCGGCCCTCCTGCACCGGTTTTTCCAGCACCGGCCTGGTTTCCAGGGCGGTTTGGCGAAGCCGCAGTATTCCAGTGAATTCCGGCGCAGGCAGCGCATCATCGCCGGGCGCAAACGCCGCGTTGGCAACCGGTGCATCGCGATGCGCCGCAAGCGTGGCCGCCGGGAGCTGCTGCGAGGCGGGTCCCGCCTGGCCCAACAGGGGCATGAGCAGCAGTGCCAACGGCGCGCCCCATGAACGACAGTTCGACAGCCTCATCACGCGTTACTCCCTGCCACTACTATCGCGAGCGATATCCGCCGGCCCAAACAATAGCGTATGTTGCCCATCATGATCGAGTACGACGAGGCGCCGCTGCGTAGATTTCATCTGCGTCTGGCCATCGCCAGCCTTGGTGGGGTGTTTGCCGACGGTTTCGGGCTGGGCATCATCGGCATTGCACTGACGCTGGCGGCGCCGCAGCTGCAGCTCAGCCCGGTGTGGCTGGGACTGCTGGGCGGCGCCTCATTGGCGGGTTTGTTTGCCGGCGCATTGCTGACAGGCCGGATCGCCGATCGGTTCGGACGGCGGCCGGTGTTCGCCTACAACATGGTCATCGCCACCGCGCTGTCGCTGCTGCAGTACGCCGCCAGCACGGGACTTGAACTGCTGCTGTTACGCCTGGCCATCGGCTTCGTTCTCGGCACCGACTACGTGGTCAGCAAAGCCTTGTTGACGGAGTTTGCACCGCGGCGTTTTCGCGGTCGGATTCTCGGGCTGCTGTCGGTTGCCTGGGCCGGCGGTTACGCCTGCGCCTATGCGGTGGGTTTCGCACTGACGTCGTTGGGACCGGATGCGTGGCGGTGGATGCTGCTGGCAAGCGCCGTGCCGTGCATCGTCGTGGCTCCGTTGAGAATCACGATGCCTGAGTCGCCACTCTGGCTCACCAGTCGCGCTTTGTATGCGCGCGCGGCGCAGGTCGTAACCGACACGGTGGGCAGCGACATCCAGCCGCCGCTGCGCATGCAGGGTCCCACGATCAGCACCGGCCGCTGGAGCCAACTGGCCTCGCCGCAATGGCGGCTGCGCACCGTGGTCGGCTGCACCTTCTTCACCTGCCAGGTCATCCCCTATTTCGCGGTGGGCACCTTCGTGGCGCAGATCATGTCGGCGCTGAACCTCAAGAGCGGCTACGCGGGCGGGCTCATTTACAATGCCGCCTTGCTATTGGGCGCCGGCGCCGGCGTGATCGTGGTGGATCGGCTGTCGCGGCGCAGTTTCCTGATCGGCAGTTTCACCGCTGCCGCGATCGCAATGCTGATCCTGAGCGCGTGGACCTCGATTCCTGCCGCACCCATGATCTTGCTTTTCGCAGTGTTCGCCGGCGTGCTCTCGGCTGCATCGAACCTTTGTTATGTATACCTGCCCGAACTCTTTCCGACCGACTTGCGCGCTTCGGGCATCGGGCTGGCCATCGCAGCCAGCCGCATCGGGTCTGCGATCGCCACGTTTCTACTGCCCGTCGTCGTCGCCCGCTTCGGGGTTCGTGTTGCGCTCGCGGCCTGCGTGGCCGTATTGGCGATCGGCGCCCTGGTCTGTCATCGCTGGGCTCCTGAGACCAAAGACCTGGGGCTCGAGGCGCTGGATCGGCGCACGCCGCCGCAGTCGACAAGCTGATCCGGTTTCCGACGGCGCAGCGTTTAGATGTCGAAATATAGCACGTCAGGCTCACTCAGGCTCTCACGCGAGGCCACCCGCAGTTCCGGGTCTTTCATCGACACACGAGACCGCGCCGGCACGCTGTGGGTGAGAAAAACGGAGCCGCCGATCACGCTGCCCGACCCGACGATCGTTTGACCGCCGAGCACCGTGGCATTTGCATACAGTGTGGATCCGGCTTCAACGGTCGGATGACGCTTGCGCCCGCGCACCAGCTGGCCGGCGGCATCGCGTTGAAATGACAGCGCACCCAGCGTCACGCCCTGGTACAGCTTGACGCCGGCGCCGATGTCGGTGGTTTCGCCGATGACCACGCCGGTGGCGTGGTCGATGAAAAACGCCGGCCCGATCTTGGCGCCGGGATGGATGTCGCAGCCGGTGCGGCCGTGAGCCCACTCGGTCATGATGCGCGCCATCAGCGGCACACCCAATTCGTACAGCACATGGGCGATGCGATAGACGCTGACAGCCAGCAATCCGGGATACGCCAGAATGATCTCATCCAGATGCGTCGCCGCCGGGTCGCCGTCGAACGCTGCCTGCGCATCCCCGACCAGCAGAGCGCGGACCGCGGGCAGGCGGCGCATGAAGTCCTGCGTGAGATCGTGCGCACGCGGCGCGCACGGGCCCACCTCGGCGTTCACATCGTCGCGTTCGCGCCCGTAGCACAGGCAGTGCTCGATCTCGCGCTCGATTTTCGGCTCCAGCCGGCTCAGCAGATCCTCGACGTATCCGCCCAGGTTCTTCTCGTTCAGATCGCGGCGGCCAAAATAGCCGGGATACATGAGATCGAGCAGCAGTTCCAGGATTTCGACGATGGCCTCGCGCGAGGGCAGATAGCGGCGCGAAATACGTCGCGCGCGCACATCGCCCACGTAGCTGCTGAGCAGCTCTTGAGCCAGACGCTCGCGCAGCGTCGGCAAGGGCGGTTTTGGAAGCGTACTCATGAGCACATCCGCCTCAGGCGACCGCCTGCATTTTTTCCACTTCTTCGAACAGGCCTTCGAACAGCGCCCCGGACAGATAGCGTTCGCCGGCGTCCGGCAGAACGACCACGATGGTCTTGCCGGCACTGGCAGGTTCATTGGCAATACGCAATGCCACTGCCATGGCCGCACCACAGGAAATACCGCACAGGATGCCCTCCTCGCGCGCCAATCGCCGCGCGGTTGCGATCGCGTCCTCGTTGGTCACCTGCTCGACACGGTCCACCAGCGACAGATCCAGGTTCTTGGGCACGAAGCCTGCGCCGATGCCTTGAATCTTATGCGGCGTCGGCGCCAGCGGCTGACCCGCGAGCGTCTGCGTGATGATGGGCGAGTTGGTCGGCTCCACGGCAACCGTGAGAATCGCCTTGCCGCGGGTGTTCTTCAGGTAACGCGACACGCCGGTCAACGTACCGCCGGTGCCGACGCCGGCGACAAAAATATCGACCTTGCCGGCGGTGTCGTCCCAGATTTCAGGGCCCGTGGTCTTTTCGTGAATTGCCGGGTTGGCGGGATTCTCGAACTGTCTCATCAGAACGTATTTCTTCGGGTCCGATGCGGCCAGTTCCTCGGCCTTGGCGATCGCGCCCTTCATGCCCTTGGCGCCGGGCGTGAGAATGAGCTTGGCGCCGAATGCCGCCAGCACCTTGCGCCGCTCCATGGTCATGGTGTCGGGCATGGTCAACACGCACTCGTAGCCGCGGGCGGCGGCCGCAAACGCCAGGGCAATGCCGGTGTTTCCGCTGGTGGCCTCGACAATGGACATGCCGGGTTTGAGAACCCCGCGCTCTTCAGCGTCCCACACCATCGCGGCGCCGATGCGGCATTTGACCGAATAGGCCGGATTGCGGCCCTCAATTTTCGCCAGAATGGTGGCGTGCGAGCCGGCATTGAGCCGATTGATCCGGATCAGCGGCGTGTGGCCGATGGACCGTGAGTTGTCTTCGTAAATCGCCATGGGACACCTTCAGTCGAACAGACCAGAATGAGATGGACGGATTTTCCTCCTAAGCGCGGGGTTTGCGCCATAGGAACTTGGTTATATGGGTCTGCCGCCGCGTTATAAGGGCAAGGCAGGCCCTCTACAGAACGGGCGTCATGAGCAGCGGCTGGGGCCGCCCGATGAAGAATCCTTGAGCAAAATCAACGCCCATGCGCTTGACGGTGTCCAGGGAGAGCTGATCCTCGACATGTTCGGCGACCACGCGGAAGTTCATGCTGCGGGACAGCTCGATCATGGCCGACACCATGGCCTGGCTGACGGCATCCTGGGCCAGGTTGCGGATGAAGGAGCCGTCGATTTTCAAGTAGTCCATGGGCAGCATTTTCAGGTTTGAGAACGAACCCAGACCGCTGCCGAAGTCATCCAGCGCGAATTCCGTGCCCATGCCGTGCAGCACTTCGACGAAGCGGCGCGCATGCTCCACATTGGCCACCACCGCGCTCTCGGTCAGTTCGAAACACACCTCGCGCGGCGAGGCGCCGGTGTGATCGAAGCAATCCACGACGAACTCGAGGAATTGAGAATCGCCGAGCGTCTGGCCGGCGATATTGATGGCGACGCTGCGCCCTTCGGGAAGCTTCAGTCCCCCACGGCCCAGGGCGGACAACACGGTTTGCACCACCCAACGGTCGATATGCGGCATCAGCCGGTAGCGCTCGGCGGCCTTGAAGAACTCGGCTGGTGCGATGGTGGTGCCGTCGTCCTCGTCGAGCCGCAGAAATACTTCGATGCCCGGCCCGTTGACGACATCGCTCTGGGCGTGGGCGATGGGTTGAAAGTACAGCTCGAACTTGTTGTCGCGCAGCGCGCCTTGTAACTTCTGCAGCCAATGGATTTCGCCGCTCTGGCGGGCGTTGGCTTCTTCGCGCGCGGAATACACGTGGATATGCGAGCCGCCGCGTTTCTTGGCGATGTAGCAGGCCGAATCCGCCGAACTGAGAATGTCCTCGATCGAACCGCCTTCGCGGCCGAGTTCGACCAGGCCGATGCTCACGCCGACGTTGAAGATCTTGTCCTTCCACACGAAGCGGTAGTCATTCACGGTGCGCACGACGTTGTCCGCAATCTGCCGCGCCTTGTCCAGCGGACAGCCCACCAGCAGCAGCGCGAACTCATCCCCGCCGATCCGCCCCACCGTGTCCGAATCGCGCACTGCGTCTTTGATAAGACTGGCCACCTCGCGCAGCATGTTATCCCCCGCGGTGTGCCCGCAGGTGTCGTTCACCACCTTGAAGCGGTCGAGGTCCAGATAGCACAGCGCATGCGACGCATCACCGGCGTGCGCCAGATCCATGGCCTCCTGCAGGCGGCGCTCGAACTCACGCCGGTTGATGAGGCCGGTCAGCGCATCGTGACTGGCCTGATAGGACATCTGCCGCGCCAGGCCGCGCACTTCACTGTTGTCGTGCAGAACGAGAACCACGCCGAGGATTTCCTTGTTGTCCGAGGTCAATGGCGAGACGCTGATTTCAACCGAGCGCTCGCCTCCTGCCTGCACGGGCACCAGCACGGCGCGCCGCCCCATGGTGATGCGCGCACCGGTCGTCAGGCATTTGCGCACCGGATCCCCTAGCGAGCGGCGATCCGCCTCGTCGATCAGCGAGGCCACTTCATTGAAGACGCGCCCGACCAGCTGATCGAATTTCTGACCCAGCAGCACTTCGGCGGCATGATTCACGTAGTCGATGCGGCCATCGGTGTCTACCGTGACCACGCCTTCTCCCATCGCGTCGAGGGTGGCGACCGCGCGCGGACGTGCGCCGGCGGCGGACGCGGCGGGGAGCATTTCAACGGCCGTGAGCAACAAGGCGGGTTCACCGGCGCTGTCGATCAGCGCACTGGACAGTTCCACGCGCGTGATCTCACCGTGCTCGGCGAGAAGTTCGATTTCGTAGCGCTCGGCCGCGGGTTCATTCTGCAGGCGCCGGTCAAGATTGGTGCGCACCAGGTCGGCGTATTCGGCGGTGACGAAATCCGAGAGCCGCTTGCCGATGAGGTCCTTGGCATTCATGCCGAGCAGGGACAGGAAACGCGAATTGGCGAACAGAATGACTTCACGATGCACGAGCACCGCTTCGTGCACCGATTCGACGAGACGTTGGAACAATTGTTCGCGCTCTTGCAGTCGGATGCCGCGATGCTCGAGGCTCTCAAGCAGTTTGTTGACCGCAAGACCCAGATCGCTGATCGCATCGCGGCGTCCGTCCAGACGGATCCGTCCGGCAGAGTCCGGGTCGCGCGTCAACCGCCAGACCTGTTTGGACAGGTCGTCCACCGCCCGGTCCTGACGTTGCTTCCAAAGAAATAGACCGAGCAAACCCAATGCCAATACACTTGAGGTAGCGGCACACCACTGAATGGAAGACTGGAGCAACATGGAGACTCAGAGAATAGCGCAAGGACATGGCGTCCCCCGCCAATATTCACCATAATCAAGATGTTTATGAATACCACTGCAGCCCGACAACAAATGGTGGATCAGCAGGTCCGCACCTGGGAAGTCCTCGATTCGAGCGTGCTCCAAGTACTGGCGAGCGTGCCGCGCGAACTGTTCGTGCCGCCCGCCTACCGCGAGCTGGCATTCGCCGATGCCGGCATCCCGATCGGCCACGCTCAATCCATGCTGGCGCCGAAACTGCACGGCCGGATCCTGCAGATCCTGAACGTCGGCCAGGACGACAGGGTGCTGGAAATCGGCACCGGAACCGGCTATCTGACCGCATGCCTGAGTCTGCTGGGCGCACAGGTCACCTCGATCGAAATTCATGCCGCCTTGAGTACAACCGCCGCCATCAATCTGCGCTCAATTGCCGGCGCGCGGGCGCAATTGCAGGTCCGCGATGCGTTTGGCCCCGAACCCTTGGGGGAATACGATGCCATCGCCGTCACCGGATCCATGCCGGTTGATGACCGCTGCTTCGAAAAGGCGTTGCGGGTCGGCGGCCGGCTGTTCGAGGTCGTCGGCACCGCGCCGCTGATGGAAGCACGCGTGGTGCGGCGGGTCGAGGCCGATCAATGGATTCGTGAAAGCGTGTTCGAAACCCTCATCGATCCGCTGATCAACGCGCCGCAGGCGCCGCGGTTCGTGTTTTGAGCGTCGGTGCGATGACGCCCGGGCAATTCATGGCGCGGCTTGCTGAACCCAAGCCCGTGGTGCTGGTCGACGTGCGCGAAGAGTGGGAACTGAAGGTCGCCGCGGTACCGGTTCAGACCGTGCATATTCCGCTTGGCCAGCTGGCCGAGCGGCTGCGCGAATTGAACCCCGTTACCGACACCGTCATCATCTGCCGATCCGGCGGGCGCAGCCTGCAGGCGGCGAATTTTCTGGCGAAGCAGGGATTTGCTTCGGTACATAACCTCAGCGGCGGCATTCTGGCTTGGTCGCAGGAACTCGATCCAACCATTCCTGCCTATTGAGCAGCAATCCATCGAAGTGATATAGTCATATACAACACTATATGACCCGTCGGTGACGACGGGTCGGACGTTGTCGGGTGATTCTATGAACAAGTTTGTGCTTCTGGTCGGCGTCGGTACCTTGGCATGCGCGACTGCGGCGGGCGCGGCGGATCTGGTCGAGGTGTATCAGCGGGCGTTGCAGAATGACCCGCAATTGCGCGAAGCCGAGGCCACGCGTCTGGCCACATTGGAGGCCAAGCCGCAGGCGCTGTCTGCCTTGTTGCCGCAGCTGTCAGCCAATGGGAGTTACTCGCGCCAAAGGGACAGCGGCATTCAGGAGCAGACGCAGATCATTGCGCAGCAGTCCCAACCCATTATTTTCAGCAACAACGGGACCTCAAAAACCACTGGCCACCGGTACAGCGTGGATCTGCGACAAAGCGTATTCAGCTGGACCAATTGGGTCGCACTGAAACGCGCCGATGCGCAGGTGGCGCAGGCCGAAGCCGACTATCAAAGCGCGCGGCAAGACCTGGTTTCGCGAGTGGCGCAGCGCTACTTCGACGTGCTGGCGGCGCAGGATGATCTGGATGCGCAGCAAGCGGCGGCGAACTCCATCAAGCATCAGCTGGAACAATCCGAACAGCGATTCAACGTCGGCCTGATCGCCATCACCGACGTGCAGGAAGCGCGGGCGGCGCACGACAGCGCGGTCGCCGCGGTGATCGCGTCCAAGCGCCAGCTGGCCTCCGCTCAAGAGGCGCTGCGCGAAATCACCGGGGACTCCTTCGATTCCCTGGCGCGCCCGGTGGAAGCGATGGAACTGGCAACGCCGAACCCGGCCAGCGAAGAGCAATGGGTTCAAAAGGCACTGGAACAGAACCTGAACCTGATATCGAGCCGCCTGGCCACCGACATTGCGAGGCAGAGCATCAGCAGCGCGCGCGGCGGCTATGGCCCTTCGCTGGATTTGATCGGAAGCGCCGGCAAAACTGTCAGCGATGGCGACATCAACTACACGGACGGCGGAATCGGCACTTCGACGCTCGATCAAGACCTTCGATCCATCGGCCTGCAGCTCACGTTCCCGATTTATTCCGGCGGCGCCACCACCTCGCGCGTGCGTGAAGCCGTGTACCGGCATCGCGCTGCCAAAGAGCGCCTGGAGCGCGTGGCGCGTCAGACCGAGCGCGATACACGCGATGCGTATCTGGGTGTGCTATCGGAGATTTCACGCGTCAAGGCGTTGAAGCAAGCGCTGGAGTCCAACCTCACTGCGCTGAAGGCGTCGGAGGCGGGGTATGAAGCCGGCACCCGCACAGCGGTGGACGTACTGAACTCGCGCCGTCTGCTGATTCTTGCGCAGACCAACTATTCCCGCAGCCGCTACGACTACATTCTGAATGTACTGAAGCTGCAATCCGAAGCCGGCACGCTGACGCGGCAGAGTCTGGACGGCATCAATGCGCTGCTGAAGGAAACTGCGCCCAAGATCACCGATCCGGCCTCGACGCCCGGTCTCGCCCCGGCGCCGGCTCAACCGGCTGCCTCGGATAATCCGGGAGTCTAAGAGCCGGCCTCGTGGCTGCCCGAGGCGCGCTCCAGCGCCGCCTCGATCATTGCGCCAATGCGCTGCAAGGCGCCTCGATTGGCGGCGACCACGCCGCGCGCAATGGCGCCGACCCGCGCGCCTTCGCCAGGCTCCAGCAGCCACGCACCGATGGCTGCGGCCAGTTGCTGCGCGTTGGCAACGCGCACTGCTGCGTGGCTGTCGAACATCAGAGCCGCCACTTCCGCGCTGTTGGCGTTGAAAGGCCCGCTGGCAAACGGCACGCCGAGCGCGGCCGGCTCGAGCAGGTTATGGCCGCCGATGGGCACCAGACTTCCGCCCACGAACGCAGCACCCGCCGCGGCATAGAACGTGAGCAGTTCACCGACGGTGTCGAGCAGCAGCACCTCGGTGTCCGCCTGCGTCTGGGTGCGCTCGCTGCGCCGGATGAAGCGCACCGCACGGCGCGACAACAAAGCAGCAACCGCATCGAACCGATTGGGATGGCGCGGCGCCAGCACCAGCAGCGCATCGGGCACTGATGCGCGCACCAGCGCATGCGCGTCAAGCATCAACTCCTCTTCTCCGGCGTGGGTGCTGCCCGCGGTCCAGACGGTGCGGCCATGCAGGTACTGCGCGCGCAATGCCGAACCGGCGGCGCGAATTCCAGAGTCGATGGAGATGTCGAATTTGAGGTTGCCGCTCACGTGCACGTTCGCAGCCGCGGCGCCAAGAAAGATGAATCGCCGCGCATCTTCGGCCGTTTGCGCAGCGACGATCACCTCATCGCGCAGCATCGGCCGGGTGAGCGCCCGCAGGCGCCGATAGCGCGGCCAGGATCGCTCCGAGATGCGTGCATTGGCGATGATCCGCGGCACGGCGCGCCGCGAACACTCGCGGTACATGTTGGGCCACAGCTCAGTCTCCATGAAAATGGCGATGCGGGGCTGCACGTTGGCAACGAATCGACGCACGGCGCCCGGCAGATCGTAGGGACCAAAACGCACATCGACCTGCTTGTCGGGGAACAACTCGCGCGCGCGCCGGGCGCCAGTCGGCGTGGCCGTGGTCAGAACCACCGGCCGGTGCGGATGGGCCGCGCGCAGCAAGCGGATGAGCGAGGTTGCAGCCGTGACTTCGCCCATCGACACCGCGTGCACCCAGATGCATCCGGGCGCGCCGAGTGCCGGGCCGAAGCCAAAACGCTCGCCCCAGCCCTGCCGATAGGCCGGATCGCGCAGCGATCGCCACAGCACATTCGCAAATGCAACGGGTGCGGCCAGGTAAGCGAGCAGCGTGTACAGAATGCGCATGGCCGGTCTCAGCCTGCCGTGTAGCCGTCGAGCAGCTGCCGCCAGCAGGCAGCATCGAAACGCTCCGCGGGCAAGCCGGCGCAGACTTTCGCAAGCGATCGCTGCAGCCGCGCGAGATTGCCGCGGGCCCACCGCCCAGGCGCACGCAGCCGCCCGCGATCCAGATCGATCACGCTCACCGTGCCTGCGGCATCCAGCAAGATGTTATGGGCATTGAGGTCCGCGTGATCAAGGCCCGCGCGATGCAGCCCTTCAAGCGCGCGGCCGATGCCATTCCAGTGCGCGGCCGATAGCGGCGCGGCGGCAAGCAGCGCGCTGAGCGGGGTCGCGCCGGCGATGCGCCGCGTGATCAGGTCGCAGCGATACAGCAGGCCGTGGCGTGAGTATCGCGCGGCGACTGGCGCGGGCACCGGCAGTCCCTGCGCGTGCAGCCGCGCGCTCAATCTGCATTCGGCAAAGGCGCGCACCCGCTCCTCACCCAGCCAGAAATAGCGGTCGGTCAGCAGCCGCGCCGTCATGCCGCCGCGGCGGAAATGCCGCAGCACCCATTCCTCCTGCTCCGTCTTCACGAACCAAGCCGACCCTCGACCCTGCGCAGTTGCGCTCAGCCGTCCCTGCGCGGCCCAATGGTTGGGATCGAAGACCGATTCGCCGCCGGATTCGAGTACACTTGCGGCTGAAGAAGCGGCGATGAGCATGGCGCCATCGACAGTGCGCTGGACCTGCCCGCCTTCCACTGCAAGCGACTTGCCACAGACGATCAAGCGATGCCCTTGCGATTCAATTCCCCGCCTGCCCAAGTCTGCCTGCTGCGGCTGTCCGCCATTGGAGATGCCTGCCATGCGCTGGCAGTGCTTCGAGCATTGCAGGCGGCGTGGCCGCAAACACGATTTACGTGGATCATCGGCAAAGTCGAAGCCAGGTTGATGAGCGCGTTGTTGCCCGAGGTGGAGTTTATCACCTTCGACAAACGCGCCACCTGGCACGAACTGCGCAAGGTCCGGCGACTGCTGGCGCAGCGGCGCTTCGATCTGCTGCTGCATCTGCAGTTGTCCTTCCGCGCCAGCCTCCTGAGCACGCTCATTCGCGCCCCCGTGAAACTGGGATTCGACCGCGCCCGCGCGCGCGAACTGCAGTGGCTGTTCACGAATACCCGCATCGCGGCGCGGCCGCGCGAACATGTCCTGGATTCCCTGCTGGGGTTCGCACGCGCCTGTGGCGTGGAGCCCGGTCCGCCGCAATGGCGCATCGCCTGTTCGCCTGCCGCGCAGGACTATGCGCACAGCGTGATTCCGGACCGGCGCGCAACGCTTCTGATCAGCCCCTGCTCGAGCCACAGCGCGCGCAACTGGCCGGCCGAACGCTACGCGGCGCTGGCGCAGTACGCTGCGCAATCGCACGCGATGCGCGTCGTGCTGGTCGGCGGACCCGGTCCGCTGGAGGCACAGATGGGCGCGGCCATCGAATCCGCCGCCGGCGTTCCGATCCTCAACCAGATCGGCAAGGACACGCTGCCCTTGCTGCTGGCGCTGATCGAACGCGCCACGGTGCTGCTCACGCCGGATTCGGGGCCGGCGCACATGGCCACCATGGTCGCAACGCCGGTGATCGGCTTGTATGCGGCGACCAACCCGGCGCGCAGCGGTCCGTACGCAAGCCTCGGCACCTGCGTGGATCGACACGATGCCGCCAGCCGGCGCTTCCTGGGCAAGCCTGCCGCCGAAGTCCCCTGGACCACCAAGATCGAGGAGCCCGGCGTCATGGAGTTGATCGAGGTGGACGATGTGAAACGGATGCTCGACCAGGTGCTGAAGGAACGGATTGTTCGTTAGAATGCGCAACCTATGAGCAGCAATGAAATTCTGGTGCCGATATCGCCGGGCGAACTGATCGACAAGATCACGATCCTGCGCATCAAGTCGGCGCGCATGACCGACTCGAAGAAACTCGCCAACGTGCGCATGGAACTTCAGGCGCTGCAGTCCACCTGGAGCAGCCATGCCTACTCGCAGCAGGACATCGCCGCCGATGAGCGGGCACTGCAGGCAGTGAACGAACGCCTGTGGGTGATCGAGGATGACATCCGCGACAAGGAACGCGCCAAGGAATTCGACGCCGGGTTCGTGCGGTTGGCGCGCGCCGTGTACGTCGAGAACGACGAACGCGCCGCGATCAAGAAGCGCATCAACGAACGCCTGGGTTCTTCGATCGTCGAAGAAAAATCTTATCGGGACTACAAAGGCGGCGCCTGAAGCCGCAGTCGTTTCATCGCCGCAGCGTGTACTCCGCGCCGCAATACGAGCACTTGGCCCATCCGGTCTCGGCAACTGCCAGATAAACCCGCGGATGGGAATTCCACAGGATCATGCCCGGCATCGGACAGGACAGCGGCAGATCCGCCTCGGTCACTTCATACTGATGCTGCGCGTTGGCCTGTATCAGATCGCGCCGCGGCGCGGGGCTTGCGGGAGCGGCTGCCTGGGCATCGCCATTTGAAGTGGTGGACATGTTGTCGATTTCCTGCTGCGAGAGTGCCGGTCATTGCCATGGCGGGGAAAAATCCGCGGCTGCGCATTTTGCCCGCAGCGCAGGTTCAGCGCAAATGCCGCGCGGCACGCACTCTGGCCAAACCGGCATGGTGGCTACGAAGGCCCGGTCGCATCGAAGACCTGGCGCCATATCTCGCGCACGCGCACGCGCGTTCTTTCATGCGGCGCCGCCTCGACCACACGCTCTCCCTGCCCCTCCAGCGATATCAGATGCAACAGCGCGCGGAATTCGCGGTACACATCGGTGAGCCATTGCGCAGTTCCCGCATCGACGATGCCGGCTGCGACCAGCGCCTCGAGCTGGCGGATGTTGTCCGGGTAGGTCAGCAGCGCTGCGTGTTCGTGCGCATGCGCCAGCACCCAGTACTGGACCAGGAATTCGATGTCCGCGATGCCGCCCCAATCCTGCTTGATGTCGAACTCGCCCGGCTTGGCCTTGGACAGCTCGTTGCGCATGCGGGCGCGCATCTGCGCCACTTCCTCACGAAGCTTGTCGCGGTGCACGGACTGGCGCAGCACGCGCACCCGCGCGCGCTCGAACTCCGCGCACAGCTCCGGGTCACCGGCAACGGCGCGCGCGCGCAGCAGCGCCTGATGTTCCCAGGTCCACGCTTCCTGGTGCTGGTAGCGCTCGAACGCATCGAGTCCCGTCATCAGGAATCCGCCCTTGCCGTTGGGCCGCAGCCGCATGTCCACTTCGTACAGCCGCCCGGCCGTGGAATGCATGGTCAAGAGGTGCACGATGCGCTGACCGAGCCGCAGAAAGAAAATGCCGTTGTCCAGCGACCGCTCGCCGTGCGTCTGCTGAATCTCACCTTGAGAATCATGCAGGAAGACCAGGTCCAGATCCGATCCGTATCCCAGTTCCAGGCCGCCGAGCTTGCCGTACCCTGCAACCGCAATCTTCACGACCCGCAATTGCGCCTGCGTCGGGCCGCAGTGAGGCACGCCGTAGCTGGCGCTCATCTGCTGCCATGCCAGGTCCATGCAGCATTGCACGATGAGTTCGGCGATGTCGGTGAGCCGGTCGCTGACCTTCATCAGCGGCAGACGCTGCGTCAGATCCGCCAGCGCCACCGCAAAAATCGCCACCTTCTGAAATTGCCGCAGCGCCTCGACCTGGGCTTCCGGGTCATCCGCAGCCACACGTTCCATGCGCGCCGCCAGTTCCTGCGCAAAGCGGGCGCGCGAAGGCAGTTCATTGAACAGCCGCGCATCGATGAGTTCATCCAGCAGCAGCGGAAATTCGGCGATCTGCCGAGACAGAAAGGCGCTGATCTCACACACATCGATGAGACGGTCGAAGGCGGCGGGTTGTTCATTCAACAAGGCAAGGTAGGACGAGCGCGAGCCGATCGATTCGAGCACGCGCAGCACCCGCTCCATTGCCGCAGCCGGCGAGGCGCTGCGCGCGGCGCGATCGAGCAGGCGCGCCAGCAATTGCCGTACGCGCCGGCGGCCCGCCTCATCCAGACGGCGGTAAGGGCCGCCCTGACGGTAGGCACCCAAGGCTGCGGCGCTGGCCTCCAGTTCAGCGGCGGGGAAGCCTCGATTGCGCAGCTCCTCCGGCACCGATGCCGATTCGGAGGCAAACCAGGCCATGTTCTGTTCCGGCTGTGAGCGGCGCGGATCGGAGACGCCGAACAGCAGCGATTCAAAGTGATCAGCAACGATTTTGCGCGCCGCCTCGATGCGCGCCAGCGCCGCCGGCCAGCCGCTGTCGCCCATCGCGAGCGCCAGCCGCTCGCGGTCAGTCTCATCCGCAGGAAGCGAATGTGTCTGTTCGTCGCGGATCATCTGCACCGCGTTCTCAGCCCTGCGCAGCACAAAGTAGGCCCCGAGCAGGTCAGCGGCCGCCGAACCACCCAGCAGCCGGGAGCCGGCCAGCATCGGCAGCACTTCCAGGATTGAGGCATTTTGCAGGCGTGGATCGCTGCCGCCGCGCACCAGCTGAAAGGATTGTGCAATGAATTCTATTTCGCGAATGCCGCCGGACCCGAGCTTCAAATGCTGTTCCAGATCGCGCCGTGAAACCTCGCGTGCAATCAGGGCCTTCATGTCGCGCAGCGATTCGAATACGCCGAAATCCAGATAGCGCCGGTAAACGAAGGGGCGCACGCAGTTCTTGTAGGTGTCCGCATACGCCGCCGCGCCCGTGATGGCGCGGGCCTTGATCCAGGCATAGCGCTCCCAATCGCGGCCATGCTGCTGCAGGTAGTCCTCGAGCGCACCCAGGCTGATCACCAGCGGACCGCTTTGTCCGAACGGGCGCAGCCGCATGTCCACCCTGAAAACGAAGCCTTCCTCGGTGACCGCGTCGAGCAGCCGGATCGCCGTGCCGCCGAGCCGGTTGAAATACTCACCATTGTCCGTCACGCGCGGACCGCTGGTTTCACCGCCCTCACCGTACAAAAAGATCAGATCCACATCGGAGGAAAAATTCAGCTCGTGGCCGCCGAGCTTGCCCATGCCCAGTACGATCAGCTCCACACCGGAGCCATCGGCGTTGCGCGCCCGTCCGAAGGTGGGCTCGAGCAGAGTCACCGCGGCATCTACGGCGGCGCTGATCGCAACGTCGGCCAGATCCGACAATGCCCGCAGGGTCTGCGGCACCGTGGCCTCGCCGTTGACATCGCGCCACAGAATCTGCGTCATGGCGCGGCGCCGCCAGACGCGCAGCGCCGCCATGACGGCAGCTTCGTCCGCGCCGACGTCGATCCTCGGCAAGTCAGGGGTTTGCGCCGGCATTGCGGTGGGATCCAGCACCTGCGACAGCAGTGTCACATCGCGCAGCAGCGCGGCCGCGGCGAACTCGCTCACCGCCACGCAACGCGTCAGGCGCAGCCAGGCAAGTTCGCCCAACTCAGCGCAAAGCGATGCGCAGCCGGCGGTCTCCTGCAGACGCTCCCACCAGCGCGTCACGCGTGGTCGAAGACTGCCGGGCAGATGCTCGAGGGTCAGGGTATTGGACGGCGTGCGATGGTTCATGGCCTAGAGCATATCCACGATCTACGCCCGTGTGGCGTTGGAGGGGTTCAATTCCAGGGCGTAGGCCTGATCGCATCGAGGTGTCAGATGCGCCGGAAGCGGTTGTCGCAAGAAACCGTTCCTCTGATATAGAGCGATGGCATCTTTGAGCACGGACGCCGTGTCGAGAACCACGCGCTGGCAGCCTCGAGCGCGCGCGAAGTCGATCAACTGGCGCAGCAAGGCGGCGCCCAATCCCAAGCCGCGTGCCTGCGGCAGCAGATACATCTTGCGCAATTCGGCCTCACGCGCGTTCAGCGGTTTGATTCCACCACAGCCCACGATCTGGCCCTGCGTGGAAAGCAGAACCCGGAAGCAGCCGCCCGGCGCCACGTAGTACGACACCACATCCCACAGATCCGCATCGGTCACCGCCAAATCAGGTTCCAGGCCATACTCGCGCAGCACCGTGAAAACGAGCTGCTGAATTGCGGGCTCATCGCCCGACACCGCATCGCGAAAACTCATCGCCTGCATCGCCTGATCGCCTTGCCTTCAGTCCAAAAACTGGTCGACATTGCGCGACGGTCCGGGAGCCACTCAGCGCGCGTACACCGGATCGCTGCGATCACGGCTGCCCAACAGCTTGAGCACTGAGAACATGCCTTCGTCCCACAGCGACGTCGTCGGCTGGTTCAGATTCCAGTCCATGACGACAGTGCGCTTCGCGATACGCCAAGTGCCGGCGCGCTTTTCCAGACGATCGACATAGCGCCCCCCGTAGAGGAAATCATTCTGCACGGTCGACGCATCGAAGCCGAAGCGCTTTAAGTAAGTCGGGCCGAACACATCGCGCACCTTGGCAGGTTCGCCTTTCACCCGATGGTAAGCAAAGAGGTACGATTCTGTATGAGCGATGTCGCCGCTGATCTCCATGTGCACGTTCATGATGGCGTGCATCGTCACCTCGAACCACTCCTGAATTTCGCGGATGATGAACTCCGCGAATTCCTGCGCATTTCCCGCAAAGACCCCGTGGTCGTCGAACCCGTCGGGCCAGTAGACGTCCTTCATCAACTGGACGTCGCAACGGTCGAGCGCCCGGCAGTAGCTCGTCAGTACGTGGTAGATCTTTTGGCGATCGACCAATTCCTGCAGTTCGGCGGCGGTGGCGGTCATGGATGCGGGCTCCTCGGAGGCGTCAATGTGTTGTGGGAGCTGCATAGGCTATCACTGGAGCGGCGGACGCCGCTGTAGAATACGAACGACCGTGGCATGACTAACCACACTGACCGACCCGCACCGACGGCTGTGCCACGATCACACCTGGCGACCTTCGGGCGAGGTCTCCTTCCTGTCCAGCCCTCCAAATCCTGCCGACTGTTCCTCCTCGCGTAGCGACTCACTCAACAGCTCTACGCTCTGATGAAAGTGATGTGCCCACGGCGGTAATTCCGGCACTGCCAGCCCATCTGCGTGGGTACTCAAGAACACCTGCGGGTCGATCAGACCGTCCGGTCCTTTGAATACGCCGCGAACAGCCACGACACCGAGAACTCGCCCCTCGCGCACGAATCGATGTTCGAGAAAGCCCCACTTGTGATCCCATCCGATCAGGCGCGTTTGAACCTCGAATCGCTGAAACGCCCTCAAATCGCGACGAAACTTGGCGACCGCATCTGCCACCACTGGAAACGCCTTATGCCGACGTGCGGTCCCCAGCACGCCGGTTCGAATGAACCAATCAATTCGCCCGATATCCGCCAGCGTCAGCTATCGCCCATTGTTGACGTGGAAATTGAAATCCAGATCATTCGGCCAGGCACGCAACCGGATACACGTGGTCGAGGTCAATTCTATCTTTGGCCCCGCAAGAGCTCTGACGCCTATGCGGAGCAGTCGAAACCAAGGCAACATCGATATTCTCTTCTACGGAGTGGCCTTCGCAGTCTACGCTCGGATCGAGCCCTCATCACCATTCAGCGAGACCGGCATGGCGAGCATCACGGCAGAGGGCACAAGCAGTTCCTCAGGGCGCGTGCGGACCTTTGCGGGCACAGGTTTGCGGCTCACGGTGCAATTTTGCGTGAATTTCGACCCCACTCTAATCCGTCGCGCGCGCTCGATTGTTAAAGGAGTCAAGGTGGGTCTCAACGCCCCCCTCGCTCTCGAGGACGAATGAATGTCGATCCTGTCGATCCGCCCTTGACCATCAAGGGCTGGTCGATCTTTGCGCACCCGCTGTTCCTTGATTCGTTGGACGCACGCTTGGCGACGAATGTAAACACTGGTTCCGGGCGAGGTTTTTTCAGCAATACCGGCTATTCTTTCGATATCACCTCGAAAGCCGAATACTGATTTACGCCTGGGGTAATGACGTAGATACCAAACGGGCATACGAGAGTGATGATGACGCCTACCGCACGTTCCGACGCATGCTGAAGAAGGGGAATCTGCCAGATGATTGGAGCTCACTGTTAGTTCAAGCGAAAGCGCAAAGCAAACGGCTGCGCGCCGCGAGAGGCCTGATCGCTGACCGGCGGCGCACATGCAGGTGCGCGCCGACGGCCATCGCGATCGGATTACCCCTGCCATCGGCGGATAGGAAAAACAAACCGCCTGGCCGGGCCACCTGTTCGGGCCGAGTCTGTCGGTCTGCCAGCTATCGATCTGAATGCCGAACACACGCTGGAGGCGCGGCCGGTCGGCGGCTTCGCGCGAAGTCGTCAGTCCTGCAACGCAAGCCGCGCGTGCCTGCGCAGGGTCCTACGCACGTTCATGAATCAGCGCTGCCCGCAGCAGTGGCATCCGCTCGCAGTACAACCTCAATATCTCGAGCAGTGCCGGCTTTAGCAGGCTGGCCTTTGCGCGCGGCAACCTGAACAGCCGCAGCAATTCGTCCTTGCGCAGCAGGATGAAGAGTTCATCGAGCGTGATGTGCGGTTGCTCTTCGACCCAGGATTGCGCGATCAGCGCTCGCGCCGCGGACTTGAGGCGGCGGCTGCGGGTCTCATATCAGCCGTCGCAGCGGCGTCAGCGATTCCCTCGAATCCCCAGAGCAAACTGGATATGTATCCAGTTTTCTTGGCGCATTTGTCCGAATGTGAGCTCCGTTTGCGTCTAACTACATGTAGACAATCAGGGCGGCAATTCAAGGCGAGCGCAGGTCGCATGGCCCCGGTGTCGGCGTAACAAAGCGGTACCGCGCCATGCATTGGCTGGGGACAACGGCGGGAGTCATCGATGACGGATTTCGCGCGCAGTTTTCGGCAGCTTCAGGCACAGGAGCGAAAGGGGGCGGTCTGGCTTCTTGGCGGGGCGGTGTTTCTGCTGGTTGCCTGGCTGGTATGGGCCGGGGCCGCGCGGGTTTCATTGTTCGAGGAGTCGGCCGACGCGCGCGTCGAACTCGATGGCGCCACCTTTCCCGTCGAAGCACCGTTTCTGGGACGCATCGTGCTGACCAATTTGCGCGTCGGCCGCGAGGTGCGCCGGGATGAGGTGCTGGTCGAACTCGATTCGATGCCACAGCAGCTGGAATTGAAGGAGACACAGGTGCGGATCACCGGTCTGGAGGCGCCTTTGACGAAGCTGCGTGCGCAGATACAAGCCGAGGAGAATCTGCGCGCCGCAGAAGAACAGGGCTCCGTGTCGAGCGCGCGTGAGGCCGCCAGCAGGGTGAACGAGGCCCGCATTCCTGCGCAGTTCGCGGAACAGGACCTGGAGCGGATCAAATCCCTTTACGCGCAGCGGCTGGTATCCGCGCGCGAACTGCAGAAGGCGCAGAGCGATTCGGATCGCATGCGCGTCGCCGTGCATACGCTGCAGGCCGCCGCCGGTCATGTGCCCCAGGATCAAGCCGCCCGCAATCGGGAGCGCGAAGTGCGCATCGCGCGGTTGCAGGGCGAGATCGCGACGCTCGAGGGTCAACGCGCGGCGCTGCAGGCAGACGCCGCGCGGCTCGACTACGAAATCGACCGGCGCCGCATCCGCGCGCCGGCGGATGGCCGGATCGGCGAAGCCGTCGTTCTGCAGGTGGGCGCCGTCGTGCCTGATGGAGCACGTCTGGGATCCATCGTGCCGGTGGGCCGGCTGCTGGTGGTGGCGCATTATCCGGCGCAGGCAGCCTTCGGCCGCATTCGTGCCGGCCAGCGGGCAACCTTGCGGCTGGCCGGATTTCCGTGGGCGGAATTCGGCACCGTGTCGGCCACTGTGACGCGCGTCGCGCAGGAGGTGCGCGACGGCAAGGTACGGGTTGAGCTGGCGCTCGCCGCAGGCTCGAGTTTTCGCGGCACACTCGCGCACGGCATGCCTGGGACGCTGGAAGTGGCGGTGGAGCGAGTGTCGCCGATGGGCCTGACGCTGCGCACGGCCGGGCAATGGCTGACGCGGCCCTTGTGACACGGCGCTATTCCATACCCGAGGTCTTCCAGACTTCAGCCGTCAGTTCAGTGTCAGCCTGTCTGCTGGCGCTGCACAGCGGTTTGCGTTCCCGAACTTCACCGGCTGATTTGCAGTCGGCACTTCAAGATTCCCACGCGGACGCCTCGGTCAAGGGCATCGAAGCGGCTGCACGCCGCGTTGGCGTGGCGTTGGCGCAGCAGATCCGACCGCAAGCGCTGCTGTTGTCGCGCTCGCTGTCGTCCTGTCTGCCTGCCATCACCACTTTCGACGCTCCACAAGGCAAGGTGCGCACAGTGGTGCTGTGGCGCACCTGCGGTCCCTGGGTGCAGATCATGGACCCCGATGCCGGCAGGTCGTGGATGTCTCGCCGGGCATTGCTGAAATCGGTGCACGCAGGCGAACACAGCCTCGCCAAGGCCGCCTGGCTCGAGTGCCTGGCATCACCCGCCTTCGCCGCGGAACTGGAGCAACAGATGCGGGCCCTGGGTCTGCCGGTCCTGATGTGGCCAGACCGGGCGCATCAAGCGGCCGCTCTGGGTCTGGCGGGCGCTTTGCGTGATGCCGGTCAATTGCCTCCCGGCCCGGAGACCGACAAGCTGTGGGCGCTGTGCGCGGTCAATCCCGGGGAGATTCCGCAGCGGTTCTGGCCGGTACGCCCCGATCCTGCCGATGCGCATCGCGTCATTCTGCGTGGGCCCCTGCTGTTGAGCGTCACCGGCATTGCGGAATCCGGCATCGCGGCGAGCTGCCCGGCAGGTCCGGCGGCGCCCACGGCGTCGCCGGCCATTGCCGATGTTTTCACCTCTGTTTGGATGCCGGTGTGGGACGCGCTGCGCGGCGCCGGATGGCGTGTGCCGGCCATCATTCTCGCCGCGCTGAGCGCGGCCGCGGTGGGGACGGTCATTGAGGCCTTGCTGTTCCGCGGGCTGTTCGATTTGGGACGGCATTTGCAGTCGACCGCCGAGCGATTGGGTGCGATGGCTGCATTGGTCCTGTTCCTTACGATCCTGCTGGCTTTGGACTGGCCGGCCGCCGTCGGCATGTACCGGCTGGGGCGGCGTCTGGAGCTGTTGTTGCGGACACGCTTCTTGTTGAAGATCCCGGCGATGAGCACCGTCGGCTCTCAGTCGCATCGTGTCGGTGATCTGGCCTTCCGTGCGCATTGGCTGTTCTCGCCGCGCCAGCTCATCGAGACCATCGGTTTCAGCTTCTATCTGTTGGCGAACATCGTGCTGACGGGCGCCGCCATCGTCTGGGTGTATCCGGGTTCCTTTCTGCTCGCCACCCTCGCGGTGATCGGCGCCGGATTTTTGCCGGCGTTTTTCTTTCCCGCCATGGCGCGTCGCGATGTTCGCTACCGTGAGCACAGCGCTGCATTGGGTTCGATGTACTGGGACTGTCTGCAGGGCGCGCGGGTCATTCAAGCGCATGCCGCACAACCGGGCATGCGTGCGGCGTTTTCCGCCCAGCTTTGCCAATGGGCCGGCGCAGGCCTGCGTTTACAGTGGGCATTCGCGCGCGCCGAATCCACGCAGTTGGCGATCGCGTGCCTGTGCACCATCGGACTGGTGTATCGGCAGGCTGCCGTTCAGCAGAGTCCGGCCGGTCTGCTGTTGTTGATCTTCTGGGCGACGTCCATTCCGGTGCTCGGCCGAGAGCTGGCGGCGCAGGTGCGCAGCATTCCGGCAATGCGCAGCACGCTGTTGCGTTTTCATGAACTCATGCAGCCCGGCGCCCCGGCCGCGCCGGAAGTTGCGCCGGCCGCGGCTGCGGAGCAAGCGCGGACCCCCGCCGGCGTCAGCATAGACTTCTCCGAAGTGTCGGTCAGCATGAGCGGGCGGACCGTTCTGGATCGCATCAACCTGTACGTGGGTTGCGGTGAGCACGTCGGCATCGTCGGCGTCTCCGGCGCCGGCAAGTCCACGCTCCTGGGCTGTCTCTTGGGCTGGCACGGGACCGACAGCGGCCGTCTGCAGGTGGATGGAACACCCCTGGACGCAGCGCATCTCGCGCGGCTTCGCAGCGACACCGTCTGGGTCGATCCGCAGGTGCATCTGTTCCGTGCCTCCCTGTTCGAGAATCTGCGCTACGGCAATGAGCACACGCCAGCGGGGCAAATCGGCGAGGCGCTGGAGGCGGCGGATCTGGGCCGGGTGCTCGAGTGTTCACCGCAGGGTCTGCAGACGCCGGTGGGAGAATCCGGGTCGCAGTTGGCGGGTGGCGAGGGCCAGCGCCTGCGCATCGGCCGCGCGATCGCACGTTCGAGCGCGCGCCTGGCGATACTGGACGAACCGGCGCGAGGACTGGGGCGTGAGCAACGCCGGCGGTTGATCGCAGCGCTACGCCGCCGCTTTTCGAGTGCCACCTTGCTATGCGCCACGCACGATATTGCAGACACGCTCGAATTCGATCGCGTGCTGGTGATCGACGGCGGACGCATCGTCGAGCAGGGCTGCCCGCGGATGCTGAGCGCGGCCGACTCGCGCTATCGGGCATTGCTCGATGAAGAGCGCGCGGTCAACCGCGATGCGTGGGCGCTTCCCGGCTGGCGGCATCTGCACTTGCAGGCAGGCGCGCTGCGCGAGGGCGGCACGATGGGCGAGGTCCGGGCCATCGGTGAAGGCCGGGCGAAGCAGCTATGAGCGAGCTGTCGAGCTATCTCGAGCGACTTGACGCGGTCACCTCTGCTGAAGCGCATCCAACCCTGGAAGTTGCCGTGGTTCCTGGCGCCCGTCTTTGGGACTTGTTGCGGGACGCCAGCGTGCCGGCAAGTATTGCGGCTTTGATCACCACGCATGTGCTGGAGACCGGCTTTCTGCTGGGCAGTTGGGTGTGTGTCGGGTCGGGCGCATTGAGCGGCCGTCTGGATTATGGCTGGCTCGCAGCCTGGGCTCTGGCACTGCTGTGCACGGTGCCTCTGCATGCGCTGTCGACCTGGCTGCAGGGGGTCGTCGCCGTGGGATTTGGCGGCGCATTGAAACAATGGATGCTGGACGCGGCGCTGCGGGACGATCCTGAGCGCGTCGACTCCAAGGGTGCCGGCAGAGCGCTGAGCGAGGTGCTGGAAACCGTCGCGCTCGATGATCTTGCCACCAACGGCGGCATCGCCTCCATGCTGGCGTTGATCGAATTGCTGCTGGCGCCGCTGCTGCTGCTGTTGTTTGCCGCCAATACTGGCCTGGAATTCCTGATCCTGGTGGGCTGGGAGGTGCTGGCGGTGGCGCTGATCCTGCACAACCTGCGGTTGCGCTTTGAATGGACCGGGCAGCGCCTGGCGCTGACCCACCGGCTCATCGACGCGATGTCCTCGCAAAGGACACGCCTCGTGCAGCAGACGGCGGCGCATCGGCATGATGAGGAGGACCTGCAACTCGAACGCTACCTGCAAGCCTCCCGCGTGCTGGACGCATCCACCGCCCGGATCGAGACCGCCCTGCCGAGAAGCTATCTGATCGCGTCGTTTCTGGCGCTTGCGCCGGGTTTCGTCTCCGGTAACGCTTCCTTGCAGCAACTGGCGATCACGGTGGGCGTCATTTTGTTCGCCAAGACGGCATTTGAACGTCTGTGCTTCGGTTTTTCCCGGCCCGCCACGGCCTGGGTTGCCTGGCGATGCGCCAAACCGGCCTCCGCCTCCGCGCCGGACGTTCAGCCGGCGCCGCTGGCGCACGAGACCATCTCGCACCAGACCATCCCTGGAATTCCCGTGCTACATGCGCGCGAACTCGCTCTCGTTCATCCGGGCCGGCTGCATCCGGTGCTGACCCGATGCAGCCTGACGGTGGAGCGCGGGGACCACGTGCTGCTCGAAGGAGCCGCGGGAAGCGGCAAGTCCACGCTGGCTGCCATCCTGGCGGGCGTGCGTCCGGCGTCGGCGGGATTCGTTCTGGCTGGTGGATTGGATCGGCCCACGCTGGGCGATGCGGCCTGGCGGCGCCGCGTCGCGCTGGTTCCCCAGTATCACGAAAACCACTTATTTTCGGCGCCTCTGCTGTTCAATCTGCTGCCGGGGCGCACGGCGCCCGCATCGGCTCGGGAGCAGGCGGAAGCCGAGGCGATCTGCCATGAGCTGGGTCTTGGCTCCTTGCTGCAACGCATGCCCGCCGGCATTCACGAACTCGTGGGGGATACCGGCTGGGAGTTATCGCAAGGCGAGCGCAGCCGCATCTTTCTGGCGCGTGCCCTGCTGCTGCGGGCGGATTTACTGATACTGGATGAGAGTTTCGCGGCGCTGGATCCACGCAGCCTGCGGCAATGCCTGGACTGCGTGCGGCGCCGTGCGCCGACCCTGATCGTCATCGCGCATCCGTAAACGTCACGTTGCCCGATTCGACCTCGACGCCCATCAGCGTGACGACGCCGGGCAGCACCGTTACCGTATCCGCGGCAACAACTGCAGCGGCGGCCTGTTCGACCAGTGAGGCGCTCTGCCGCGCCTACTACGGCCTGCCTAAATGAGCTCGTCCTTCACCGAACACTTGATGGCATCCGGGACGTGTTCCTCGGACACTTCAACGGTCTTCGAGCCGCCCGGCGCGTGCCGCGTGATCCGATAGCGGAATCCATCGGCAGTTTTCGGGGCTGTCTTCGGCGGGCCGGCGAATAATGCGTCGACGGCCTGCTGATCCGCCGCTGACAGCGAGGCGCCATCCATCTGTCCACGGCTGCGCAGATGCGACCCGGAGCCGCCGAAGCCGGCAAATCCGCCCAACCGTTCGATGTCGAGTCGATCCATTGCTAAATTCCGATCGTCTTCCAGCCCTTGTCGACCGCGCCGATCACGGTTGCATTGCCTTTGAACAATCGACCAGCCACCTGCCGTGTACGGTTCGCGAAATCCTTCATCTTCATGTCCGGAATGGAACCCGACCCGGTCAATACTGCATACCACACCTGTCCGATGCTTTCCCAGCTGTTGCCGCCGGCGGATTTGCAGGCGGTACTGAACGCCAGATTCGGCGGGCCGCTGCTGTAGTGCGGATCCATGCCGGGCGTGATCTGAGAATACTGGGTCGGTTGTGGCGCAAGGCAGGACTGGTCTGCCGGATTCGCCATGTTGCGCAGGCAGGTCAGGCCTTTGGATTTCGCCTGCGGTCCCAGAATGTCGTGACCGATGAGCCAGTCGGCTTCGTCGACGGTTTGATCGGCCGACCATTGCCGAAACATCGAACCGAAGCAATCAGACAGGCTCTCGTTCAGACCGCCGGCATCGCCGCTGTAGCCGAGTTGCAGACTGTGCTGCGTAACGCCGTGCGTCAGCTCGTGGCCGATCACGTCGTCACCCTTGGTGAAATCGACGAAAATCTTCGAATCGCCGTCGCCGTAGACCATCTGCGAGCCGTTCCACATTGCATTGTTGAAGTTCACGCCATAATGGACCGACGACATCATCGTCATGCCTGCATCGTCGATCGAATTGCGCTTGAATATTTTCCTGTAGAAATCCGCAACCTTCCTCGTCTGCACGAACGCGCGTTTGGGCGTCGCATCCCTGGATGTCTTCGGGTTCGGGATCAATGCGCCGGGCAGCGTCTGGGTGTGCCTGCAATCGTAGACCACCACCGCGGGCGCCGCGGCAAGCTCCACCCGTCGCGCGCCGCGCGAGCGGGTCGCCAACGTCAGTTCGCCTGCTTGTTCGCGCACTTTGCGCATCTGCAGGCTGACGCGCGCGGTGTCGCGCGAGGCTTGGCGCAGAGCCTTCGACAGCGTCTTGTCCCTTGATAGTCTGTCCAGGACATCGTTGGGAACAATGAAACAGTTGCAGCTCATGGGAATCCTCCATGCCGGTGGAAAACGCAATGATCTCAGAATCAGCCGCTCTGCCGGAGAACCAGGTTTGTCCGTCGAGTCGCAAACTGCGTTCCGCACCACGATTTGAACACAGCGGATTGGGGCGCTGGTTCGCAGACCCCTGATTCAAAAAGGAATCGATCCGGCGGCCGGTATGGCTTTACCATTCACGCACGCGGTCTTTTGAGCGGATATCGGGCATCCTCGATCACTTCCGTAGACGAGTCAACCTCGTTCCGTATTTCGACGAGGATCCATGGCGACTCGACGACATCATTCAATTGCGTATTTTTCAACTCTAAGGAATGTCTGAAAAACTGCTCATGAAAATGTTCGAGAAAACGGGATCGCAATTACGATCGCGAAACGCGCGGCTTTGCACCGCCGATGTAGCGTTTCTGGCTTCGAAATCGCATATTTCCCAGTTTTCATCGACACCTGTCCTACGCTTTGAGCAATTCTCGTCGCACCATGTAGATATTGGTGAGCGCCGCGGTTACTTCGAGTCGGTGCAGATTCTTGGCCAGACCGTGGTAGCGGGTCTTGCGAAAGCCGAAGATGTTCTTGATCACAACGAACACATGCTCGACCTTGGCGCGCACCCGGGATTTGCTGCGGCTCTTCGCCTTTTCCACTTCATTGATCCGTCCGTTGAATCGATACTGTTTGTTGGTGAAGTCCTTGGCGTTCGGCGCGTGTTCGTGAATGACATCGCTTTGGCAGTTGAACCACAGCTGCAGAAAGTAAATCCGCAGCATCCGCTCCAGCGGAATTGGCGGCCGTCCGCCACCCTCGCTCACCTTCGGGTACGCCGACAGCACCGCCGCGGCCGGCTCCGTCCACGGAATGATCTTGTCCATGTCGGTCAGAAGCTGCGCTCTGCGCGTCGTCTTGTCGTACTTTTCAAAGCCCGTCAATGTCGTCTGCTTCTTCGCGATTTCCGAATGACCGTGAACGCATGATAGGACATCATGGGTAAATCAGAGATTCCCTAAACGGTTTCTACGCCATGCCCACTGCTCAGCGCGGCCCAGGCGCCGATGCGCCAGCATTCGACAATCACATTCGTATCCACCAGCACAGGCCCCCGGTGACGCGCCTTGACACGCTATGCGTCACTCGATGAGTCGATACCGTGTTGCTTTAGCCAACCTGGCACGTCATCGACGCGAGTGTCTTGGAGAACAAGGGCACCGGTTGACGGTCGGGGCGCTCGAGGCCGTTATTGCGTAGCGCCGCGTCTTGTACATCGCGTGCTTCCGCATCGGTCAGCCGGCCCAATCCGGTTCTTGCTGGATTCCACCGCCTCCTCCGAATGCTCCGGCGGCAGAGATGCCGGGTAATGCCAAGCGTTCTGCGCAGCAATGACGATTGGCAACCCACGAGCCGTCCGATGTCCCGGTAGGCGGCAATCCAACGTCCTGCCCACAGCCGTGACAGCCGTGACAGCCGTGACAGCCGTATGCCGATAGAATGACTCTATCGAGTTCATAAACTCTATTCATTTCATATATAGGTACGACATCCGCATACTCCTAGCCTGTTTCAAACCATGCCGCCGAGGATTTTCAAATGTCTCTGATCAATACCGAGGTCAAGCCTTTCAAGGCTACCGCCTATCACAATGGCAAATTCGTTCCCGTCACCAGCGATGACCTGAAGAACAAGTGGTCGGTCGTGGTGTTCTATCCTGCCGATTTCACTTTCGTCTGCCCGACGGAGCTGGGAGATCTGGCCGACAACTACGCCGAATTCAAGAAGCTGGGCGTGGAAATCTACGGCGTTTCCACCGATACGCATTTCACACACAAGGCGTGGCATGACACCTCCGACACCATCAAGAAGGTCCAGTACCCGCTGGTGGCGGATCCCACGCTGGCCATTTCCCGGAATTTTGAAGTGCTGATCGAAGAGGAAGGTCTGGCGTATCGCGGCACCTTCGTCATCGATCCAGCCGGCAAGATCAAGATCATCGAAGTGCATGACAACGGCATCGGTCGCGACGCCAAGGAATTGCTGCGCAAGGTTCAGGCAGCGCAGTACGTCGCCTCGCACCCGGGCGAAGTGTGCCCCGCCAAGTGGACGCCAGGCGCGAAGACGCTGGCACCCTCGCTGGACCTCGTCGGAAAGATCTGATCGCACTGCAACGGATCGTGTTAGTTGACAATGCCGCGCCGGGAATCAGGATTCCCGGCGCGGGACAGCGCAGAGGATGAACCCATGTTGGACGCCAATCTCAAGACGCAATTGCAGGGCTATCTGCAGCGATTGATGCACACAGTCGAAATCATCGCTTCCGTCGACGACGCCGATTCCTCGCGTGAGATGCTCGAATTGCTGGGCGAGGTGGCCTCGACCTCCGACAAACTAAAGCTGGTCGTGCAGCGCGATGATGCTGAGCGGAGACCTTCCTTTGCATTGCGCGCGCCGGGCACGGATGCGCGCGTGCGCTTCGCCGGATTGCCCGTGGGTCACGAATTCACCTCGCTGATTCTGGCGCTTCTGCAGGTTGGCGGTCACCCGCCAAAGGCCGATACCGCGTTACTTGACCAGATCCGCGCGCTCGAGGGCGATTGCCTCTTCGAGACCTATATTTCTTTGAGCTGCCAGATCTGCCCAGACGTGGTGCAGGCGCTGAATGTGATGGCGGCGCTGAATCCCAAGGTGCGCCACACCATGATCGACGGCTCCTTGTTTCAAGCCGAGATCGAGCAGCGGCAAATCATGGCCGTACCCACCGTGTTCCTGAACGGGAAGCCCTTCGGCCAGGGTCGTATGGAATTGGCGGAAATCGTCAGCAAACTGGATGTGGGCGTCGCGCAACGCGAATCGCAATCCATGAGCGCCAAGCAGCCCTTTGACATGCTGGTCATCGGCGGTGGTCCGGCCGGCGCGGCTGCGGCCATCTACGCAGCGCGCAAGGGCATCCGCACCGGCATCGCCGCTGAACGCTTCGGCGGTCAACTGCTCGACACGATGGGTGTGGAGAATTTCATCACCGTCAAGGAAACCGAAGGCCCACGCCTCGCGCAGGGCCTGGAGCAGCACGTCAAAAGCTATGACGTGGACATCATGAATCTGCAACGCGCGGAAAGCCTGATCCCCGGCGACCTCATCGAACTGCGCTTCACGGGCGGTGCTTCATTGAAAGCAAAATCAGTGGTGATCGCCACCGGCGCACGCTGGCGCGAAATCAACGTGCCCGGCGAGCGCGAGTACCGCAATCGCGGTGTGGCCTACTGCCCGCATTGCGATGGCCCTTTATTCAAGGGCAAGCGCGTCGCCGTGATCGGCGGCGGCAACTCCGGTGTCGAGGCCGCCATCGACCTCGCGGGCATCGTTGCGCACGTGACGCTGATTGAATATGACGCGCAGCTGCGCGCCGACGCGGTGCTGGTACGCAAGTTGAACAGCCTGCCCAATGTCAGCATCATCACCAGCGCCCAGACGACGCAGGTCAGCGGTGACGGTCAGCGAGTTACCAGCCTTCATTACAAAGACCGGCAAGGCGGCGAGTCGCGAAACCTCGAGCTCGCAGGCGTGTTCGTTCAAATCGGATTGGTGCCGAACACCGACTGGCTCAAAGGAACCGTCAAGCTGTCATCGCGCGGAGAAATCGAAGTCGATGCGCGCGGCCAGACTTCAGTGCCCGGCGTGTTCGCTGCCGGTGACTGCACGGTCGTTCCGTACAAGCAGATCGTCATCGCCGTGGGAGAAGGCGCCAAGGCCTCCTTAAGCGCCTTCGATCATCTGATCCGCTCACCGCTGTCGGTCGCTGCCTAGATCGCATTGCGATCCTGCGCCGGTTTCCGCCCGGCACACCGCCCCAGGCAGGACAGAACATAACGAACACGCTGAACCCGAGCAGGCCGATGCGCTTGACCTGGCCGCGATAGGTGTCGAGCAGAAACGCGATCTTCTGACCAGCGCCTGCAGCTCGGCCGAACTTGGTTGGGCAATATGACGCAACACGGGCGCGGACGCTCACACAGCACCTCCTCTGCCAAAAGCGCTGGCGGCGGCGAGCATGGCGCGGGTCTCGGATGCCGACAGGGACCGTGCAGGCTACGCACACGCGAGTGGCGTCAGATGGAGTGAGCACCACGGTACCGACTGCGGTCACGCCGGCAGGAGAACGGCGCCGTTGGTGTGCCGCTCCAACTGACACCAGGCGGTGACAACCTCGCGGTTGAGTGGTGCATAGAGATGTGGGAACAGCTGCCCGTGCCGGGAAGGCTCCCAACGAACCGCGTCGCCGAGGGCCGCCGCCCCTCTCTCGGCGCTACTTACCGGGCGCGGGAGTCGGCGTGAACGTCCAAGTCCACCCGGCCTTGTGGACGATGAGTGATTTCCTGTCTGCTGAAATGCTCAGGTCCTTCGATCCGGAGACCGGCATGGCAAGCATCACGGGAGAGGGCACAACCAGTTCTTCAGGGCGCGTGCGGACCTTTGCGGGTACGGGTTTGCGGCTCGCAGTGCAATTTTGCGCGATTTCCACCACAGGGTAAGTTGTTTTAACCTGCAGCTCGAGTGCGCCTGCGTTGCCGTCCATGACCCCCAGAAGATCCCAGTGTTCGTACTCTCCCTTGAGCACGGGCGGAAGGCAGGCGGGTTCCCGATCGCGCAACTTCGTCAGCGCGGTCTTCGTGTTCTGAAAGGTCGGTGTGCCCACGAGCTTCGACTCCGAGAGCTTCCATGTCAGATCAATGACAACGTGATCCGTGACGTCTGCAAGTCCGGACCCGTCGCTGGCGATATAGGTTGGGCTCTGGTACGCGCCAACGATGTGGTATCGAAGGACATCGGACTCAGTCAGGCGGATCATCTCCTCCGGATCCATTTCTTGAGCCCATGATGAAGCCGTGTTAAGGGTGAACAGAAGGCTCCAGATCATCAGTCGGCGCATAAACATGTCGTCCTCTGAGCGGTGGTTGGCCGAATTGTACGTTCAAACGCAGTGGCAAAGTGTGTGGACAGGCGCGCAATAGCGAGTGCGCCCCGTGCTCCAGGACTACATTTCCATACCGAGCATGCCACCCATGCCGCCGCCCGCAGGGCCGCCGTGTGAGTGCTCGTCGTCCTTCGGTGATTCCGCGATCATGTCGCCGTAGTCACCGGTGGCCGCGTTGTAGCCGAACGTGCCCTTGCCCTCGCGGACGCGGTTCAACAGCCTGCTCGAGAGCAAGCATCGTTAGAATGGCTGATGGTCGCGGGGGACTGGTCGATTGCACCCAGCGTCAGACCGATTCGGTGCAGCACCTGCTGCTGCAGGGTATCGGAAATCGTGCCGAGTCTCGTTGCGTCAGTCCCATTGATCGTGGCGATTTTCGCCGGGCGAATCACCGACGGCGCCGGCAGGCCCGCGCGCGTGAGGGTGGTTATCGCAACGTCACCCGGCCAACCGCGGCTTTCAGCGCCCGTGACCATGACCACCCACACGAAGTTGTGAGCCTCTTCCAGGTTTGGGCTCGACACGACGAGTGCAGGACGGAACTGGCGTGTGGAGCGATCCGTAAATGGAAACGGAGCCTTGACGATATCGCCCTGGCTAAAGATCGCCATACGCCTTGCGGTCTGCGGCCGAGTTCCACTCGCCGAACGTCCGGAACGGGTCGTCTCCCTCTGAACGTTGACGCGCCTTCTTCAGGATCACCTGATCTTCGCGGATCTCATAGACGAATTCGTCGCCTTGCTTGAGCTTCAGCGCAGAACGGATGGGCTGTGGGATGGTCGCTGCAAAGCCGCTGCGGTCCGGACAAGCCAGGGGTTGGTACCTGCGATTTCACGGCTGGAAATACAGTCGCCGGGCAGGCGCACATTGGCGCCCGAACGTGGCATGGTGCCGGCGTGAAGTTCGCTGTTCGCTGGTTACAAACGGCGGGCTGCGGCGGCGAGTCGGATCGAATCGGCAGACTCCACGTCGTAAACCCGACTCGCCTCCCAAGCCTTGCCCGCCCACTCCCGTGCACCGGCGGCGTCGCCGCTTTGCCGAAGGGCGGCGCTGCGCACCAGCCAAATGCGCGGCTGAATGCGAATGTCATAGAAGCCCTGAGCGTGGTCCAGGTCCGCCAGAGCCTGGCGACTTTCACCGAGCGCGCGGGCGATATCGCCGCGGGCCAGCGCCACGCACGCAAGGCCCGCATGCGCCTGCGCCGCTTCGATCCAGGGCCGATTGCCGGCTTGTGTCACGCGGAATGCGAACTCCGTTTCCGCCGCGTCGAAATCTGGCTGGCCCGGCACCGCATGGTCCAACAGAAAACGCGCCCACCGTTCGCGCACCTGTAGCGCGGCCTGGGCGTCCAGCTTCTCGTTTTTGATGACTTCGTCGCGTGCGGCACCGAGCATTCCTCTCGCGTCCTTAAGCCGGCCCACCTGATCGTAGGCATCGCCCATCCTGAGATAGAGTTCTCGCAAACTGTACCCCTCCGGAGCATGAGACAGGTAGGCGCGATGGGCTTCCTCGAACAGGGGAATCGCCTCTGCGGGACGTCCCTCGGCGGTGAGACAGGCGGCATACAGTTGACGCATGTAGCTGACCAGATCGTCCCGCTTCCAATCCGTCGGCATCCCCTCGATCATCGACGCGAAGATCCGATCCGCCGCCTCGCGCCCGCGCTGCCGCTCAGGCCTGCGGGGGCCCGTAATAGCCGCGCTTTTGCTGCGCGGGTTCGACGAGCAGTTTCGCGCCCGCAAGCACATGCGGCGCAAGCCCCGCTCCGCCGGCCGCGACGTGCACGAGCAGCTGCTCGCGCATGCGGGGGTCCCAATACGTGCGCAGGTGATTGCGAATGCCTTCGGCGCGGCGCTCAGTCGGATAGGGAGCAAAGAAGTCACCGATCTGATTGGCCATGCCGATGATGCGTTCGAGGTCCATGACCTCACCGGGCGCGACCGGCGCGTGCGCTGTGGTCATCACGCCGTGGTCCCCATGGCCGGCTCGTGCACCTGCACCGGCGTGGCGGCGGCGCGGCCTTGCGGCGCAATCACGCGCAAGACCTCCACCGCCGTGACCTTGTACTCGGGGCAATTGGTGGCCCAGTCGGACAGATCGGAGGTCACCGCATTCGCCTTGGAAGCGACATGGTGAAAGGTCGTATAGACGACGCCGGGATTGACCCGGGTCGACAGCCGCGCGCGTAGTTCGGTCTGACCGAAGCGGCTGGTCACGGTCACCCAGTCGCCATCCTTGATGCCGCGGATGGCGGCATCTTCGGCATGGATGTCGAGCAGGTCTTCCGGATGCCAGCGCGAATTCGGCGTGCGGCGCGTCTGAGTGCCGACGTTGTACTGAGTGAGGATGCGCCCCGTGGTCAGCAGCAGCGGATATTGCTCCGACACCCGCTCGCGCGTCGGCACGTATTCGGTGAGCATAAAGGTGCCGCGGCCATTGGCGCGTGGAAAGCGCTCGCGGTGCAGCACTTCCGTGCCTTCCGGTGCATTCTCATCGCAGGGCCATTGCGCCGAACCCACGCGGTCGATGAGCTTGAAACTCATGCCACGGTAGGCTGGCGACAACCGGGCAATCTCATCGAGGATTTCCGCCGGATCCGCATACACAACCGGATAACCCATGGCATTCATCAGCTTGACCGTCACTTCCCAGTCCTGGTAGCCGGCGGGGGGCTCGACCACCTTGCGCACCCGGCTGACCCGGCGTTCGGCGTTGGTGAAAGTGCCGTCCTTTTCCAGCGACGATGACCCGGGCAGGAACACATGCGCGTACTTGGATGTTTCGTTCAGGAAAAGATCGTGCAGCACCACGCATTCCATGCTCTTCAGCGCGGCGATGACGTGCTGTTGATTCGGATCGCTCTGCACCGGGTCCTCGCCCATGATGTACATGCCCTTGAACGCTCCGGCCACGGCCGCGTCGAACATGTTCGGCAGCCGCAATCCCGGCTCGGCATCCAGGCTGACGCCCCATTCCTTTTCAAAGCTGGCGCGCGTCTCCGGATCGGTGACGAAACGATAGCCGCTGAACACATGCGGCCAGCTTCCCAGACAGCTTCCGCCCTGCACATTGCCCTGGCCTCGCAGCGGGTTCACGCCCACGCCCTCGCGGCCATACATGCCGCAGGCCAGCGCGAGGTTGCCAAGACACATCACGCCGGTGGAGCCTTGCGAATGCTCGGTCACACCCAGCCCGTAGTACACGGTGCTGCGCGGGCCCGCCGCGTACAGCCGGGCGGCGCGGCGAATGTCATCTGGCGCCACACCAGCCAGCGGGCCGACCACTTCGGGCGCGTAACGGTCGGAGCCGACCAGCGCCGCCCAGGGCTCGAACTCGCTGAATTCGCACCGCGCCTTCACGAAGGACTCATCGTAGAGGCGCTCCCGCACCACGACATGCGCCAGGCTGTTGAGGATGGCGACATTGGTGCCGGGACGAATCGCCAGATGAATGTCCGCCGCGCAATGCGGTGATCTGACGGTTTCCGTGCGGCGCGGATCGATGACGATCAGCGTTGCGCCCTGGCGCACCCGCCGCTTCATCATCGAGCCGAACACCGGATGGCCCTCGGTGGGGTTGGCGCCGATCACCATGATCACATCGGCCTGCAACACCGAGTCGAAATGCTGGCTGGCCGCGCCCCAGCCGACGGTGGAGGTCAGCCCAAACTGCGTGGGCGAGTGGCAAATGCGCGCGCAATTGTCGATGTTGTTGTTGCCCAGCACGGCGCGCGCGAACTTCTGCACCAGGAAGATTTCCTCATTGGTGCAGCGTGAGCTCGACACCGCGCCGATGGATTTGCGGCCATTGCTGGATTGGATGCTGCGGAACCGGCTGGCGACATGCGCGAACGCTTCCTCCCAGCTCGCCGGTCGCCAGGCATCTTCGATGGAGTCGCGCAGCAGCGGCGTGCGCACGCGGTCGGGGTGATCATTGTACTGATAGGCGAACCGGCCCTTGATGCAGCTGTGCCCGTGATTGGCCTTGCCCTGCTTCCAGGGTGCCATGCGCACGATACGCCCGTTGCGCGTTTCGGCCTTGAATCCGCAGCCTACCCCGCAATACGCGCAGGTAGTGACGACCGAGCAGTCAGGTTTGATTGGATTCGGCACGCGTGTAATCCCCTTCAAACAAACTCTTCTCGACCAGCGCGTGCGACGGGCAGGCCTGCACGCAGGCGCCACAGCTGACGCATTCGGATTCAAAGAACGACTGATCCTGTCCCGCCGCCACCTTGGAGGCGAACCCGCGGCCGGAAATCGTCAGCGCGAAGGTGCCCTGCACTTCCTGGCAGGCGCGCACGCAGCGGCTGCACACGATGCACTTGGAGGGATCGAACAAGAAGTAAGGGTTCGACGCATCGACGGGGGCATCGAAGTGGTTTTCACCAGCGCCGTAAGGATGCGAATTGACCTCCTCGGCTTTCAACACCTCGTGCAGTTCACTCCAGCCGCCGGGGATCTCGCCGGGCGGGAAGTCCGACAGGTAAAGCTGCAGGACATTGCGGCGCAAGCGGCTCACGGTGGGTGTGCGGGTGCGCACTTCCATACCTTCCGCGACCACGGTGGTGCAGCTTGCCGGATAACCCTGGCGGCCCTCGATCTCCACCAGACAGACCCGGCAACTGCCGTAGGGTTCGAGCAGATCGGTGGCGCACAGCTTGGGAATGGAGCGCCCGGCATGCGCCGCCGCCAGCATGATCGAGCTGCCGGCCGGCACGGTCACCGCAACCCCGTCCACTCTCAAAGAAACCGGGGGGCCCTCGCGAGGAGGGGTGCCCACATCGATGGCATCGCGCAGGTTTCGAACTTCCGACCACATCGTCTTTATATCCTCGGCAAAGTGCTGCCCTGCGGCGGGCATGGTCAAGTTTCATTCAAGTCGGGAACTATACGTCAAACCATCCCCTGCCGGCACCCGCTGCGGCCGCCGAGACGCTTTCGAAAGGTATGAAAAAGCAAACCGAGGTCGCATTCTTAATCGTGCGCGAAACGAGCCTGCCGATCGATGCCAAGAGGTGAACGGGTCGATGCTGTACAAGTAAAAACCGGCTGAGTTTTGAGCCCAGCCGGTTCGCCCTTCATCGACACGCAACGTCCCATGCGCAATGCATGAGCGTGCGCCATTTCACTTCTTGGCGGCCATCTTGTCCTCGGTCTTCGCCGCCGCATCATGCTCGGCGCCCAGCTCTTCGTGGTGCTTGGCGATCTCGGCGTGATGCTTCGCCATGCGCTTGTGATGCGCGGCCTGGGTCTTGTGAGAATCAGCCTGCTTGGCGTGCTCTTCCGTCGCAACTGCGGCAGTCTTTGCAGCAGTTTCATCGGCGGCCGGAGAAGCGGCACCGGCAACCGAGGCGGCACCGGCCATGAGCAGCGCAGCGGCCAGCCGTGTGGCTGTTAGTCTTGAGGTTCGTTGTAGCATTGCGATTTCTCCATTGTTTTAACTGAATATGAGCCAGCCCCAGACTATGGGCAAACTCTCAAGTCAGAAAAAGCATGTTAATGCGCATTTAGTGTTCTAAAAAACGCGCTCAATGCCACGGCGAGCTGGCGCGCGGATTAAAGGCAGCCTTGACCGCAGCGCGTCTTGGCCGCCGCTTCGCGGCACGATTGGACAATGAGCGGGACCTGCTGCGCTCAGCGCGGCGCCAGACCCTGCACGAAGGTGCAAAGAAAGCGATCGGCGATCTTACCCGGCGTGAGGCCGGCGTCGGCGCGGTGCCGACGATCGCCATGCCGCGCCGACTCCCCGGTGCGCCGCAAATAGAACGGTACGGTTTGTACGTACTGGTCGTTGCGAGCACCGCAGTCAGCAATGACAGCAGTGCTCCCAGCATGATCCCGCGGTTATCCCGATGCGCGGGTCGCCGCGCGCACAACAGCGCCAGCGGAAACCTTGATGATCATCAGCAGTCGGCGACGTCGAGCGCGCGCGGGGCGTTAGTTGATCCACGGCATCGCTCAGGGCATGGCGATGTCGTGAATGACCTGGACTTTGGACGCGCGGTAAAACACAACGGTGGCGGATGCGCTGCGCCGCGTCGACCGCTACGAAGGGTTGACGCACTATCCCGCCTGGCGTAACTATGTCGCGCGCGCTGCCGACCATCGGAGGGCCGTGCTAACCTCGCCCGCATGCGGATTGATGAGTATGCAGCCCTCGATGCGGTCGCCCTATCAACGGCAGTGCGCGCCGGCGAGGTGTCGGCCGCCGAGGTGACGGAGGCGGCCATCGGCGCGATCGAGGCCGTCGAGCCACGGCTGAACGCTCTGGTGCTGAAGGACTTCGCGCAAGCGCGGCGGACCGCCCTGGGCGTGCCGCGGGATGCGCCGCTCGCCGGCGTACCGTTCCTCGTAAAGGACGTCAACCTTCAGGTGGCGGGATGGCCGACGACCCATTCCTCGCGCTTCTTTGCCGACGCCTCACCGCTGCCGGACAGCGAGCTCGTCGCGCGCTGGCGCCGCGCCGGCACTGTGTTTCTCGGCAAGACCAACACACCGGAGTTCGCCGATAACTTTGCGACCGAGCCGGTCTTTCGCGGCACGACTCTGAATCCCTGGAACCCGGCGTTCACCGTCGGCGGCTCGAGCGGCGGTGCTGCAGCCGCGGTTGCCAGCGGTATGGTGCCGGTGGCGCACGGCACGGATGTCGGCGGCTCGATCCGCGTGCCCGCCGCCTGCTGTGGTCTGTTCGGCCTGAAGCCGTCCCGCGGATTGAATCCGCTCGGTCCTCACCATGTGGAACTCGGCGGCGGATTAAATTGCGATCACGTCCTGTCGCGATCCGTGCGCGACAGCGCCGCGTTCCTCGATGCAAGCGCGGGTCCCGATCCCGGAGCGCAGTACCGGGTGATGCGGAGCGTGCCATCGTATCTCGCGGCGTTACAGGACCAGCGAGAGAATCTGCGCATTGCCGTCATCTCCCGAACGCTTGATGGCGGATCGGTTGATCCTGAAATCGAAGCGCGGTTGCACGATGCGGCGCGACTCCTGGAGTCGCTTGGCCACACGATCGTACCGGCGCGGTTCCCGGTGGAAGTTGCCGCATTGGCCGCCGGCGAGGGCTGGATGCCGTTGTGGCTCATGGACATCGCGATGGTGATCCGCGACCGCACGACTGTACTGCACCGTGAGCCCGGACCCGATCAGATCGAGACCATGCCGAGGTACGCGGTCGAGCGCATCGCCCGCATGAGCGCGCACGAATATCTCGACGTTCGCCGGCTCACGCACCGGATTTGCCTCGTGATGCTGCGGGCGTTCGGTGAGTTCGATCTGATCGTGACGCCATCGACCGCCACGCTACCACCGGCGGTCGGCGCCCTCGATGCCAACGCGCCGGATTTCGACCTGGCGCACTGGGGCACCGCCGGTTACGCGTTCGCTCCGTTCTCCGAGATCTTCAACGTGACGGGGCAGCCTGCCGCGAGCCTCCCGCTGTATCAGTCTGTGTCCGGATTGCCGATCGGCATCCAGCTCGTGGGCCGACAGGACGAGGATTATCGTCTGCTGCGTGTTGCCGCAGACCTGGAGGCGGCGACCGCTTGGACGAACCGGCATCCGCCGGTGTGGGCAGTGGCGAGGCGGGCAAAGAGTAGCTTTGATCGCTCCTGATTGCCGCTTCAGGCTGCTTTCCAGAAGCCGAGCGCACCACAAAAAAAGAGCGGACCCCATGGTCCGCTCTTTCTCGTACAAGGCTGACTGCGCGAACCTTGCGGTCCGCGCAATGGACTTACATGTCCATGCCGCCCATGCCACCCATGCCGCCGCCCGGAGGGCCGCCGTGTGAGTGCTCATCGTCCTTCGGTGATTCCGCGATCATGACTTCGGTCGTGAGCAGCAGACCCGAGACCGAGGCGGCGTTCTGCAGAGCCAGACGCGTCACCTTGGTGGGATCCAGAATGCCCATGTCGATCATGTCGCCGTAGTCGCCGGTGGCCGCGTTGTAGCCGAACGTGCCTTTGCCTTCGCGCACCCGGTTCAACACCACTGCGGCGTCTTCGCCCGCATTGGCGACGATCTGACGCAGCGGCTCTTCAATCGCACGCGCCAGGATCTTGATGCCGGCCGTCTGGTCTTCGTTCGCACCGACCATCTTGTCGAGGGCCTTGAGCGCGCGAATTAGCGCAACACCACCACCCGGAACCACGCCTTCTTCAACGGCTGCGCGGGTTGCGTGCAGCGCGTCTTCGACGCGGGCTTTCTTTTCTTTCATTTCGATTTCAGTAGCCGCACCGACTTTGATCACGGCAACACCGCCGGAGAGCTTGGCAACGCGCTCCTGCAGCTTTTCCTTGTCATAGTCGGAAGTGGCTTCTTCGATCTGGGCGCGAATGCTTTCCACGCGGCCCTTGATCTCTGAGGCCTTGCCGGCGCCGTCGATGATGGTGGTGTTTTCTTTTTCCACCAGGATCTTCTTGGCTTCGCCGAGGTCGTTGATCGTGGCTTTTTCAAGCGACAGACCCACTTCGTCGGAAATCACCGTGCCGCCCGTGAGGATGGCAATGTCCTGCAACATGGCTTTGCGGCGGTCGCCGAAGCCAGGGGCCTTGACGGCGGCCACTTTGACGATGCCGCGGATGGTGTTGACGACCAGCGTGGCCAGAGCCTCGCCTTCGACGTCTTCAGCAACGATCAGCAGCTGACGGCCGCTCTTGGCGATGCTCTCGAGCAGGGGCAGCAGTTCGCGAATGTTCGAGATCTTCTTGTCCACCAACAGGACCAGGGGCTTCTCGAGCTCGGCGCTCTGACTCTGCTGATTGTTGATGAAATACGGCGAGAGGTAGCCGCGATCAAACTGCATGCCTTCGACCACTTCGAGCTCGTTCTGCAGACTCTGGCCTTCTTCGACCGTGATCACGCCTTCCTTGCCGACTTTTTCCATCGCGTCCGCAATGGTCTTGCCGATGCTTTCATCGGAGTTGGCGGAAATGGTGCCGACCTGGGCGATCGCCTTCGGGTCCTTGCAGGGCTTGGAGAGCTTCTTCAGCTCATCGGTCGCTGCCAGAACGGCCTTGTCGATGCCGCGCTTCAGGTCCATCGGGTTCATGCCCGCCGCAACGGCCTTGAGGCCTTCGCGAATGATGGCCTGCGCCAGCACGGTCGCCGTGGTGGTGCCATCGCCCGCTTCATCGGAGGTGTTGGAAGCAACTTCCTTCACCATCTGCGCGCCCATGTTCTCGAACTTGTCCTTCAGTTCGATTTCCTTCGCGACCGACACGCCGTCCTTGGTGACGGTGGGGGCGCCGAAGCTCTTGTCCAGAACCGCATTGCGGCCCTTGGGACCTAACGTGACCTTGACCGCATTGGCCAGGATGTTGACACCCTTGAACATGCGTTGACGGGCGTCATCGCTAAACCGTACGTCTTTTGCTGCCATTTGACTAATCCTCGACTAGATTGAATGTGTTGATGAATGATCGAAGAGGCTTATTTGCCCTCGATCACCGCCATGACGTCTTCTTCGCGCATGACGACGAGTTCGTCGCCATCCATCTTCACTTCGGTACCGCTGTACTTGCCGAAGAGAATCTTGTCGCCGACCTTGACGTCGAGCGGACGGACCTTGCCGTCTTCAAGAATCTTGCCTTTACCAACGGCGACGATCTTGCCGAAGATGGGCTTCTCGGTGGCGGTGTCAGGGATCAGGATCCCACCGGGTGACTTTCGCTCTTCTTCTTCACGTTTCACAATCACACGATCATGAAGTGGACGGATCTTCATAGGACAAAACTCCTAAAGCTGTTGAACACTAAAAATGGGCGGGGCTGGGCTTGTTAGCACTCTTCCCCTGCGGCTGCTAATGATAGCGGCGAGTTTGAGACTTTCAAGGGGGTTGGCGTTAATTTGAACGGACCCCTAGACTGCCGATCTATGAAAAAAGCAATGCTGCTCCTGCTCTTGTGGCCGGCGCTCACGCTGGCCCAGCCGTGGTGGTTGAAGGGAAATCAGGCCAAAGACGCTGATTTCCTGCCCCCCGACGAGGCGTTCCGGGTCTCCTCCCGTATCGATGGCAATCTGATCCGCATCCGCTGGCTGATCGCCGACGGGTACTACCTGTATCGCAGTAAATTTGACATAACACCGGAGAGCCCCGGATTGATCCTGGATCCCGCCGTCCTGCCGAACGGCACATCGACGACCGATGAGTACTTTGGCACTCAGGAAATTTACCTGCAGGAAGTGCAAAGCATGGTCGGCTACCGGCGTACCGACGGCGGCGCGCACCCTCTGCAGATCAAAGTCACCTATCAAGGCTGCGCCGAGGCGGGTTTGTGCTATCCCCCGCTGGTCAAGGTGTTGCACCCTGAAGCCTCGGTGGCGCCTCCGATCGCCCAAATGGCAGCAAGTGTGCAAAGTCCGCGGGCAGCGCCCGCCATTGCAGCGCTGGCGGGTGTGCTGGTGTTCTTCGTGGCTGGCATCGCCTTGCGTCGCCGCCGCATCCCGGCTCACTCATGAATGCCACGCTGCGGATCGGCCTGACCGCCTGTGTGTCGATTGCGGCGCTCTGGGCTGGCGCACACCTGTATCTGAACCGCGTTACCCGCGCAGCCGAGAGGGGTGTCTCCGTACCCGCCGGGCAGGCCAGCGCACCAACCCCTGCAGACTCGATGTCACCGCTGGACGCGGCGTTCCCGGCGCCCACCAAGGTGCCGGACAAGCTACCCGGCTTTACACTGGCTGACCTTGACGGCAAACCCACGCCGGTTGGCCGCTGGCAGGGTAAATCGCTGATGATCAATTTCTGGGCGACCTGGTGCGCGCCCTGCCGCCGGGAAATTCCGCTACTGCAGGCGTTGCACGCTGAAAGAGCCGGAAAAGACTTCGAAATTATCGGTATCGCCGTCGATTACGCCGACAAAGTGCGTAGTTTTCGCGATCAGTACAAGATCACCTATCCGCTGCTCGTGGGCGAACAGGATGCGCTCGATCTGGTCGCCGCGGTCGGGATCGAGCAACCTGCTTTTCCCTTCACCGTGTTCACCGACCGGCGCGGTCAGATCGTGACGCTCTATCTGGGGGAGCTGAAGCGGCCCGAGGCGCAGGCCATACTGGACGTCGTGGCGCAGGTGAATCAGGACCGGCTCGCATTGCCGGCGGCGCGCGTGCGCATCGGCGAGCGCGTCGCCGCCCTTCACGGCAAACCCTGATCGGCCCGATTCCCCAAGACTACGGCGCGCTCGGCGCCGGCTGTGCGCGGAATGCGGCCCAGCTCTGGTCGATCAGGTAGGCGTGGATGTTATCAACGTCTTTTTCGCTGAGCAGGTCGTCGAATTTTTCCATGCCGTTCGGCGCCAGCACGCCGCGCAAGACGATGTCTTTGAAAATCGCGTGCCGGCCGGCACTGAGTCTGCGCAAATCGGGAGTCGAACTGGCGCCCATCGCATGACAGCGCGAGCATTCCTGTATGAATTTCAATTCGCCTGCGTGGACCTGCGCCGCACTGGCCTTCTGCGGCGGCGGCTCGGCGAATGGCTCCTCCACGCGCGGCGCCGGTGTCGGTACCGGACCGCCGCCCAGCTTGAACGCAATGATGCGGTTTTCGTTCTGGAACCTCAGCGCCGCGCTGCTCGGTGGAATCGGGCCAACGGTGATGGCCGCACCGCCATAACCGACTTGCACCGCAATGAACTGCTCGCCGTTGACGGCATAGGTCATGGGCGCCGCCATGATGTGGCTTCCTGTCGGCAGCGTCTTCAGGATTTTTCCGGTATCGGCCGCATACGCCCATAACTCGCCGCTGCCGCGGCCCTGAAACACGAGATTGCCCGCGCTGGAGAGCACCCCGCCGTCATAGCCGCGCACACCGCCGGAGGTCTCGTGCTCCCAGATCACTTTCTGCGCAACCGGGTCCCAGGCGCGCAGCAGCTCGCGCACTTGCTTTTCCGGGCGCTCGGCCGTGAGCGTCTGCAGCGGCGGCATCGGTCCATAGAGCCGCAGCAGATCGGCGGCGTTGTAGGTGTCATCGGGCATGACGGCATTCGCCGTGAAGAAGCCGTTGATGAATGTCACGGCGCCACCGTTGTGCAGCATGTCGACCCATACATTGGGAACATCCAGCACCGGGATGTAGACCAGACGGGTCTGCGCACTGAAGGACATCGGGTGCCAGGTGTGTCCACCGGCCCAGGACGGATACACGTTTTTCGGCGACTCGTACCAGTCCGAGGTGCGCGTCAGCAGCGGCCGGCCGGTTTTCAGATCGACACCGGATGCCCAGTTCACATAGGTATAGTTCTTCGCCGACAGCAATTTGCCGGTCTTGCGATCCAGCACATAAAAAAATCCGTTCTTCGACGCTTGCATGATCACGTGCCGCGTGACGCCGTCGATGGCCAGATCCGCGAAAATCATCTTTTGCACGGCATCGTAGTCCCAGCTGTCATGCGGGGTGGTCTGGTAATGCCACGCCAGGCGGCCGGTGTCGGCATGCAGCGCGAGAATCGACGCGGTGAAAAGCGCGTCGAGTTTCGACGGCCCCAACAGCCGCAAATCGTAAGGCGCCGCGTTGGCCGTGCCGAAGTAGACCAGATTCAAATCCGGGTCATAGGACATTCCGTCCCAGGCCGTGCCGCCCCCTTGATACTTCGCCTCGCGGTGTGGATCCCAGGTCTTGGCCGCCAACGCCAGTTCCGGATGCTCGAAGGGCTTGCCCACGGCCGGCGGTACCGTGAAGAACCGCCATTTGAATGCGCCGGTCTGCAGGTCATACGCGGATACATAGCCGCGAACACCCACATGGCCCATGTCCGAACCGCTGTTGCCGATGACCACGACATTGCCGGCGATTTGCGGCGCGCCGGTACTCGAATAGGGCCGCTTGTGATCGATGACGGTATCGGCCTCCCAGATTTTTTCCCCGGTTGCGGCGTTCAACGCATGCAGGCGTCCGTCGACGGAGGCCACATAGACCCGGCCCTTCCACACCGCGACGCCGCGATTGACCAGATCGCAGCAGGGATTGCGAGCCGCGGAATACACCGCCTTGGGATCGTAGCGCCAGCGCTCGCGCCCCGTGGCTGCGTCGAGTGCGTACACATACCCCCAGGTGCCTGAGGTGTACATCAGGCCATCGACGACGATCGGCGTGGCTTCCTGCCCGCGCCGTGGGGAGCCCAGGTCATACGCCCAGGCAAATCCCAAGCGCTCGACATTGCCGGCATTGATATCCGCAAGCGGCGAAAAATAGCTGCCGTCTTGGTCGCGGCCGCCGGTGAACCAGTTCTGCGGCTCGGCGGAGGCGGCGCGCAGCCGCGCGGCATCGACATCGCCGGGCGGTCGCGCGGTGGCGGCCGCTGCGGGCAAGCATGCCGACAGCGCCAGCACGAGCGCGCCCAGGCATTTCGCGGCGCAAGGACGATAGAGCTTAGAACAATCCATAAATCACCTGCAGCAATCCCCACAAGGAAGCGCCCCACACCAGCGTACGCAGATGCGCAACACCGGCAATGTAGATGGGCAGATAAATCAGGCGCGCCAAGACATAGACCTGGGCACCCAACGCAGTGTGCTCGGTGTTGGTCTTGGCCAGCACCACGGCGAGCACGGCCGCCGCAAAAAAAGGAAACGTCTCGAGAAAATTACGGCTGGCCCGGTGTGCACGTGCCGCCGCTCCGGCCAATGGCATCTGGCTGCCCTCACGGTTGCCGGCATTCCATTTCAGACCGCGCTGATGCGTGGCCAGGCCGGCGGCGATGAACACCTGCGCCAGGCCCAGAACCACTGACCAGCCCAGCATTTTCAATTCGATGATCATCGATCGATTCCCGATTCGCCGTGTGTTGAATCATGCCCGATTTCAGCGAAACAGCAGCACTGCTTTTTGCAACGTGACCGTCACGCCCCACAGCATCGGGATCAGAACGGCCATCCAGGCGGCCAGCAGGAGCGCCATCGGCGTGGTATGCGCGCTGCTTGGCGCCAAGCCGTCCGCAACGCGCGGCGCCGGGCCTGGGGTGGTGGAGTCTTCGGACACAAATTCATTGTCTGCGACCGGCCGGACCGCGTAGTTGCACACCAACCCGACCGTCAGCAATCCGGCGAGAATGTACATCGTGACGCTGTAGGCCTCGGCGCGGGCGATGCCGTGGTCGAGCTGGTATTCACGAATATAGTTGACCAGCACCGGGCCGAGCACGCCGGCGGTGGACCAGGCGGTCAGCAATCGCCCATGAATGGCGCCGACCATCCTGGTGCCGAACAGATCGGCCAGGTACGCAGGCACCGTGGCAAAGCCGCCGCCGTACATCGACAGGACAGTGCAGAACCCTGCGACAAACAACGCAAGGCTCCCGCTTCGAGCGGCCCAGGGAAGCGAGGCGTACAACGCGATGCCGAGCAGGAAGAATACATAATAGGTGGTCTTGCGTCCGATGGTGTCCGACAGCGATGCCCAGAAAAATCGGCCGGCGATGTTGAAGAGGGACAACAATCCGGTGAAAGCGGCTGCGATAGCGGCGATTTGCGATTTTTCCGCGGTGGACAGATCAGCGAATCCTTTGGCGATGCCGATCAACCGGCCGCCGAACACTTCCTGCAACAGCGGTGAGGCCATGCCGAGTATGCCGATGCCGGCCGTGACGTTCAGACACAGCACGCCCCACACCAGCCAGAACTGGCGTGTCCGCCACGCCTTGTGCAAGGGGACATACCGGCTCTGTGCGGCGCGTGGCGCCGAATCCGCGACACCGGCAATCCCCGGCCGCCAGCCCTCGCGCGGCAGTCGATAACCAAACGCGCCGCCGAGCATGAACAGAAAATAGATCGCCGCGAGCGCGAGAAAGGTCTGCCAGACGCCGACGGACTGATCGGTGGCGAACCATTTCATCATCCTGTCGGCTAGCGGCGCACCGATCATTGCGCCGCCGCCGAAGCCCATGATGGCCATGCCGGTGGCCATGCCGCGTCGATCCGGAAACCACTTGATGAGCATCGATACGGGCGAAATGTAGCCCAACCCCAGGCCGATGCCGCCGATGATCCCCGAGCCAACCCACAGCATCCATAGTTGGTGCCAATACACACCGGCGGCCGATATGACCAGCCCGCCGCACCAGCAAACGGTTGATACCACGCCTGCGGTGCGCGGCCCGACCCGCTCCAGCCATCCGCCCCAGGTAGCGGCTGCGGAGCCTAGAAACACGAAAAAAAGCGTGTACATCCAACCCAGTTCGGAGACCTTCCAGTCGCACTGTGTTGTGAAGGCGCGCGCGAGCACGCCCATTTCCCGGGGACAATCCAGTGGATGATCGATGCCCACGGCGCGTGACAGCGGCAGCCAGAAGACGGAAAAGCCATAGGCCATGCCAATGCACAGATGAATGGCGAGCGCGGCCGGCGGCACCAGCCAGCGATTGAATCCGGGAGGGGCGATGATGCGTTGTTTGCTGAACAAGGCGATCGGCTGGACGGTCGACATGGTGGATCCTTCAGAATCGCCTGATTGTCGTCGTGCGCGTGAGAATAGGAGCAGATCGGCGCAAGACCTTGCTTTTTCCACCCCTGATCGGGTTAATATCCTGGACCTTTTATAACGGCTGCGCGCCGCACGGCTGGTCAATGGCCCGGATTCTGCTCATAAACGGCCCCAATCTCAACCTGCTCGGTACGCGCGAGCCGGAAGTCTATGGGTCCACCACCCTGCCGCAGATCGAGGCTCGGCTGGCTGACGTCGCGCGTAAATCCGGGCACGAGTTGGTTTGTTTTCAAAGCAACGCTGAACATGCGCTGGTGGAGCGCATCCATGCGACCAAGGACGAAGGCGTCGCGTTCTTGATCATCAATCCGGGCGCCTTGACCCATACCAGCATCGCCTTGCGCGATGCGCTGCTCGGGGTGGGACTGCCTTTCATCGAGGTTCACCTGAGCAATGTTTTCGCACGCGAAAGCTTCCGGCACACGTCCTTTCTGTCCGATGTCGCCGTCGGCTGCATTGTCGGGCTGGGCGCGGTCGGCTACGAGCTCGCGCTCGAGGCGGCCGCGCGGCGGCTCGCCGGCATCGAACAGCGTCACTCTTGAAGGGGATAAGCGGCAATGGATATTCGAAAAGTAAAAAAATTAATCGAACTGCTCGAAGAATCGGGCATTGCGGAGCTGGAAATTTCAGAAGGCGAAGAATCCGTGCGCATCAGCCGCTACCCGCGCGGCGGCACCACCGTCCAGGCGGCGCCAATGATGCAGATGTCCGCGCCCGCGGCAGCGCCTGCGCTGCCTGCAACCTCAACCAGTTCCGCCCCCTTGAGTGCAAAGCATGATCACACCGTGGCCTCGCCCATGGTCGGCACCTATTATTCCGCCGCCTCGCCCGGCGCCAAGGCATTCGTCGAACTGGGAACGGAGATCAAAGTCGGCCAGGTGCTGTGCATCATCGAAGCGATGAAGATGATGAACCAGATCGAATCGGAAAAGTCCGGCCGCGTCACCGCAATCCTGGCCAAGAACGGCGACCCCGTCGAATTCGGGCAACCCCTGTTCATCATCGAATAGCCGCAATGATCGAGAAAGTCGTCATCGCAAATCGCGGCGAGATCGCCCTGCGCATCCTGCGCGCATGCCGCGAACTGGGCATAAAAACGGTCGCCGTCCATTCGACCGCGGACTACAACACCAAGCATGTGCTGCTGGCGGACGAAACCGTGTGCATCGGACCGCCGCAGTCTTCGCTGTCCTATCTGAACATGCCGGCCATCATCAGCGCCGCTGAGGTCACCGATGCGGTGGCCATCCATCCCGGCTACGGCTTCCTGTCGGAGAATGCCGATTTCGCCGAGCGCGTGGAAAAGAGCGGCTTCATTTTCGTCGGGCCCAAAGCCGAGACGATCCGCACGATGGGCGACAAAGTTTCTGCCATCCGCACCATGAAAGCGTCTGGAGTGCCGTGCGTGCCCGGATCCGACGGTCCGCTGGGCAACGACCCGGACGAAAACTTCCGCATCGCCAAGTCAATCGGCTATCCCATCATCATCAAAGCCTCCGGCGGCGGCGGCGGCCGCGGGATGCGCGTGGTGCACACCGACGCCTCCTTGCTCAACGCCATCACCGTGACCCAATCCGAGGCCCTTGCCGCATTCGGCAATGCCCAGGTGTACATGGAGAAGTTCCTGGAGCGGCCGCGGCACATCGAGTTCCAGGTGCTGGCGGACAACCACGGCAACACCATCCATCTGGGCGAGCGCGACTGCTCGATGCAGCGGCGCCATCAGAAGGTGATGGAAGAGGCCCCGGCGCCGGGCCTCACCGCCAAGCAGCGCAAGAGCATGGGCGAGCGCTGTGTCGCGGCCTGCCGCGCAGTGGGCTACCGCAATGCCGGCACACTGGAGTTCCTGTACCAGGACAACGAGTTCTATTTCATCGAGATGAACACCCGCGTGCAGGTGGAACATCCGGTCACCGAGCTGGTCACCGGCATCGACATCGTGAAGATGCAGCTGTTGATCGCATCGGGCGAAACGCTGCCGTATGCGCAGAACGACATTCAGATTCGCGGTCACGCGCTGGAATGCCGCATCAATGCCGAGGACCCCAAGACATTCATGCCCTCCCCCGGGCCCATCCGCCTGTGGCACGCACCCGGTGGACCGGGAATCCGCGTCGACAGCCACGTGTACACCGGCTACAACGTGCCGCCGTTCTACGACTCCATGATCGGCAAGGTCATATCGCACGGTGATACCCGCGATACGGCCATCGCTCGCATGCGCAATGCCCTGGCGGAAATGGTGGTCGAAGGCATCAAGACCAATATTCCGCTGCATCAGGAAATCTGCAACCACTCCGCCTTCCGGCAGGGCGGCACGGATATCCACTACCTCGAGCGGCGCCTGGGTCTGAAATAGGCGTTGCCCGCCGAGCGGCAGGCATGAATTTTCTCGAAGTCGAATTCCCACTGGCCGGCCGCGACAGCGAAGCCATCGCCGCGGCGCTGGAAGAACTTGGCGCCCTGTCCGTCACCTTCATGGACCGCGGCGACGAACCGGTGCTCGAGCCGCTGCCCGGCGAGATGCGATTGTGGACCGATACCGCGGTGACTGCGTTGTTCGACGATTCTTTCAACGCCGAACAGCGTCTGGCGCAACTGGCGCGGCGCATCGCACCCGACATCGCACTCAGCGCGCAGACACGCCGCGTCGAGGATCGGCTCTGGGAACGCGAGTGGCTCAAGGACTGGCGTCCGCTGCAATTCGGTCAACGGCTGTGGGTGTATCCCACCGATTCCACCGACCCGGTTCCCGAGGGCGCGATCGTCGTCAGGCTCGACCCGGGACTCGCCTTCGGCACCGGCACGCACGCCACCACGGCACAATGCCTGGACATGCTGGATTCAATGGACTTGATCGGCCGCCATGTCATCGACTATGGCTGTGGATCGGGCATCTTGTGCATCGCAGCGCTCAAACTGGGCGCCTCATCGGCCGTCGGCGTCGACCTGGACCCACAGGCACTGCTGGCGCTACGCGAAAACGCGCTGCGCAATGGCGTATCGGATAAGATTCGCGCGCAGGCCATCGGCCAGCCGCTGAGCGCGGCGGATTGTGTGGTGGCCAACATCCTCGCGCAGCCGCTCATCGACATCGCCCCCTTGCTGAGCGGAGCCTGCAGAGCCGGCGGCGACTTGATCCTGTCCGGAATACTGCTGGATCAGACCGGGCAGGTGCTTGCCGGGTACGCGGCGTGGTTCGATGAGGTTGAACGACGGCAGCGCGAGGGCTGGAGCTGTTTGTGGATGCGGCGCCGCGCCGCGTCTTAAAGTTACGCTGGAGAGATCACTGCCTTGTTTACGCAATGCCCCGAGTGCGAGACGATTTTCAAGCTGTCGGCCGAAGTACTGCGCGCCGCTGCCGGCGAAGTGCGCTGCGGCCGTTGTGGCGAGATCTTCAATGCGCTGCGCAGCCTGGCCGAGGAACCGCGCGCGTTCACCACGGGAGAATCGCTGCATGAGCAGGAGGCTCGCGCCGACAATATCCTGCGCTTCGTTCCCCCCGCTGAGTCGCCGACCCGCAAGCCCAGCGAGTTTGACGAGGACATCGAGCACGAAGGCTCGCCCGGCACGCAGATCGCGCATCTGGAAATTCAAGGCGCGGAGGATCTCATGTCATGGTCGAGCGAGGATCAACAAGGCGAGGAGAGTTTCACCAGGACCATTGCGGATGATCCGTCCATGGAATTCACCTTGCCGCCGGGCGAGTTGGACAAGATCTTCATCGAAGCGCGGCCGCGGGACTTCGGCCGACTGAAGCCCTCGCCGGCGGCAGGCCAGCGCGCCGAGATAATCGAACTGAGCGATCCGGAGCCGATCGGCAGCGCGAGCGCAGATGCCGGCACGACGGAATCCGACGCGCAAGCGGTGCACGGCGCTGAACCCGCCGAATTTGTGCCCACCCGATTGCGCTCGCTTCAATTCGAGGAATCGATCGAGCGGGTCATCCTGCCGCAAAGCGGGTTCGATGAGCAGCACGCGCCGGCGCCGCATCGCGGCCGATGGATCGCTGCTGCGGTTCTGTTCGCCGCCTTGCTGGGTGCACAGGTCATTCACCACAATCGGGATTCGCTGGCGCAGGCGGCCGGCATCGGCGCCGCGCTGCGCTCGTTTTACGAAATCACCGGCAACCCGCTGCCACTGCGAACCGATCTGGCGGCGTTTGAAGTGCGCCAATGGGGCGTCACCGGCGATGCCAGTGCCAATGGCACCTTGCGAGTGCGCGCGAGCGTGATCAACACCGGCGCGACCGCCCAACCTTATCCTTTGTTGCGTCTCACCCTGGCCGACCGGTTCGGCACACACGTGGGCACACGGGACTTCAAGCCGGGAGAGTATCTGCGCAAGAAACCGACCCGGGCGCTGGACCCCGGCGAGCGCGCCGACGCGATCATTGAAATCCTCGATCCGGGAAAGACCGCCGAAGGATTCGAAATCGACGTGTGCGATCAGCCGTCGGACTCACGCGTGATCTGCGCCAACGACGCACCGGCGCGCGCCAGATAGGCACCATGAAAATCGGTCCGTACGAATTGAGTTCGCGCGCGCTTCTCGCACCCATGGCCGGCGTGACCGACCGCGCCTTTCGCCTGCTGTGCAGACGGTTCGGCGCCGGCCTTGCGCCTGCCGAGATGCTGACCTCGGACGTGCGCCTGTGGCACACGCCTAAATCGCAGCGGCGCAAAAATTTCGACGGCGAGCCGGGCTTGCGCGCCGTGCAGATTGCAGGCTGGGATCCGGCGATGATGGCGCTCGCCGCGCGGCGCAGCGTCGAGGATGGAGCGCAGATCATCGACATCAACATGGGTTGCCCGGCCAAGAAAGTCTGCAGTCGTCTGGCAGGCTCCGCGCTGCTGCAGGACGAATCGCTGGTAGCGCGCATCCTGGAGGCGACCGTGCGCGCGGTGTCGGTGCCGGTGACGCTCAAGACGCGCACGGGGTGGGATCATGAGCGCAGGAACGGCCGGGCGATTGCGCGACTGGCGCAGGAGTCGGGAATCGCGGCCATCGCCATCCACGGCCGCACGCGCGCCGACATGTACCGCGGCGACGCCGAGCACGAGACGGTGCGCGAAATAAAATCCGAACTGAAGATTCCGGTGATCGCCAACGGCGACATCGGCAGCGCAGAACAAGCGCGCGAGGTTTTGCGCAGCACCGGCTGCGATGCGGTGATGATCGGACGCGCCGCCTGTGGCAGGCCATGGATTTTTGACGAAGTCAATTTTTTCCTCTCCACGGGAGAATTTCGTCCGCCGCTGGCGCGCGAAATCGTCCGTGATATCATGCGCGCCCACCTTGAGGACCTGTATGCGCTGTATGGCGATGACACAGGTGTTCGGGTGGCTCGCAAACACTTGAGTTGGTATTGCCGACAGCATCCGGGGCGCGAAGAGCTCAGAACAATTCTCATGCAGGCGCAGACGCCGCAGGAACAATTGTCCATGTTGACGCGGCATTTCGACGCAGAGCCGCAGCGAGCTGCTTAACTGGGGATGCCCGCGGGTTGGTCGCTTTTCGGTTCGTATCATGGTCACCAAGAAAAAATCAAAATCAAAAAAAGAGTCCGTGCCGTTCGACGGCCGCGACATCAAGGTCAATGGCAAGGGCGTGCCGTTGCGATCGCAGGCCGAAGAGGCGCTGCAGTGCTATTTTGAAACCCTCAACGGACACCGACCCGCTCGCCTGTACGATCTGGTGATGCGCGAAGTCGAAGAACCGCTGTTCAAAGTCGTCATGGGCCACGTGGCGGGGAACCAAAGCCGCGCGGCGGACATCCTGGGCATCAATCGCGGCACCCTGCGCAAGAAGCTCAAAGAGTTCGGAATCGGCGAGTAGTTGCGCACTTGCCCAACTCCGTACGCGTCAGTCGAGCCCTTCTCAGCGTTTCGGACAAGACGGGCGTGGTGGAATTCGCGCGCGCGCTCAAGGAGCGCGGCATAGAACTGCTCTCCACCGGCGGCACCGCAAAGCTGCTGGTGCAGCACGGCATCCCCGTCAAGGAAGTGGCCGAGCACACCGGCTTTCCGGAAATCATGGACGGCCGCGTCAAGACCTTGCATCCGAAGATTCACGGCGGTCTGCTGGGACGCCGCGGCGTGGATGACGCGGTCATGCGCGAGCACGGAATCGAGTCCATCGATCTGCTCGCGGTCAACCTGTACCCGTTCGCTGCAACCGTTGCGCAAGCGGATTGCACCTACGAAAGAGCGGTGGAGAACATCGACGTCGGCGGACCGGCCATGGTGCGTGCCGCCGCCAAGAATCACGCCTCGGTCACCGTCATCGTGGATCCTTCGGACTATCGCAACGTGCTGGACGAGCTCGCGGCCAATCAAGGAAGCACGGACATCGCCATGCGGCAGAAGCTGGCGGCCAAAGCGTTCGCGCACACGGCACAGTACGATGCCATGGTGTCGGCCTACTTCACCGGCACGCTGGGCGCCAAGCACGGGGCCGCCAGCGCACCGACCTTTCCCGATGATCTGAACATGTCGTTCCGCAAACGCATGGACCTGCGTTACGGGGAGAACCCGCATCAACAGGCGGCCTTCTACACCGATCCACGCGGCCTGGGAGCCAGCGTCAGCCGTGCCGTGCAGACGCAGGGCAAGGAGCTGTCCTACAACAACATCGCCGATGCCGATACGGCGCTGGAATGCGTGCGGCAATTCGACCGCTGCGCCTGCGTCATCGTCAAACACGCCAATCCCTGCGGCGTGGCCGTGGGGCAAGATCCGCTGCAGGCGTATGACAATGCCTACAGGACGGACCCGACCTCCGCCTACGGCGGCATCATCGCCTTCAACCGTCCGCTGGATGCAGCCGCGGCGCGCGCCATCCTCGAGCGGCAGTTCGTCGAGGTTATCCTGACGCCGGGCCTCGACACCGAGGCGGCATCCATCCTCGCCGCGAAAGACAATGCACGCGTGCTGGTGACAGGCGATCTGAGCGCGCCCGTATCGCAGCTGCTCGAGTACCGCAGCGTGGCCGGCGGTTTGCTGGTGCAATCCCGCGATACTGCCGGCATCAGCGCACCCGAATTGCGGCTGGTGACCCGGCGTGCGCCGACTGCGCTCGAGATGGAAGATCTGTTGTTTGCGTGGCGCGTGGCCAAGTTCGTCAAGTCCAATGCCATCGTCTTCGTGAAGAACTCGATGACCGTGGGCGTCGGCGCCGGCCAGATGAGCCGCGTGGTGAGCAGCAAGATCGCCGCCATGAAAGCCGCCGACGAAAACCTGTCCACCGCGGGCGCCGCCATGGCCTCCGATGCATTTTTCCCGTTTCGCGATGGACTGGACGTGGCCGCGGGCTTGGGCATCAAGGCTGTGATTCAGCCCGGCGGTTCCAAGCGCGACGATGAAGTCATCGCAGCGGCGGATGAGCACGGCATGACCATGCTGTTCACCGGCATCCGCCACTTCCGGCACTGACCCCATGAAGGTGCTGATCGTCGGCGGCGGCGGGCGCGAACACGCGCTGGCCTGGAAGTGCGCGCAATCCGCGCGGGTCGAACGCGTCTACGTCGCGCCCGGCAATGCCGGCACCGCTTTGGAACCCAGGGTTGAAAACCTCGACATTCCTGCCGAGGATATCGCCGCCCTTAGAAATTTCGCCCAGCATCAGTCGATCGAGTTGACCATCGTCGGTCCCGAAGTGCCGCTGGTCGCGGGCATCGTCGATGAGTTCACCGCGGCGGGGCTGCGATGCTTCGGGCCCACGCGCGCCGCGGCCAGACTGGAAGGCTCCAAGGCCTACTCCAAAGATTTCCTGCGCCGCCACCGCATACCGACGGCCGGATATGCGAATTTCACCCAGGAGACTTTCGATCCCGCCTACATCCGCGCCAGCCGTCTGCCGGTGGTGATCAAGGCGGACGGCCTCGCCGCCGGCAAAGGCGTGGTGATCTGTGAATCGCACGAGGAGGCCTTGAGCACTGCGAAACGCATGCTCGATGGCGCTTTCGGCGCCGCCAGCCGCACCATCGTCGTGGAGGAGTTCCTGCAGGGAGAGGAAGCCAGCTTCATCGTCGTCGCGCACGATCAACAAGTGATCGCGCTGGCCAGCTCCCAGGATCATAAGCGGCGCGATGACGGGGATCACGGGCCCAACACCGGCGGGATGGGCGCCTATTCCCCCGCGCCGGTGGTGACCGCGCAGATTCACGAGCGCGCCATGCGCGAGGTCATCGTTCCGACCCTGCAGGGCCTTGCGGCCGACGGCAACCGCTACACCGGGTTTCTCTACGCCGGACTCATGATCGGCGCCGACGGCACACCCAATGTTCTGGAATTCAACTGCCGACTGGGCGACCCGGAAACCCAGCCCATCCTCATGCGCCTGCGCAGCGATCTGACCGAGCTTTGCGATGCGGCGATCGACGGCACGCTGGACCGGGTGACGCCCGCCTGGGACCGGCGCGCGGCTCTCGGCGTGGTGATGGCGGCGGGCGGCTATCCGGACAGCCACCACATGGGCGATGTGATTCACGGCCTCGACGCCGCAGCGCGCCTGCCGGGAAAGGTGTTTCATGCAGGAACCCAAACACGCGGCAGCGAGGTGCTGACCAGCGGCGGGCGCGTGTTATGCGCGGTGGGCCTGGGTGAAAGCGTCGGCGCCGCACAGCATCAGGCATACGAGCTGGTGCATGCGATTCATTGGAACCTGGTGCAATACCGCCGCGATATCGGCTATCGCGCCATTGCGCGCGAGACTCACGGCAAGCGCTCCTAGCTCATCTACGGCGGGTGGGCAGCGGCACGAAACGTGTCCGCGATAAGCTTCAAGGATTGCGCATCGTCCCATTGGCGCGCGCCGTAGATTTTACGCAGCACGCGGCCTTCGGCATCGACGAGCAGCGTCAGCGGCAGACGCGAGGCGCCCAGCATGTTTTCCAGCATCAGGTTCTGGTCGATGAAATGACTCAAGGTGGCATTGGTACGGGTCAACAATGACCTGGCCTGGTCCGCATCGTCGTCGGTGGAGATGCCGATTATCTTGAATCGCACCGGCAGTTCCAGCCAGGCGAGGCGCTCCAGGGACGCCATTTCCGCCTGACACGGACCGCACCAGCTTGCCCACACATTGATGATGAGTGCACTGCCGCGAAACCCCGACAGGGGAGCCGGCGGCCCGTTGAGTCCGCGCAAAATGACATCGCGCAGATGCCCGCCCACCGGCACTTCACCCGGCGTCGACCCCGGCGCTGCATCCGCGGTGTAATAGCCCGCCAATAAAACCGCCAGGAACAGCGCTCTGATCATGTAGAGTTTAATGACAGTTTGAACGGCAAAACGCAACCGATAGATGGCTTACCCTTGACAACTTTTCTCCTGGCGTTCGGCGCGCTGTTCTCCATTGTCAATCCCTTGTCCGGCGCTTTCATCTTCTACGGGGCGACGCGCGAACTCGACCAGCGCGCTCGCACCCAAGTGTCGCGCTGGGTGGGCATCTATGCCTTCTGCATCGTCACCGTTTCGCTGTACATCGGCGCGTACGTGCTGAGCTTTTTCGGCATTTCCATCCCGGTGCTGCGGGTGGCGGGCGGCATCGTGATATCCATGTCGGGCTGGCGGATGCTGAGTGAGCCGGATGTCACCGAACAGCGGCGCAGCGAAACACCCAGCCCGCGCTCTATCGCCGCGCCACCCAGCCGACTGGCCTTCTACCCGCTGACCATGCCGTTGACGACGGGACCGGGCACGATCTCGGTGGCCGTATCGCTGGGTGCAAGCCGGCCCAGCGGCATCAACGTCTCCTTGCTGGCGTTCTTCCTCCAGACCCTGACTGCCGTGGCGCTGCTCGCGCTGATCATCTACGTGATGTACCGCAATTCATCGCGCATCGCCGATTTGATCGGCGCCACGGGGACCACCATCATTGTCAGGTTGTCGGCTTTTCTGCTTTTTTGCATCGGCATTCAAGTATTCTGGAACGGTGCGGCGGAACTGCTGGGCAGCCTGCGGATCGGTTCCACAGGCGCGCCTTGAGGCGCATGACACGCGCACCCTGGTCCTGTTTTCGTTTATGCGCTCTGCTGGCGCTGCAGGCAACCTGCGCGTGCCTTGCGATTGCCGCCGACACCGCTGTTGCTGACACCAAACCACCGGCACATCGTCCGCGAATCGGATTGGTGCTGGGAGGCGGTGGCGCGAAGGGCGCGGCGCATGTCGGGGTCCTGCGGGTATTGGAAGACCTGCGCATCCCCATCGACTGCATCGCCGGCACCATCATGGGCGCCCTCGTGGGCGCCACATTCGCCGCCGGCCAGTCGCCCGCGGCGATCGAAAAACAGGTGCTCGCCATCGACTGGACGCAGACCGTGGGTGGCGCGGGCCTGCGCGACCGCACGCGCATCCACCGCAAGCTCGCGGGCGCCATCTACAGCAACAACTTTGAACTGGCGCTGAAGGGCGGCCAGATCAGGGTGCCCGGCGGCGTGCTGGAGACGCAGAATGTCGAAGAGATTCTGCGCGCGCTGGTGCGCAATGCACGGCTTGCCAACAATTTCGACGAGCTGCCGATCCCCTTCCGCGCCATCGCCACCGACATGCAGGCGGGCCAGATGGTGGTCTTGGACCGCGGCGATTTGTCGGTTGCCATGCGCGCCAGCATGGCGGTGCCGGGCTTGTTCGCGCCGGTGGTGATGGGCAAGCGTGTGCTGGCGGACGGTGGATTGATTCGCAACCTGCCGGTGGACGTGGTGCGGCAGCAATGCGCCGAGGTCGTGATCGCCGTGTCGCTGGCCTCTCCGCCGCCGCGCCCGGATGAGCTGACCTCGGCGCTGAATCTGATCGGCCGCACCATCGATGTCATGATCGATGCCAACCAGAACGCGCAACTGGCCACGCTCACCGAGCGCGACGTCAGCATCGTCGTGCCCATGGGCGACATCGGCTCGGCGTCTTTCGACAAGGTGGCGCAGGCGATACCGCTGGGCCGCGCGGCCGCACTGACACAGCTCGCGGCGCTATCGCGCTATTCGCTCCCCGAGGCGGACTATCGCGCCTGGCGGGCCTCGATCGACCAGCGGGACAGCCCCGAAATCCGCCTCGCCAAGGTTGAGATCACCGGCCTGGATTTCGTCAACCCGGCATACGTCGAACAGCAGCTGCTCAACGCCAAGGTGGGCAAGGTGGTCTCGACCAGCGATATCGCTGCCGATACCAGCCGCGTGTACGCACTGGGTGATTTCCAGAAAGTGGAGTACCGAATCAGCGGTGAGCCGTCGGCCTCGATCCTGGAGATCAATGCCGTGGAAAAGCCCTGGGGGCCGGATTTCCTGCGCTTCGATCTGGGACTGGCCGCGTCGATCAGCCGCGATTTTGCTCTCGTGATCCGCGGCGAACATCGACGCCCGTGGCTGAATTCCCTCGGCGGGGAATGGCGCAGTGCCTTGCAGCTGGGGCAGCGCTCGATCCTGGAAACGGCGCTCTACCAGCCCTTTCGCATCGACCAGCAATTTTTCATCGAGCCTGCCCTGCGGGCGCAACGCCGCCTGGAGAATGTCTTCAGCGACGGCAATGAAATCGCCCGCTATCAGTTTCTGGATTACTACGGGCAGGTCGATCTGGGATTCAATCTGGACTCGCGCGGGCAGTTTCGCGTCGGCGTGCGCAGCGGCGCATCGCGCGCAACGCTTGAAACCGGCGCAACGGACCTGCCGGATTTGCCTACCACGCAGCACTCCGACCTGGTGGTCAGCGCGATCTGGGATACGTTCGACTCTGCCGCCGAGGCAACCCAGGGAACGCTGGCGAAACTGCTGTTCGTCAGCTCCGGATCCCTGCTCGGCGGCGCGGAATCCTACGATGAAATGGAACTGGCGCTGGGACACGCGCTGCGCATCGGCGGCAACCGCCTGCTGCTTGCCGCCGCCGCCGGCGCGCGGCTTAGCGGAACGCTCCCCACTTATCGGAACTTCGAGATCGGCGGGATCCGGACCTTTCCGGGCCTGGAGCCCGGAGAGTTGCGCGGTGATCGCTACTGGACCGTGATGGTCAACTACGGCTACAAACTGGCCGATATCCAGCCGCTTTTCGGACATGCAATCTATGGCGGCCTGCGGCTGCAGGCCGTCCGGATGAGCAATCGCCTGGATGGCGTTCCCGACGGCGTCATTTTCGGTGCGGCCGCCACTGTCGGAGGCCGCACGCCGCTGGGGCCGATGCTGATCACGCTGGGGGCGGCGGATAATGGCCGGTTACAGCTGCAGCTTGCAATCGGACGGCCCATCGAAGAAGGCTCGATGCTCGATATATTCCACTGAGGCCGGGCGCGCGCATTGTATCGATCGTGCCGGGCATGCGAAAGTACGGCCGCAATTTTGCGAATGAACACTGTCGTGAGAAATGAACATGCACATGCGGTCGCTCCCGGTCCCGTCACGCGCCGCGGTCGAGTAACCGAATTGCGGCACGCTGCACCCTCATGGCTACCGGCGCAATGATCCGACTCGCCCTGCATTGCCATCCGGCGACTCCCGCAGTGGCTGTGCGGAGCGTGCACGTGGCACTAGGCGCGCAGAATGACGGCGCAATGAGCCTCGACTTTGAACTTGATTCGAGCGAACCCGGCGCGCTCATGGCGCCTGCACACGCAGAGCCGGCATTCGAGGACGATCTGTGGCGCCATACCTGCTTCGAGCTGTTTGCGGCGGGCCCTGTGAACAGCTATCGCGAATTCAACTTCTCGCCCTCATGCGCGTTTGCCATCTATGATTTCACGCAGTATCGGGAAGCGATGACACGCGTCGATGAGCCGGCGCGGCCCGTCATCGAAGCGGCGCGGGGCGCGATGGCGATGCATGTTCTGGTGCCGCGCACTCTGTTGGAACTGAGCGGTGCAACGGTGCTGTCAATCGGCATCGCAGCGGTCATCGAAGAGCGCGGCGCCAGGCTGTCGTACTGGGCGCTGCATCACCCGGGCATCAAGCCTGATTTTCATCATCGCTGCGGGTTCGTCGCAAGCTGGCCGCTGCGAAGCGGCTGCGAGGAGCGGAGTCCTTGAAATTCGGCATCGAGTGTCTGCTGGAAAGCGCTTCACTGCGCGCGCAACTGCGCGGCCGACGCGCAGCCCTGCTCGCTCACCCCGCCTCGGTGACCGGGGATCTGACGCATTCACTCGACGCGCTCGCTGCCGTCGGCGGCATCGATCTGCGCGCGGCCTTCGGGCCCCAGCACGGGCTGCGCGGGGACAAGCAGGACAACATGATCGAGTCGCCGGATTTTCACGATCCAGTGCATCGCATTCCCGTGTTCAGCCTGTACGGCGAGGTGCGCCGGCCAAGCCCCGCCATGCTCGACACCTTTGATGTGCTGCTGGTGGATCTGCAGGATCTGGGCTGCCGCATCTACACGTTCATCACGACGCTGCGCTATGTGCTGGAGGCGGCCGCGGCGGCCGGCAAGTCAGTCTGGGTGCTGGACCGCCCGAACCCGGCAGGCCGCCCGGTCGAAGGACTCACGCTGCGCGACGGGTGGGAGAGCTTCGTCGGCGCCGGCGCGATGCCCATGCGTCACGGATTGACCATGGGAGAAATGGGTCATTGGTTCGTGCGCGCGCTGAAGCTGCCGCTGGAGTATCGCGTCGTTCCCATGACGGATTGGCAGCCGGCCGCGGCGCCGGGCTTCGGCTGGCCGCTGGGTGAGCGTTGCTGGGTGAATCCCAGCCCCAACGCGCCCAACCTGGCCATGGCGCGCTGCTATGCCGGCGCCGTGATGATCGAGGGCACGACGCTGTCCGAAGGTCGCGGCACCACACGGCCGCTTGAGCTGTTCGGCGCACCCGACCTCGATGCCGGCGCGTTGATCACCACCATGCATGACCTGGCGCCACACTGGCTGAAGGGCTGCCGGCTGCGCAACTGCTGGTTCGAACCCACTTTTCACAAGCATGCAGGTACGCTGTGCGCAGGCGTGCAAGTTCACGTGGACGGGGACAGTTACCGGCACGGATTGTTTCAACCCTGGCGCGTGCATGCACTGGCATTCAAGGCGCTGCGCCGCCTGCAGCCCGATTATCCTCTCTGGCGCGACTTTCCTTACGAATACGACCGCGACCGGCTGGCCATCGACCTCATCAACGGCAGTGCGCTGCTGCGAGAGTGGGTGGACGATGCCACCGCCACGCCGGGCGATCTGGATTCGCTGGCGCGGCCGGATGAGCGCGCCTGGCTCGAATCGCGCCGCGATCTGCTGCTGTATCCGGATCCGTAAGTCTAAGGCCCCCTAAGCCCGCGGAAACCCCCAACCCGCCCCCTGCCGACTCGGTTAGAATGCGCGGCCGCGTTCGCCGCACGACTCTTATCGATTGGATCAAAATGCTCGCCACCTCCAATGTCGCCATCCAGTTTGGCGCCAAACCGCTCTTCGAGCAGGTCACCGTCAAGTTTTCCGACGGCAACCGCTACGGACTCATCGGCGCCAATGGCAGCGGCAAATCGACATTGATGAAGATTCTAGGGTCAGATCTGGAAGCCAGTGCCGGCGATGTCATGTTGCAGGCCGGCATGCGGCTGGGGAAGCTGAATCAGAATCAATTCGGCTACGAGGACGAGCGTGTTCTGGACGTGGTGATGCGCGGCCATATGGAGCTGTGGGCGGCCATCAAGGAGCGCGACGCCATCTACGCCAATCCAGATGCCACCGACGATGAGTACATGAAGGCGGCAGAGCTCGAGGGCAAGGTGGCCGAGTACGGCGGCTATGATGCGGAGGCACGCGCCGCCAGCATCCTGATCGACGCCGGAATCGAGGAGTCGCGCCACAACGGCCCGATGCGCGAAGTGCCGCCGGGCCTGAAGCTGCGCGTGCTGCTGGCGCAGGCGCTGTTCTCCCGGCCGGACGTCCTGCTGCTGGATGAGCCCACGAACAACCTCGACATCAACTCGATCCGCTGGCTGGAAGGCGCGCTCAACAACTACGACGCGACCATGGTCATCATCAGCCACGACCGGCATTTTCTCAATCAGGTGTGCACGCACATCGCCGATCTGGATTTCCAGCAGCTGAAGATATACCCCGGCAACTACGACGATTTCATGCTGGCGTCAGTGCAGGCTCGCGAACGGGTCGAGTCAGCAAATGCCAAGGCCAAAGACCGGATATCGGATCTGCAGGAGTTCGTGCGGCGCTTTTCGGCGAACGCATCCAAAGCGCGGCAAGCGACCTCGCGCAAGAAGCAGCTGGAAAAAATCAAGATCGAGGAGATCCGGCCCTCCTCGCGGCAGAACCCCTTCATCCGCTTCGAGCAGGGCAGGAAGCTGTACCGCTCGGCGGTGACCGTCGAAAAGCTCAGCTTCAGCTACCCGAAATCCGATGAAAAGGTGCTGCACAACCTGAGTTTCGAGATCGAGGCCGGCGAGCGCATCGCCATCATCGGTCCCAACGGCGTGGGCAAGACCACGCTCATGCGCTGTCTGGCCGGGGAGTTGCGCCCTACCGCCGGACGCATCAGCTGGGTGGAGAATGCGCAGACCGGCTACATGCCGCAGGATCCTCAGGCCGAGTTCGAAACCAAAATGGACTTGTTCTCGTGGATGTCGCAGTACACCGGCAAGGCCGATGACGATCAGCTCATTCGTGCAACCTTGGGCCGGCTGCTGTTTTCCGGCGATGAGACCAAGAAGTCGGTGAAGGTGCTCTCCGGCGGCGAAAAGGGCCGCATGATCTACGGCAAGCTCATGCTCACCAAGCCCAACGTGCTGCTGATGGACGAACCCACCAACCACATGGATATGGAAACCATCGAATCGCTGCAGATTGCCCTGGAGAAATACGTGGGCACGCTGGTATTCGTCTCGCACGACCGCGAGTTTGTCGGCGGCCTGGCGACGCGCATCATGGAGCTGAAGCCCGGCGGCGGGATTTCCGACTTCAAGGGCACGTACGACGAGTACTTGAAGGGCCAGGGGATCGACCCTTAGCCGCCGACATCAAGACGCCGCGGGTTGCTTGCGTGAAATGCTGGTGGCCATGGTCACGATCGATGCCAGATCCGTCAGGTTCGCCGGAACGACCAGCGTGGTTCCCGCCTGCGCCAGCTTGCCGAACTGCTTGACGTACTCCTCGCCGATGCGCAGCTGCATGGCCTCCAGACCGCCACGGTCGCTCAACGCAGCGCCCACCTGGCGCAAACCTTCCGCAGTCGCGGCGGCCACCGCGAGAATTGCCTCGGCCTGTCCCTGCGCCTCGTTGATCTGCTGCTGCTTGTTGGCTTCGGACTGCTTGATGACGCGCTGTTTGTCGCCCTCGGCCGAGTTGATCTTGGCGTCACGCTCGCCTTCGGAAGTCAGCACCACCGCCCGCTTTTCGCGCTCGGCCCGCATCTGCTTTTCCATGGCCGACAGCACGTCCTTGGGCGGCGTGATGTTCTTGATTTCATAGCGCAGCACTTTGACGCCCCAGGGTGCGGACGCCTTGTCCAGCTCGCTCACCACATTGGCATTGATGGTGCCGCGCGCCTCGAAGGTGCGGTCCAGTTCGATCTTGCCGATCTCGCTGCGCAAGGTGGTCTGCGCAAGCTGAGAGATCGCAAAGCCGTAGTTGGTGATGCCGTAGGAAGCCAGCCGCGGGTCCAGCACCTGCATGTACAGCACGCCGTCAACGCCCACTTGCACGTTGTCGCGCGTGATGCAGATCTGCTCGGCGATATCCAGCGCCAGCTCCTTCATGCTGTGCCGGTAGGCGATCTTCTCGGCAAAGGGAATCAGGATGTGAAAACCGGCCTGAATGGTGCGGCTGTACTTGCCCAGGTACTCGACCACGAATGCGCTTTGCTGCGGCACGACCGTGACCGTCTTGATGAATGCGATGACAAGCAGAATCGCCGCGGCGATGAAAAAGTAACTCACGGAAAAATCCTCCAAGTGCGCTCCTTAAGGCCGCTGCAAATACAGTTTGAGTCCCTCTACCCGCTCGATGCGCGCCGGCTCGCCCGCAGCGATGGACTCGACGCCGGCGTTGATCGCATCCCAGGTGCTACCCCGGTACTCCAGCCGGCATTCCTGGCCGGCGTACAAAGGCACCGGAACATGCACGATTTCACCGCTCAGGCCATCTTTGAACGCCGGCAGCTCACCGCGCAGTGTGCGGTAAATGCTGGCGCGAAAGCCGAGCAGAGAGATGAGCGCCACCAGGATAAAGATCAGCCATTGCAGCCACAGTGCCAGCTGCAGACCGCTGACGGCCAGCAGCCCCACCAGCAAGGCGGAGCCGCCGATGAACACCAGATAGAACTGTGCATCGACGAAGGCCAGCTCCGCCCCGAGCAGAATCACGCCAACTGCGATCCAGCCCCACCATTGCATGATCTATCCGCCTGTCATCAACGCTTCATCGCGTCGAAGAATTCGGAATTGGTCTTGGTGTCCTTCATCTTGTCGAGCAGGAACTCGATGGCGGCCAGTTCGTCCATGGGATGCAGTAATTTGCGCAAGATCCACATCTTCGACAACTCGGCCGGATCGGTGATGAGTTCTTCCTTGCGCGTGCCCGAGCGGTTGATGTTCACCGAGGGGAAGGTGCGCTTTTCGGCGATGCGGCGATCCAGGTGGATTTCCGAATTGCCGGTGCCCTTGAACTCCTCGAAGATCACATCGTCCATCTTCGAGCCCGTGTCCACCAGCGCCGTGGCGAGGATGGTGAGGCTGCCGCCTTCTTCGATGTTGCGCGCCGCGCCGAAGAAGCGTTTCGGGCGCTGCAATGCGTTGGCATCCACGCCGCCGGTGAGCACCTTGCCGGAGCTGGGAACGACGGTGTTGTAAGCACGCGCCAGACGCGTGATCGAGTCGAGCAGAATGACCACGTCTTTCTTGTGCTCGACCAGCCGTTTGGCCTTTTCGATGACCATCTCCGCGACCTGCACGTGCCGGCTGGCCGGCTCATCGAAGGTCGAGGACACCACTTCGCCCTTGACTGTGCGCGCCATTTCCGTGACTTCCTCGGGCCGCTCGTCGATGAGCAGAACGATGAGGTGGCACTCGGGGTGGTTGGCGGCGATCGAGGTGGCTATGTTCTGCAGCAGCATGGTCTTGCCGGCCTTGGGCGGGGAGACGATCAACCCGCGCTGACCCTTGCCGATGGGCGCCACCAGATCGATGGTGCGCGCCGTCAGGTCTTCGGTGGAGCCGTTGCCGCGCTCCAATTTCAACCGTTCGGTCGGGTGCAGCGGCGTGAGATTTTCGAACAGCACCTTGCCGCGCGAGCTTTCCGGCGAATCGAAATTGATTTCGCCGACTTTCAGCAGCGCAAAATAACGTTCGCCGTCTTTTGGTGGACGGATCAGACCGGATATCGAGTCGCCCGTGCGCAGATTGAAGCGACGGACCTGGCTGGGAGAGACATAGATGTCGTCGGGCCCGGCCAGATAGCTCGAATCGGAGGAGCGCAGAAAGCCGAAGCCGTCCTGCAGAATCTCCAGCACGCCATCGCCGTAGATGTCCTCGCCCTTGCGCGCATGCGCCTTGAGGACCGCAAAGATGATGTCCTGTTTGCGCGAGCGGCCCATGTTTTCCAGGGCCATGGACTCGGCGAGCTTGACGAGTTCAGTGATCGGGCGCTTCTTCAACTCGGTCAAATTCATCGAGCTGCGGCTGCGCGCAAGATCTGTCGGCGCTATGATTTCCAGATCATCGCCGCCCTCGGGGGTATCGCCGTAATCCTCTTGCTGCCGCTGGGGACCGCCGACATTGCCATTGCCGCCGCGATGCTCCCCGCGCATGCGGTTGCCCTTGGGCCGGTTGCCACCGCCGCCGCCTTGACCGCCGCCACCCTGCCCGCCACCGCGCGGCTGATTGCCTAAATAGCCTCTCACAGGTTGCTGTCCAGGAATGCCGCGAGCTGCGACTTGGTCACCGCGCCGACTTTCTGCGCCTCGACCGTGCCGTTCTTGAACAGAATCAGCGTCGGGATGCCGCGAATGTTGAATTTGGGCGGGGTTGAGGGGTTTTCGTCGATGTTGAGCTTGGCGATTTTCAATTTGTCTTTGTAGACCTCGGCAATCTCATCGAGGATCGGCGCGATCATTTTGCACGGACCGCACCATTCGGCCCAGAAATCCAACAGCACGGGCTTGTCGGATTTGAGGACATCTTTGTCGAATGTGGCGTCGCTGGTATGGACGATACTTTGGCTACTCACTGCGGAATTGCCTCCTGTTTGACGGGAAAGGGGTTGATGAATGCAACGTGGTTGGACGTTTGGGTATCTGGGGTTTTGAGAGTGAAAGTCGCGCGAAGTGACGTTGCGCGCAGTTTGCGGCACAATGGAGTGTGCTTTACGTAACGAATATTACCTTAGAAGGATGCCGATGATACGGTTGGGTGGCGCGGATAGACGCGCCAGATGGTTCGCATTTTGAACCTGTCACCCACCATTTTGCAAGTTTATGCCTGACGCCCACCTAAGTAGCCTTCGATTTGACACCCTCGATCTTCCCGAAACGCTGAAGCGCGGCATCGCCGAGCTTGGATTTTCCAGGTGTACCCCCATTCAGGCGCAGACCCTGCCCGAAGCGCTTGCCGGCCATGATGTGGCGGGCCAGGCGCAAACCGGTACCGGCAAGACAGCGGCCTTCCTGATCGCGCTGATCAACAAGCTGCTGCGAGAGCCGGGGTCACCGACGCGGCCGCTGAATGCGCCACGCGCGATCGTCATTGCCCCAACGAGAGAACTGGCGGTGCAGATCCATGCGGATGCCGAAGGCCTGGTCAAACATACCGGCTTGAAGCTGGCGCTGGTCTTCGGCGGCGTGGACTACGAGAAGCAGCGCCGCACGCTCGAAGAGGGCGTGGACGTCGTCATCGGCACGCCCGGACGCATCATCGACTACTTCAAGCAGCATGTGTTCGATCTGCGGCACATTCAAGTCGCGGTGCTGGATGAGGCCGATCGCATGTTCGATCTGGGCTTCATCAAGGACATCCGCTTCCTGCTGCGCCGCCTGCCGCATCCGACGCTGCGGCTCAACATGATGTTTTCCGCCACGCTGGCGCAACGTGTGCTCGAGCTTGCTTACGAGCACATGAACAATCCCGTTTTGATCCGCATCGAGCCGGACAAGATGACGGTGGATCGGGTGCGGCAGGTGCTGTATTTCCCGTCGACAGAGGAAAAGATTCCGCTGCTGATGGGCCTGCTGCGCCGCATCGACGCGCGCCGCACCATGGTGTTCGTCAACACCAAGCGCATGGCCGAGGTGCTGGAGCGCACGCTGATGGCGAACGGTTTTTCAGCCCAGGCGATATCAGGCGATGTCCCGCAGAACAAGCGGCTGAAGATGATGCGCGACTTTCACAACGGCGACGTGGCGGTGCTGATTGCAACCGACGTGGCCTCGCGCGGATTGCATATTGCCGATGTCAGCCACGTGTTCAATTTCGATCTGCCGCACGAATGCGAAGACTATGTTCACCGCATCGGCCGCACGGCGCGTGCCGGCGCCGAGGGCGATGCCATCAGTTTCGGCTGCGAGGAATATGCGATTTCACTGCCGGACATCGAACGCTACATCGGCCATCAAATCCCCCGCGCCGCGATCGAGGCGGTGGATCTGGCGGATGTAACGGCGCCGCCGCCGGCCCAGTGGCGCGAGCGAGCGCCGCTGTACTCGCAGGGCGGGCGCGGCGGGGGCCGATCGGGCGGCCCGCGATCGGGCGGCCCGCGATCGGGCGGTCCTCGAACGGGCGGCCCGCGTTCCGGCGGAGGTCGTTCCGGCGGTCCGCAGCGTGGCGGCCCCAGCGGCGGGTCGAGTGGCGGACGCGGTCCGAAGCCGGCGGCTTCGCCGCCCGCAGCGCGCACAGAATCCAATGCAGTGCCACCGTCATCCTCGTCAGAGGCCGGCGACCAGGCGCCGCGCGATCCGGCGCGGCGGCGACGCCGGCGTCGTGGGGGTGGTGGCGGCGGTGGTGGTGGAAATCCAGCAGGCAGCCCCTCCGGGGCGCCATCCGGATCTTCGTCGGGAGAATCCTCGGGGTCCTCTTCCGCTTCGTGAAGTGCCGCGGCGGCGGCGCTTCGCTCCTTAGTCGATCAGCTGCGCCACACCATCGATAGCGGGGAAATCGCCGGTGGACTTGGCGCTGCGCCCGCTGTCAGGAAGGCGCACCGCGCGCAACTCACGGATGCCAAACTCAGCGGCGGCCTTGAGCACCGGCACACTGTCGTCGATGAACAGCGTGCGCGCGGGATCAAAAGGTTCGTGGACATGAAATCGAGGCCAAAATTGCGGGTTTTCCTTCGGGACGCCGAACGGATGAGTGGAGTAGCAGACATCCAGATGCCGCCTCAATCCGATGTGCTCATCCTTGATGGCAAGCGTGGCCGGATGCGCATTGGTGAGCAGCACCCGGCGTTTGCCGCGGCGCGCAAGCGCAGCGAGAAACTCGGGTGCGCCGGGCAAGAATCGCACCTGCTCCTGCACACTCATCTTGATGCCCTGGATGTCCAGCGCCAGTTCGCGGCTCCAAAAATCGATGCAATACCAGTCCAGAGTGCCCATGGAAGCCAGGAACTTCGGGCGGAGAATCTCGCGGGTGCGCTCGGCGCTCAACCCATGCGCGCGCGCGTAATGCTGCGGAATC
>JANXOV010000121.1 GCA_025357635.1 Pseudomonadota bacterium
CCGATGAGCCGCGACACGGTGTGGCCCTCTTTGTACTCCGACATGTCAAATCGCACGAACTCCACGCCCATCGCCAGCGCCAGCTGCCGCGTCACTTCGGTCTTGCCAACGCCGGTGGGGCCGGCAAACAGGAATGAGCCAACCGGCTTGCGCTGATCGCCCAACCCGGAACGGGACATCTTGATCGACGCGGCGAGCGCTTCGATGGCCTTGTCCTGCCCGAAGATCGTCAGTTTTAAATTGCGCTCCAAGTTCTTGAGTACGTCCCGGTCCGAGGTGGACACGCTCTTGGGAGGGATGCGGGCAATGCGCGCGACGACGTGTTCAATGTGCGAAACGGTGACGGTGGAGCCGCGCTCCTCGATCGGCTTCAGGCGCAGATTGGCTCCGGCTTCATCGACCACGTCGATGGCCTTGTCGGGCATGTGACGATCGTTGATGTGGCGCGCGGCCAGTTCAGCGGCGGCGCGCAACGCGTCATCTTCGTACTTGATGCCGTGATGCTCTTCGAAGCGCGATTTCAGGCCACGCAGGATGTCGATCGTGTCGCTCACCGAAGGTTCGATGATGTCGATCTTCTGAAAGCGGCGCGCCAACGCGTGGTCCTTTTCGAAAATGCCGCGGTATTCGTTGTAGGTGGTGGAGCCGATGCAGCGCAGTTCGCCATTCGCCAGCGCCGGCTTGATCAGGTTGGATGCGTCCATGACGCCGCCCGAGGCGGCGCCTGCGCCGATCACGGTGTGGATCTCATCGATGAACAAGATCGCGCCGGGCTGTTTCTTCACCTCCGACAGCACCGCCTTGAGCCGCTTTTCGAAATCGCCGCGGTACTTGGTGCCCGCGACCAGTGAACCCATGTCCAGCGCGTAGATGGTGGCATCGGAGAGCACATCGGGCACCTTGCCCTCGACGATCATGCGCGCCAGACCCTCTGCAATCGCGGTTTTACCGACGCCGGCTTCGCCCACGTACAGCGGGTTGTTCTTGCGGCGGCGGCAGAGGATTTCGATGGTGCGCTCGACTTCAAGCTTGCGGCCGATCAGCGGATCGATCTTGCCCAGCCGCGCGGCTTCGTTCAGATTGGTGGCGTATTTTTCCAGCGCCGTCCCGCCTGAGTCGCCCTCGCGCTCGGCTTCGGCGGTAGGACCTGCGCCCTCGTCCCGCTCGGAGCGCTCTTCGCCGCTCGACTTGGACAGGCCATGGGCGATGAAATTGACCACATCCAGCCGCGACAAGTCCTGCATGCTCAGCAGATACGCGGCATGGGACTGCTTTTCGCTGAATATGGCGACCAGCACGTTGGCGACCGTCACCTCTTTCTTGCCGCTGGACTGCACGTGAAACACGGCGCGCTGCAGCACGCGCTGGAAGCCCAGTGTGGGTTGAACGTCGCGGTCCTCGCCGGTGGGCAGGCGTGGCGTGGTCTGCTCGATGAACTGCTTCAGTTCGTGCTTGAGCTTGGCGATGTCGCCGCCACAGGCCTTGAGGATTTCCCGTACTTTGGGCGTATCCACGATCGCGAGCAGCAGATGCTCGACGGTCATGAATTCATGTCTGGCTTCGCGCGCCCCCTGGAAGGCGTCGTTCAAGCAGTACTCCAATTCTTGACTTAGCACGGTTCATGCCTCTTCTAAGGTCGCCATCAAGGGATGCTGATGCTGCCGAGCATAGCTGAGCACATGAGCCACTTTGGTCTCTGCGATTTCGTAAGTGAAGACCCCGCAAACGCCCTTGCCCTTGGTATGCACCTCCAGCATAACCCGGGTTGCCTTGGTTCTATCCATGGAAAAGAAACGCTGCAGAATATCGACCACGAACTCCATGGGCGTGTAGTCATCGTTGATCAACACGACCTGGTACAAAGGCGGCCGCTTGAGCTTGGGCGCCGCTTCCTCGACCACCAGCCCGGTTCCGTCTCTTCCACGTTCAATGTCGCTCATGCTGCACTGTTTATAGGGCGCGTACCGGCACTTTACAAGCCGCCGGAGCGCAAATCGGGTGCCGGTGGCCGCCTGTCGGCAAACAGTGTCACTTTACTTTAACAAGCGAAAACAATTGCTTGAGCGCCCAAGGGACAACCCCGTATCATTGCGGGTGAACTTCCCCAATCAGTAGGCAAACGACGACATGCTTTCGTTCCGCTGGCGTATCGCGCACGATGGTTAAAGCATGCTCGACGCGCGGCTCCAAAATTTGCTCCTGAAAGGTGCGGCCAACGGTCCCTGGCTGGCCTCGATGCTGCTGGCCTCCCTGATCGCCCTGGAGGTTGCCCGCATTGGCGTAGGCGCCCTTGGATCCAGTCCGCTCAAGACACCGCAACCGCAAGCGCCGCGCCGACCGGTCGCGGCCGCCCAGCCCCCGCTGGACATACAAAAAGTCGTTTCGGCGCATTTATTCGGCGTGTCCAGCGAAGAGGCCACTGCCACCGACCCGGCCAACGCCCCCGCCTCGACGGCGAACCTGGTGCTGGCCGGCACCGTTGCAACCCAGGACCCCAAGCGCGGCGTCGCCATCATCAGCGATGGCGGTGGTCCTTCGAAGGTGTATTCCGTGGGTGAACTGGTGGGTGGGGCAACCGTGCATTCCGTGTACATGGACCGCGTCCTGCTGGATCGCGGCGGCAGTCTGGAAGCGCTCGTGCTGCCCAGACTCCTGGAAGGCACGCAGGCCGCGGTGCCGCGCGCCAGCGCCGTCTTCGGAGGGGACCCCAAAGTCATGACCGCGGCGGAAAACCTGCGTCGCAAAGTGCAGCAGGACCCTGGGATCTTGAACGAAATCATGCGCACCGTGCCCTCCTACGACAACAAGGCCGGCAAGTTGCGCGGGTTTCGCGCCTATCCGGGGCACAACCGCATTATTTTTGCGAAGCTCGGCCTGCGCCCCGGCGATCTCGTGACGGCCATCAATGGAACGCCGCTGGATGACCCGCAGCGCAGTCAGGAAGTGCTCAATACGATCCAGACTTCCGAGCACGCCACGGTTACCATTGAGCGCGCCGGCCAGCGCCAAGACATCACGCTCAATGTGGCCACGGTGGCTCAGCAGGCCTCCAAGGATCTGGAAATCGATTCCACTCCCGCGGTGCCGGCCAATACACCGCCCCCGGTTTCCAATGACGATACGAACGACTAGCGCTTCCAACGAGTCTCAATCAATGCTCAGAAAAAACGACAAGACCCGCATCACCAGCCGCGCCCTCCTCGGGGTCGCGCTGCTGAGCACGATCGGGTTCGTCCCCGCGGCGCTGGCGCCTCTGGCCTACGCGCAGGAGCAGGCCACGATCACGCCGAACTACAAGGATGCGGACTTAAGCCAGATCATTCAGGCCGTCAGCGAAGTCACCGGCAAGAACTTCATCATCGATCCGCGGGTGAATGCCAAAGTCACCATGCTCTCAGCCACGCCGATGTCCCCGGCCGCATTTTACGAGGCCTTCCTGTCGGTGCTGCAGGTATATGGCTACGTCGCCGTGCCGACCGGCAAAGTGATCAAGATCCTGCCCAATACCGATGCGCGGCAGTTGCCCTCCAACGACCTGCCCAACAGCGTCAGCGCAACTTCCGATGAAATCGTCACGCAGATAATCACCATGAAAAACGTGAACGCTGCGCAACTGGTGCCGCTGTTGCGTCCGCTGATTCCGCAATATGGCCATCTGGCCGCCTATCCGGGCGGCAACATGCTGATCATCTCGGACCGCGCCAACAACGTGAACCGCATCGTGCGCATCATCCGCCGCATGGACGAAAGCGGCGATGACCCGGTCGATGTGGTGCTGCTGCAGAACGCCAGCGCCAACGAAATCGTGCGCATCGTCAATCAGCTGTATCAGGGTGCGGGCGCTGAAGGCGGCGGCACCCTGGTCAAGATGGTGGCCGATGAACGCACCAACAGCATTCTGATCAGCGGCGAGAAGCCGCAGCGCCTGCGCTTGAAAGCGCTGATCATCAACCTCGACACGCCGCTGGAATCAGGCGGTGACACGCAGGTCCGCTATCTGCGCTACGCGGATGCGGAAAAGATCGCTGAGAAGCTCAAGGGGCAGGCAACCGCCACCGCCAAGGCGCAGGCCGGTGGCGCCACGGGCGGCGGCCAGGGCACCTCCAACATCGATGCCAGCGTCACCATCTGGGCCGACATCCCCACCAACTCGCTGATCATGACGGCGCCGCCAAAGATCATGAAATCGCTGATGGCGGTCCTCGACAAGCTCGACATCCGCCGCGCCCAGGTCGAGGTCGAGGCCATCATCGTGGAAGTGGATGCCAGCAAGAGTTCCAACCTCGGCGTGCAGTGGGCGGTTTACGGTCAGGGCAGCTCGGCGATTCCGGCCGCCGTCTCCAATCTTCCCGGCAGCGGCACCAGCATCGTCGATCTGATCGCCGCGGCGGCGGCCGG
>JANXOV010000146.1 GCA_025357635.1 Pseudomonadota bacterium
TACAAGCTGCGATTGACGCGGCTCCCGTCCAATTCCAGGAGTTATTAGCAGCGGCCTATTTGACCGGCCTACGAAAGGCGGATTTGATCGCACTGCGAATAAGCGATCTGCGAAAGGACGGGTTGTACCTGACCGAATCGAAGACCGGGCGTGCCCGAATCATTGAATGGTCAACCGAGCTTCGCAAGGTGATTGAGAAGGCCACTACGCGGGCCGCAACGTTGGCGCACCAATACGGTCACCCTACCCCTACGCACGTCTTTACGGGCCGCTACGGAGCGCCCTGGACAGAGTGGGCGGTTCAGTCGCAGATGCGACGGCTTAAGGTCGATTGGCACCTGCACGACCTACGGGCGAAAGCAGCGACCGATGCCACACACGCGGTCTTGGGCAAGCATTCGACCTTGGGCACCTACTTGCGCGGAGAACGTACTAAACCGGTCATTTGATCGGCTAGAAATCGGGTGTAGAGGGTCGTGTAGAGGCGTAGAGCATCGAGGGCAAAAAACGAAGCTAACTTATTGATTTTATTGGTGGGCCGTGTAGGGATCGAACCTACGACCAATTGATTAAGAGTCAACTGCTCTACCAGCTGAGCTAACGGCCCAAATATTTGATTTTCATGGAAAAATCAACGCCAAATCGGTGGCGACGGCGAAACATCATTTCTTAAGCGATGTTCGTGCGGTATCCCGCATCCGCCTACCCCAGCACTTTGGCGGGCGCAGTATACCCGTCGCGCTCGAAAATATCAGGCTCTTGTTTGACCCGAGTATCGATCCCTCTGGGTCACCGCATCGATTGAATTCATTGAGAAATTTCCGATCCTCCAGCAGCCCTGTCATCACCGGGGCGGACACGACTTGGAGTATCCCCTCCCGGTGAGTATCCCAACGCCGCCTGACAATAATGCGGCCCTCGCCGCCCTATCGCCCCTACCAATCCGGCAATGCGGAGTTTCAGTTGGGGTTGTCTCCGTACAAGCAATCTCAATGGCGGCTACGAGATGTCAACTCCGTCCGGATCATGCGCGAGAAACGACTACGCATGTCCGAAGCATCGGCGCTTTACTACAAAGCTCTTCCTTGCTCGATTGACGATCAACATGAATTGCGCCGGCCCGTGACGTCGCATCTGGTCACTCACTCTCCAGGCGAGTTTCGCTCATCCAACGGTCCTCTTCATTCCATTTCAGATGGCATGACGTTCAACCTGAATAGCGCGAGCGATCCTTTGCTGCAACTCAGCCGGGTGATTGAAGAAGACTTCATGCTCATTCAAGAAGTCGACGAAAAGCAGATCATCACCGCGGCGTGCAACGCCTATTCCAGATCCGGTCGGTTGCTGGCATCGGTGGGCCCTGCGCTGCCCTGGGCGCACGAGCAGGTGCCGGAATTCACGGAGATATTAGGATCACGCATCGATCGCATGCTGGCGACGGTTCATCCCGACACGCCTTGCGAACGATTTAATTGGCTGCTCACTCCCGTGTCAGCGATATTTGTTCCGCACGATCCGCATGCGCACACGGCGAACGCGTTGCAAAAGGTATTAATTCAATTGCATACTTCGCCGGAGCGCCCTGGCGAGCTACTTTGGATTGGAGTGGAACGTCAGACGTTGAGCCGATTGCAGGAGAGCAATGCGGTCGCATTCAGCATCCACACCTTTAGAGATCCGCTATTCTCCATCGCTACCGACATGGCGAGTCTTCGCGGAATGCTAACCCTACTGCAAACGTATTCGCCGCAGCGATTACAATACTCAGAGATGGAGCAGATCAAGGACTGCGCGATTCCGTGGCTCGAGTCTATGATGGAATGCGGTTGGTCGTGACGCGAAACTCGCGACATCGATTTGATGCTTTAAAAGGTGGGGTGGACGACGGGGCTCGAACCCGCGACAGCCGGAATCACAATCCGGGACTCTACCAACTGAGCTACGTCCACCATCGTCGAACTACAAACTGGCGCGCCCGGCAGGAATCGAACCTGCAACCGCCGGCTTAGAAGGCCGGTGCTCTATCCGATTGAGCTACGGGCGCAATGGTCGGGGCAGAGGGATTCGAACCCCCGACCCTCTGCTCCCAAAGCAGATGCGCTACCAGACTGCGCCATGCCCCGATGCCCGACCGACCGCTAACCAGTGGGGCCACAATGCTAGCAGGTTGGCGGCGGAATGTAATCAAATGCGACAGAAATGTCAGGGAATTTAGACGGTTAAGGGTGGTCGACGGAAGCCAAAAACATTGGGGAAAATCGCCCTGCCTGGGCGCATCTGCTGAAATTCATCTAAAGGACGATGCATCCCGTCGCATTCGGTTGCAGAGTATTGCGCTCCAACGTGTCCACCGGGTGTCCACAAAGGTGTCCACCGGAGTCTCCGGTGTACACCCCGACTCGGGCGAAAAAGGGTACGAAAATTTGATGTAGTTCAGCCAGTTAGACGGGAAACGCTCGAACCTCAGGATAATAGCGGCGCGACAAAAGACACCTGTCCTTTTCGACAAATGCCTTTCGGGCGCAAGTCATTGATTTATATGAAATCCGCAATTTTTGGTTTCGCGATGAAGCGAATTTCAGAGCGGCTCACGTAAATGATACTTTAGAATAGACCGGTCCAAAATAAAGCCTGCCATGGAATAGCCTTATGCGTTACCTGACCCGCGAACTTCAACGCGACCTGCAAAAGAAGATGGTTCTCCTCGCAGGTCCTCGCCAGTGTGGCAAGACCACGCTCGCCAAATCACTCCTCGACAAGCACGGACAATATCTGAATTGGGATATCACCAAAGACCGCCGCATCATTCGCGAAATCGCCTGGCCCAAGGATGCCTCCCTCGTCGTGCTCGATGAACTGCACAAAGCGCCGAAATGGAAGAACCTACTAAAAGGCGTGGTGGATGAATTTGGCAACAAGCCTCCCCTGCTGGTCACCGGCAGTGCCCGCCTGGATGCCTTCCGCAGAACTGGCGATGCCTTGACCGGTAGGCACCATTTTTATCGCATGCATCCGATCGATGTGGCAGAGTCCAAGCGTTTCCTTCCGACAATGCCACTCGAGGAGCGCGTACGACGACTGCTTGAGTCCGGCGGGTTTCCCGAGGCGTTTCTTAATCCGCAGGAAGCTGCGCGCCTTCGCAATGATCGGATGGAACTGGTGACCCGGGAGGACCTGCGCGATTTGTCTCGGGTCAACTCTTGGCGAGGTCCAGCCGATCTGATCGAATTGCTCCGCGAGCGCGTCGGCAAGCCCACCAACTACGACAATCTGGCGCAAAGCTTGGGCGTTTCTCCGCCCACCGTGAAATCCTGGGTAGAGTTACTTGAAAAGCTCTACATCGTGTTTCTGCTACCGCCCTATTCGACCCGGCTTTCACGCAGCATACGAAAAGACCGACGGATCTTTTTTTATGACTGTGCAGCCGCCTACGATCAATCCGGTGGCGCGCAACTGGAAAATCTCGTGGCCTGCAGTCTGCTGAAATTCACACAATTCCGAAAAGACTCCGCCGGTGAGAACTGGGATCTCTATTACCTCCGCGACAAGGAAGGACGCGAGGTCGATTTTGTCATCACTCGCAATCGCCGCGTACATTGGCTCATCGAGGTCAAGTCTTCTGACGATACCATCGGAACATCGCTCAACTATTACACGCGAAAGCTCAAACCGACTGCTTCGATCCAGGTCGTACTCCATTTGCACCGCAGCCAAGAAAAATCCGGCATCAAGATCCTGCCGCTGGGTAAGTGGCTGGAGATGCTGCCTGCGTATCATGACGAGCAGATCCTTTAATTGACGGTTGCACTCCGAACTAGTCGATACCGATGTAGCGGGAAAAGTCGGTTATCGCGATAGCTTAGAGTCAGGACACCTCAGTCAGCAGACACTCATAGGGAATCTTCAGCCCGTCGTGCAGTCGCTTGATCATCCGCAGACTCAGGGGGCGCTTGCAGTTCAGCACCTCGGACCCCGTATTGTCCAAGAATTGAGCCGTATCGTAGGGGGCGGTTCAGGCCGCCTGACGGTAGTAGTAATTCAACATGCCACCGAGCCGCTGTCGCCGTCTGACCGGGTATTGGAGTTCGCGAGTAGTTTCGATCGGTCGTAAAAGCCGATTTCCAAGTCCCTGGTGATTTCGCTCGAATTGGTAGTGCGTCATGTATTGCGCAAGCGCTCGCCGAATCGACGCTTGACCGACGAAGATCATCCGATTCAGGCATTCCTCCTTGACGGAGCGGACGAATCGCTCCGCATACGCATTCAGATTGGGTGATCTTGGCGGTAGGCGGATGACCCCAATTCCCTCACGCATGAGCAGTTGGCGAAATCCTTCCGAGTATTTCGCATCGCGGTCGAGGATCAGAATCCGCTTGCCACAGAGGAATCCGCCGTCCACATCGGTGATGTTGCGGGCCACCTGCGTCATCCATGCGTTATCCGGATGCGAAGTAATGCCCGCGATGTGTACGGATCGCGAGGCGATGTCGATAAAGAACAGGATGTACTGGGTCACGAGGCCTTTGATCGTGCAGACTTCCACGCTCAGGAAGTCCGTTGCCACCAGACATTCACCGTGAGCCTTCAGAAGCGTCGACCATCGGGTGTGCGCATTGCGCTCTGTAGAGGGCTCAATCCCATGCTCGCGCAGAATATTGGCGATGGTGCCGCGTCCCACACAGTGCCCAACATTGCTCAGCGCGCCTTGGATTCGGGTGTAACCCCATGAGGGATTTTCAAGCGCCATCTGCACAACGAGATCGGTGATGGTCTTCAAGACTCGGGGCCGCCCCGGGCCACGTCGATGGCTATAATCCCACTTCGACGCCACGAGTTCCCGGTACCATCGCAACAGCGTATCCGGCGTGACCAAAGTGTCGAGTTCGTTCAGCAACTTACGTCCCAGCGCTTGCGCTTTTCGAGCAAGGCGGCGCCGTTCGTCATCCGTGAATCGAAGACGCCGCCCGCCCAGACGCCCCTTGAGCACGCGGTTCTCTTCCTGGAGATACTCGATCACGTCCAATTGATGACGGTTGACCCAACCGGCAAACATCAGGAAGAGCAATCTCAACGGTGCGAACGAGGCGGACATCAGACAAGTATATCGGCGGCTTATCGCCGGGCGCTATCCAAGTCCGCGGTGTATAGCCCAACGGCTCCGTTTGAATTATTGGACACTACGGGGTCAAGATCGCGGAGCGCCTTTCGTCCCAGTTGCTTCGCGAGAGTCCCCAAAGTTCAACGTTCCGCGTCGGTGAAACTGATGCGCCGCCCGCCCAGTCGGCTACGCAGCGCGCGATTTTCTGCCTTCAGATACGCGATCCGAACGGCGGCCTGCCGTTCCAGCCATGCGGCGATGCTTCCAGACAGTAAAGCGACGAAATTCTCGACTGCGAGCCGCATCGAATGATGCTAGTCCCCAACCGTCAGAAATGGCAATCTGAGTTTTGGGACAGTACGCCGTCGCTTCGTTTTGAGCACGCGACATTGACGGCTGCAAGGAACTTCCTTACAGTAAGGAATATCCTTACTAATGAGAGCGGTCCATGATTACGAGCAAGCTTTCGACCAAAGCGCAAACGACGATCCCGCAGCCGATCCGGGCGGCACTGCAGCTGCAAGAAGGCGACGAGCTGGTCTACGAAATTGAGGGTCAGCGCGTCATCCTCACCAAGGCCAGACAGGTGCGCGAAGGGGACGATCCGTTTCGCGCCTTTAGCGAATGGGATTCAGCAGCCGACAGGAAGGCCTATGGCAAACTTTAAGCAAGGCGATGTGATCAAGGTCTCCTTTCCGTACACGGACCGGGCCACCCGGCAATCGCGCCCGGCATTGGTCGTTTCCGGGGGAGCGCTCGAACAGGCCCATCACCTGATTTGGGTGGTGATGATCACCAGCGCGGAAAACCGCGGCTGGTCGGCCGATGTAGCCGTGAAGGATCTCGCCACGGCCGGTCTTCCCGTACCTTCGGTGATTCGCTGCGCAAAGATCGCCACCCTCGAAGCATCCGATGCAAGGAAACTTGGCAAGATACCGCCTGCGCTGTTGAAACAGGTGCTGAGTCAGATCAGTCGCGAGCTTGGCCTCGCAGTCCACTAACATACCCGCTTGCGTCATTCGATCATGCCGACCAACTTTTCTCGTGATGTCGGGCGGCGGCTGACGGCCTGAGCAGCGTCGTTTCTGTTTTTGGACATTACGGGGGTGCGGGCCTCGCCTCCTGCATGACCGACATCACCGTCCGCTGCCATGCACGGGATGGCGATACCAGCCGCAGGCAAGCGACGGCAAGCACGGCGCTGAGCACGATGCCCAAGGCCGGCACCCCGCGCCAGAAGTCGACCTTGCCGCCCTTCGACAGCTTGTCGAAGGCGACGACGCCGAGCACGGCAGCGGGGGCGAGCGTCGAAAAAGGCGGTCTTCATGTACGGTCTCCAGGCGTCAAGGATGTTGCAGCCGCGCTGGCTGAAACTGGTGCGTTCGGCGATAGCCAGAGAAGCGCTGCGCGTTTGCGCATCATTGTCTCACCATGCCTCGGCACTGCTCAACGGTCCCGAAAGTCAGGCCGATCGCCTGAGGCGATCTGTCGAGGCCGCTACGGCATCGAGGCCTGCAGCGGCGCTGGCGCCGCGGATAGTACTTTCAAACCACCTGCCGTGGCGGTGCTTGCCGCAGAGGGCTGCCTGAACTCCCCCTTCCGGGGCTTCCGGTAGGCAGCCGGCACCGGTCGCGGCTGCGGCTTTGCTGCCCCCGATCTGCCGGGCGACCACCACCCCTCCCCGAATCCCCCCGCCCTGCGCTGTGCAGCCAGTTCTGGCACGAACCGGCCCAAGCCCGCCGCGGGTGGTCGCGGCAGGTGGTGGGGAATTCTCTCTCTGGTGTCAGATCAGCCGCGCCTGAGCCGGCGGCGCCCGCGCTCCGAGGGGCAGTTCGGCCTGATGTTGATCCGGCGCGGTCTTTTGGATGTGCGCCAGAATCCTCGCAATCACTTCCGGCTCCTCGATGCTGGCAATCACCTTGAGCTTCCCGCCACAACGAGCACAGGAATCGATCTCGATACCGAACACGCGCTTCAGGCGCTGCGCCCAGGTCATCGCCACGTGGCGCGGGGTGAGGGGTTTGTCGCAGTCGGCTGCATCTGCTTTGCTGCCCACACCCCGATGTGCCGGTGTAACCGCCGCACGCAGCTTGCAGTGCGGCGCGAACACCCCGTGGAATCGAGTCAGATGCACCCCTGGCACCAGCGCGGCAAGCCTCGCCAGCAGATCCAGCGGTTCCAGCACGATGTGCGTAGTGCCGTCTCGGTACGGAGTCTTGAGCGTGTAGCGCACCTGGCCTGCTGGGGTCAGCGCCAGACGTTCCACCGCAATCGGCGGGCGGCTCACGTAGCGGCACAGCCGTTCGAGCTTCTCGCGCTGGTGCGGTTGAATGTCCAGATCGGCATGCAGCGAGAAGCCACCCGCATTGGCGGCACCACGCACATCGCCCTGTTGCTCCTACTCCGGCTCTCTGGAGCCGCGACCGGTGCCGGCTGCCTACCGGAAGCCCCGGAAGGGGGAGTTCAGGCAGCCCTCTGCGGCAAGCACCGCCACGGCAGGTGGTTTGAAAGTACTATCCGC
>JANXOV010000154.1 GCA_025357635.1 Pseudomonadota bacterium
CTGCTCCACATGGCGCACGAGGTAGCCGCCCGTGTAGACCGCATTGAGCGCGCCGAGCTTGCCGTTGACCGTCCAGGACGTGTTCGAGAAGCGATCCTTGTCGTAGGCATTGTTGAAGAGTGTCACCTCCAGCGGCTTCAGCGCATCGCCGTCCGAGGACAATGGCTGCTGATAGAACACGCCGTCGGCCTGCATCCGCTGGTAGGACTGCGACAGCAGGATGCTCCAGTCATCGTTGATCTTGGTGAGTAGCTGCGCGCGTATTCCCTTGTAAGTCACCGGGTTGATCGCCGAAGCGGCAATCCCGTTGTTGTTGATCGCAGCGCTGCCCGGCGGCACGCAAAAGCCGGTGTTGAGCTTGCCATCCGGGCAGTTGCCGTTCGCGTCGGCCGGGTAACCGGCGTAGTGGATGCCGATGTCGGTGTTCTTGCGCGTGAAGGTCGCGGGCACGTTGTCGATGTAGCCGCCGCGTTGATCACTGTAGATGACGGCCCGAATGGCCATCCGGTCGCTCATGAGCGGCAGGTTGAGAACCGCCTGCAGGTCCGAGTTCGAGTCACCATGCGCAGTGACTCCGTAGCCGGCCTTGACGGAGCCTTCGGTCTTGTGGAGCTTGGGCTCATTGGTGATGTAGCGGATTACGCCGGCCTCGGCGCCTGAGCCGAACAGCGTGCCCTGGGGACCTTCGAGAACCTCGATGCGATTCAGGTCGGCGGCATAGATGTCGAGATTGCGGTTCGGCATCTGACCCGACTGGTTGTCCAGATAAATGGCGACGTTCGGCCACAGCCCGGTGGCGGCGCTGCCTTGGCTCGCCTGCGAGCCAGCCGACAGGCCGCGCATGAAGACCTCGTTCTGACCTGGGCCGCTGCTGGCGCTCGTCACGTTTGGCAGGTACTTGATGTAGTCGTCGAACGTGGTGATGTTGAGCTGCGAGATCGTCTGCGAGGTGAGCGCCTGCATCGTAATTGGCACGTCCTGGATGTTCTCGGAGCGCCGCTGCGCCGTGACCACGATCGCGTCCAGACCTTCTATCGGCTCGGCCGCCATGGTTCCTTGGGCTGCATTGGCAAGCACGGCCGCGATCGCATATCGGAGTGTCGATCGATTCATCCCAAACCCCTCTCCCGGCTGAGGCCGGCTGTAGTTATAGTGTCGCGGCCCAGGGTCCGCTGTGCGAGGCGACGTCCGGACATCCGAACCGCCTTTAGTCTATGCACAGTTCGAGTTGTCAGGCAAGAGAGGCGCGTTAAGACGTATCATCGCGCCATGATGCCTAAGTCCGACCCCCGTGAGTTGTCGCGTCGCTCCTTCGTGCTTGGCGCCTCGGCGACGATGGCGATGACCGCCGCGCCTGCCGCCTTCAGCGCTCCATCGCCGGTTTCAGCATCGGCGCCACTTTTGGATCTCAGCGCAGTCGAGGCGGTGGCCCGCATGTCCCGCGGTGAGATGACGGCCGAACACTACGCTGGCGCGCTGCTGGGCCGCTGTAAGGCATTGGGGTCGCTCAATGCCTTCATCACGCTCGAGCCGGCGCGCGTTCTCGATGCGGCCCGCGACTGCGATCGGCGACGACGTGCCGGGGAGAAGCCAGGACCCATGTTCGGCCTGCCGATTCCCATCAAGGACAGTGTCAATACTCGCGATTATCCGACGACTGCGGGGACTCCCGCGCTGCGCCACTTTCGCCCCGCGCAAGACGCCCCTGTCGTCGGTACATTGCGTGCGGCGGGCGCCATTGTGATGGGCAAAACCAATCTGCACGAGCTGTCCTACGGCTGGACCAGCGACAATCACGCCTTCGGGGCCGTCCACAACCCATACGATCCGACGCGTATTCCCGGCGGCAGCAGCGGCGGCACGGCCGTTGCGATCGCTGCGCACATGGCGCCACTGGGAGTGGCGGAGGATACGCAGGGCTCCATTCGAGTTCCCGCTGCGCTGTGTGGCATCTGCGGTTTCCGGCCGACCACCGGCCGTTACCCAACAAAAGGCTGTGTGCCGATATCGCCGCTCTTCGATCAGGTGGGGCCGCACGCCCGAACAGTGGGCGACCTGGCGCTGTTTGATTCAGTGGTGGTCAATGAGGGGCATCCGCTTGCGCCCACGTCTCTTCATGGCGTGCGCATCGGCGTCGTTCGTGACTACTGGTTCGCAGGTCTCGACCCGGAGGTCGAGCGTGTGACGACGCTTGCGATTCAGCGGATCAAGGCCGCCGGCGCGCAGATCATTGAAACCAAACTGCCTGATCTGCAATCGCTCATCGACCTGACGACCGATGCCGTCCAGAATCATGATGTGAGCATTGCACTGGCGCAGTATCTCCAGGAGTACGGCGCGGGCGTTTCGTTTGCAGATCTGGTCGCACAGGCCAGCGATGATATTCGGGCTACGTTTCGAAGCACTGTAATGCCCGGTGCACCCAATGCCGTGTCGGAAAGCGTGTATGCAGCGGCGCGTGAGGTTCACCTGCCGGCCTTGCGCCGCCTGTATCGGGATTACTTTGCGCGGACCGGAGTTGCCGCCATCGTCTTTCCCGCCACCATGGTGGCAGCGCCCGCGATCGGCGAGGACGTCACCGTGAACATTCAAGGCCGCAAGGTGCGCTTCGATGTCGCGATCGCGCGCAACATTTCACCGGGTAGCACCGCCGGAATTCCCGGACTCGTGCTTCCCGCCGGCGTCACTGCCGCGGGTCTTCCCATCGGCATCGAGTTTGACGCGCCCGCAGGTTCGGATCGCGCGCTGTTGACTTTGGGCCTCAGTCTGCAAACGGCGTTGGGACCGATTCAGCCACCGAACCTGCAGATGATTCACAAATAGCGTTTGAGAAGCGCAGCGCTCGCGCCAGGGCATTTCCCGCTGCAGAATCTCGATCCGCAGTTGTTGATGTGGGACAAGCGGATCGATCTGTGTTCCGTCGATCCTGCGGCTGGCGCTCACCAAACCTGCACGCGAGCATTCGGTTCAAGGTACAGAGCCTGTCCCGGTTTGATCTCGAAGGCCGCGTACCAGGCTGTCAGGTTGCGCACCGTAAGCGCACGTTGTTCGTTGGGAGAATGGTTGTCGGTGACGATGATCTGGCGCAGCAATGGTTCGCGATACTTGCCGCGCCAGCTCTGACTGAAGGCGATGAAGAATTGCTGGTCACCGCTGAATCCTTGCGCTCGTGGCGCCGGCTGACCGGCCAGCGATGCGTGATAAGCATCCAGAGCAGCGGCAAGCCCCGCCACGTCGGCAATGTTCTCGCTCAATGTCTGTTTGCCGTTGACTGGCAGATCGGGCAGCGGCCGATACTGATCGTACTGCGAAGTGAGCTTGGCGGCCGCCCGGTGAAATTGCTCCAAGTCCTTCGGTGTCCACCAATTTTGAAAGCGCCCTGCAGCGTCAAACAAAGCACCCTGATCGTCGAAGCTATGGCTGATTTCGTGTCCGATAGTGGCGCCGATCGCCCCATAGTTGGCTGCCGGCAAATTCTCCAGGCTGAAATACGGCGCCTGCAGTATCGCCGCTGGAAAGTTCATGGCGTTCATGGCCGGAAGATTGACGGCATTGACAGTCTGTGGCGTCATCACCCACTCACCGCGGTCAACCGGCTGACCTAACTTGCGCAGGTTTCTCTGCAGTTCGAATTGCTCCGTGCGCAGAAAGTTTCCGTAAGCATCACCACGCACAACCTCAAGCCCAGAATAGTCGCGCCACCGATCCGGGAAACCGACGCCGACTTTTAGGGTGGCGAGTTTCGCCTTGGCGTTTGCGCGGGTTTGCGGCGCCATCCAGTCCAGACGATCAATGCGCTGCTCGTAGGCACGCAGGATGTCTTGGACGATGCTCTGGACTTTTGCCTTTGCATCGGCGGGAAAGTAGCGTTCGACGTACAACTTGCCGACAGCCTCGCCCAATGCATCGTTGGTCGCATCGACGCCGCGCTTCCAGCGTTCACGCATCACAGGAGTGCCATTGAGAACGGTGCCGTAGAAGTTGAACTGCTCTGCAACCAATGCTTTGCTCAAGTACCGTGCGGAGTGTTCGATGGCGTGAAAGCGCAGGTAAGCCTTCCAGCTTGAAAGGGATTCAATGCGCACGAGAGACGCAAGACCGGCAAGAGCGCCTGGCTGCCAGATGACGAAGTCCTGCTGCTCACCGAGCTTCG
>JANXOV010000158.1 GCA_025357635.1 Pseudomonadota bacterium
CCGCTCACCGGTGCTCGCGAGGTAGCGGACCGGGGCCCATACTCCCGCCACCCCGATTGAATTTCCTATCGCACGGAGCCCTGCTGCAGCAATTCGGAGAGCGGCGTCATTTCGTTGCGTTCGAAGCGCTTGCGGGTTTCGCGAGCAGCAGGAACCAGACGCCGCTGAACATGCCTTCGTCGGCGATGTCGAAGCCGGCGCTTTTGGCCATACGCCGCCAATCGCGTTGCGGGCTTAAGAAAAACGACATCACGTTCGCGACGGCAAACATCATCCAGCCCGGCACCCAGACGACCAGAAGAAAACGGCCGCCGGGTTTTAGGATACGCAGAATTTCGCGCAGACCTTGTTCTTTCGCCGCGCCCAAATGGTCGATGGCGTGGGTGCTGACCGCGCTGTCGAAGCTTTCGGGCGCGAAGGGAAGGGATGTTAGGTCGCCGCGTTCGATGCGCACGCGACCGGTCAAGCCCGCAAGGCGCACGTTGCGTTCCAACAGACCGCGGCCGCCGCCGCCGATGTAGTCGGAGTCGAAGCGATCGAGCGAGACGATGCGCGCCTTCTTGAAGGCGCGACCCATGGCGACCGTGGTGCGGCCGGCGCCGCAGCCGGCATCGAGCACCAGATCGTCGTCGCGGGTCAGCAGATCGACCATCGGCAGGAGCGCGTGATCGTAGCGCGCCGACGCTCTGACGAAGCGATAGCCGGCGAAGAAGCAGGCGGCAAGCAAGGCCAGCGCGAGCGACAGGGGCCACAGCGCGGGTGCCGCGATTTCAAGCGCCGCCGCGATCGCGATGGCGGTCAAGGCCGCGATCCACGGTCCGTTGGTCCAGGCCGTTGCCCAACCGAAATCGTATGCGTCCGGCGCGGTGCGCGTTGCGCCTGCAAGTGTCGCGAGTTTCCTTGCGATCCGGTCGCCGCCCGAGACGTAGATCGATGCCAAGACGACGACGCCGCCGACGATGTGGAAGGCGGCGAACAGCAACACGACTTGCGACACGCCTTGCAGCGTCGGGACGTAGATCATCAAAGCGAGGCCCGCGGCGATGCCGAGAACGCCGACGATCCACATGTGGCTGTGGGCTTGGTGCGATACGGGTTCCTTGCGAGACGTCATTCGCGTGCCTTTCGCTTAAAGATATTTTGCGAGTTCTTTCAATTCTTTCAGGCTGGTCTTGGTGTGCGCGCGGTCGCCGTCGTCGAGGCAGTGTTCGATGTGATCGTGGATCAGTTCGCGCTTGGCGTTGCCGACCGCTTTTTCGACGGCGTGGAGTTGCTGGGCGAGATCGAGGCAACTGCGGCCTTCATCGATCATGCCGACGACCGAGTTCAAATGGCCGAGGGCGCGCTTGAGGCGTTTGGTGATGGCGGGGTGAGAGGCGTGTTTCATACAGTGAACATATCCCCCTGGAGAGGATATGGCAAGCGCGAAATCAGCGGTGCCCTCGCTCGCGACCGGCCACCGGCTCAAGCGTGATCGTGCGACAGGCAACTGCTGTGGGTGTGGTCCTTCAGCACGCGGATGACCCGGCAGTCCGAGACGCGGCCGTGGCGGCATTGGCGGACCATGCGCTGGAGTTCGCCGCGCAACGATTCCAGCCGCGCGATCTTTGCTTCGACGTCGGTGAGCACGCCGCGCGCGACGCGATCGACCTGGGCGCAAGGCTGATCGGGCTTGTCGACGAGGTTCAGCAATTCGCGGATGGCATCGAGCGGGAAGCCGAGTTCGCGCGCGTGGCGGATGAAGGCGAGGCGGTCGGCGTGCGCCATGGTGTAGCGGCGTTGACCGCCGTCGCTGCGCGCGGGCTTGGGCATGAGGCCTTTCAGTTCGTAGAAGCGGATGGTTTGAACTTTTGTCGCCGCGCGTTTGGCGAGCGCGCCGATCGTAACGCGGAGACTAGTTCACAAAAATGTTCACGCATCTGGCGGTCTAACGCTTGCGCATAAGCTGCGCCGCATCCCATAGATGCGCCAGCGCGCGAAGCGCGGTGGCGCCCTCCGCACCGAGTTTGCGGCGTCAGTCTTCATGCGCCTGTTAGGCCGCTGCCACATCAAACGCGTACCGTGGTTCCGCCACGAACTCGCAGCCTGGCCGCAGCGGCACGCAGACCGCGAAGTGCGGCGGGGTGGCGCCCCGCTCGGCGACCATGCTCACACTCCTACGGTGCCTTCTTTTCAATCAGCGGGTCTGCGTGGCGATGCAGGAGTTTCCAAGCGCCGCCCTCCCGCCGAAAGATTTGCGTTGCTCGCAAAGCCCGCCGGGACGGATCCTGCTGGTCGCCCAAGCGAGCCCCTTGCTGCCGCTCGATCGCCACCGTGTAACCCAGGTCACCGCTGACCACGACGGCAAGGTATTCGACCTTGAGTGTGGCTTCACCGCTCTTGTACTGGGACGACGCCCAGTCGTAACGCGTGCCCACGGCGTCCCAGCCTTTTTCGCCGGAGCCACCGAACGCGCCCAGTATCGTGGCGTCATCGCGGTGCGAGGCGTTCTGCTTCCACAGGGTTGGATCGCCGTTGATGAAACGGGTCTGAGCCTCTTCCCATTGAGGCAAGAACGCCCGCAGGCCTGCGTCGGCGGTAGCAATAGACGGGGGTGCCGTTCGAGTGCAGCCCGGTAGCGTAGACATAAAGAGCAGGAGGATAGGTGAGAATCTCATGCGTCATCTCCTTTGTTATCACACCGTTGCGGGAAGCGGCCTAACTATCAAGGTGAACGGCGGCGCGCTTTTGCGCCGTCCGCTCGACCGCCAGGTTAGGCGGCGGCGGTGATGCTCCAGGAGAGGGGACGAACTGAACGTTCATAGTTGGTCAGCGAGTTGGCGAAACAGACGCAGCCATGTTGCAGAGGACACGCCATACTGAATGCCCGTTCTAACAATGATCATGCGCCTCTGCGGCGAGCAGTAGATGAACTGCCCTTTGTTGCCGATGCCGTAGAAGTCGCTCTCTCCCTGTTCCCTGCGATCGCCCCAGATCATGTACCCGTAGTAGTGAGAAGGCGCACTTTCCCCGTAGTAGCCTGTCGGTGAAGGCCATGGTTGTGAGGCGTCCTTGACCCAGCCTTGCGAGACAATCTGCTTCTCACCCCAGAGTCCCTTGTTCAGAAGCAGCCTGCCAAGCTTTGCGAAATCAATCGCGCGAGCATTGATGCCGCTTTCCATTTTCTCAAACCCACCTTCCGGGCTGTCCAAACTCCACGAGCCACCGTACTCCATGCCCAAAGGCGTCCAGAGGTTTTTCTGCAGGAGTTCGGTCACCGTGCGCCCACTTGCCCGCTCGAGGATCATGCCAAGCAGTAGCGGGTTGTAGTTGTTGTAAAGCCAATGTGCCCCTGGTGTATCAACAATGCTCGTTGAACCTAGAGCGGCTTGGCGAAGCTTCGGATCCATGTATGTGCGCTGTTCGTCGCGAGGAGACTCGCCGTCCACGTAACGAAGGCCAGACGACATGCGCAGCAGGTCTTTGATGGTGATAAGGTTGAACCGTGGGTCGCGTTGTGCCAACTCCGGGAGGTAGTTTGTAATTGGGTCCGTGACGCTCTTGATCAACCCTTGATCGACTGCGATGCCGACCAACATCGAGACGAACGACTTCGCCACCGAGAACGAAGTTGCAATGGAGTTCCGCCTGTTGCCGTTGAAGTATTTCTCGTAGAGGATCGTGTCGTTCTTGATGACGATGAACGAGGTGGTCTGGCTTCGGCTTAGGAACCGATTGAGATTTCGGATGGGCCTACCCGGCGAGTACTCCAATAGTTCAAGGTGAGAAATCACGTCGGCTTCGCGAGACCCGCGCTTGAAAAAGAAGGGCGCGCGGCTTCTAACTAATGGCCTTGAAGGAAAAATGAGGTAGTCGAGCACAGAGGCGTCGCCCCAGGCGTTGACCCTTCCGGACAGCGTGGCTATGTCGAACTGCGCACTCAAGCGCAGTTTCTCTTTGTACGCTTCGCGAACGTTGAACAGCGGAAGTTCATCCGGTGACCGACTGTGATCTATGCCGGTCAGCTCGAATTGGTGGAACCGCTCGCCAGCCGCGCTCGATTTAGGGACTCCAGGGAAGTTTGCCTCCTGCGACGTGCGACTAATGTGGCGCACCACTCTGAACGCCATCTTCACAGAGCGCGCGCTACGGAATGGCAACTGCGCGATAGGAATCGCCATCTCGACGATATAGCCCTCAGGCGTGCGCGTAGCTGCGCTTGTCCAGCGCAATGCGCCAGTCGGGGTGGGATCGCCATTGCCGTCTAAGGTTCCAGCAACTCGGAGACCTCGGGGCGTCACGAGAAAGAAAAAGGAATCCAGACCGTCATCGTGAGTATCGAGAGCAAAAGCCACCCAATCGTCGCCCCAGGCACGGTCTGGCACCGTTGCTTCTGCTCGAATGCCATTGGGCTGGCTATCGAGGCTCCGAATTCCGACGTACAAATTTGCGTGGTCGAACGCGAAGTAAACCTCAGTTCGCTCGGCAGGTTCTCTATTCGGCTCAGGCTTTGTGGTCTTGAAGACTGTATAGACCGTAGCTCGTTGCCACTGCGGATCGTTGAGTGTGCCGTCGATCACGGGTGCAACAGCCACTCTGCCAATCTTGTCGGCGGTTTGCGCGCCGACAAGCTGAGCGCTGGTGCACAGAATCAATAGCGACAAAAGTAGATTTGCTATCACGCGCAAAGGTGGATCTCCTTGGAGTACGGTTTCGCCGCCTAACGACCTGCGCTTCTGCGGCGGCCGCGTTCGCGGCGCTGCCGCACTTGATCTATGCGGCCGCCCGCAGCAAGCGCGGGTTAGACCCCAATGATTTCGTTGAGGCCTTCGACGACGACGGCCAGTTCTTCCACCGACACTTTCGCGAGCCGCTTCCCGATCCGCTCCACCGACAGCGTCCGGATCTGACTGATCTTGACCCAGGACTGCTTGGGCAACGCCGAGGACCTCAGTTCAAGCGTCAGCGGAAATCCCGCACGCTGCGGCTGACCCGTCAGCGCCATGGCGATGACCGTGCCTGACCGTTCGTTGAAGACATCCTGGCTGAGAATCAGTACCGGCCGCATGCCAGCTTGTTCCCGCCCGCGCGTGGGGTCGAGTTCCGCCCAGCGAATCTCGCCTCTCAGTATGCGGGCCATGCGTCCGCATCCGCACCAAGGCCTTCATCGGCGAGCGCCTGCTCGGCGGCCGGATCAAGCTTGGCGCATTCCGCCGCGAGGCGGCGGTGCTCCAGACGCTCCAGCTTCTCCATGACCGCGGCTTCAATCGCCTGGCTACGATTGGGGAACAGGCCCCCATGGACCACGCGGTCAAGGCGGGTCAACACCGGACCATCGAGCGTGACAGCAATCTTGGCTTTGGCCATAACCCCTCCATGGTATGATAATACGTCATACCACCAGAGACCCGCAACCCCTGCCCGGTGGGATCGTCGGAGAGCAGGGCCCGCGCGAGAAGAATCCAACACATTGGGGGCTAACGCTCAAGTTCTGCTGCAAGCACATGCAATAAATGTGAGCGAAGCGAGCTTCCGAAAAGTGATTGTCAGCAGCAACGTTTGTTAGGCCGCCGGGCGCGATTGGCAGCTCACCGTCCACCGGCGATGATCCATGCCGCGGCGGACGACTGGATGTGCTGATCGTAGCCGCCGAGCACGAGCACTTCGCCCGTGCGCAGCCGCGTGGCCGTCGCGAACATCGCCGGGCCGTCAAGCGCCCCCCGGAGCGGCACGAAGGCGCGATCCGCCGGATCGTAGAGTTCAGGCGTCGTAGCGCCGCCGGCGACCAGCACGCCCCCCGACGCCAATGTGGTGACGGCGTCGCGGAGTTTGTAGCGGCCCTCCCGCATGCTCGGCCCCGGCGCGAACCGGCCCGTCTTCGGGTCGTAGACCTCCGTGCTCTTGAACCGTGCGTCGTAGCCGGCTACCGAGCCGCCGATGATGAGCACGCGCCCGTCGGGCAGGAGGGCGGCGGCGTGCTTGACGCGCGGCACGCCCATGTTGCCGGTCCGGCGGAAGGTCCCGGACGCCGGGTCGAAGATCTCGGCGGAGCGGAGGATCTCCCCCCGACGCCCCTGACCACCGGTGAGCAGAACGCGCCCATCGGCGAGACGCGTCGCCAAGTAGTGGTTCTCGTGCATCGGCCCGGTCGCGGAGAACGTCAGCGTTCGCGGGTCGAAGACTTCGGCCGTGGTGAGGTCGCCGAGGCGCCCCGCCCCACCGCCCATGAGGAACACCCGGCCGTCCTGGAGCAGCACCGCGATGTGGCTACAGCGGGCAGTCGTCATGTTCCCGACGGGCCGCCACCGGCTGGCGGCGGGCTCGTAGAGCTCGGCGCTGGCCGTAGCCCCGCTGGGCGTGCAGCCGCCGGCGGCGAGCACCCGACCGTCCCGCAGCAACGTCGCGGTGTGGCTGCCACGCGGGATCGACATGGCCGGGGCCGGCACGAAGCGGCGCCCCATTGGGTCGAAGAGCTCGACCGAGCGCAGGAACGGACTGCACCCGTTCCGCGCGCACCCGCCCGTGATCAGCACCTGGCCGTTCGCCAGCAACGTCGCTTGGTGGGCGGCGCGCTCCGTCGTCATGGTACCCAAGCGCTCGACACGGAGCGACGCGGCCGCCCACACAGGGATCGCGTGAGGGTCGACCGGCCGTG
>JANXOV010000159.1 GCA_025357635.1 Pseudomonadota bacterium
GGAGACCAAACAACTCTTCGCTAGACTTGCGCATGAACAAGGGCTGTCAGAATCCGCGCTGCTGAAGCGTTTGATCGACGGTGCCGTTGGCGCTTCTGGTGGAATTACGCGACACGCGTCGGATGAGGCCAAGCCGTTCAAGGGCAGCGGGCGTCTGTCTATCCGTCTTGATACAAACGACCTGTTGCTGCTGCGCGAAAGGGCGACAGGGAGAGGGATGCCGGTCAGCACTCTTGTGTCGATGATCGTGAGATCGCATTTGAGATCGCTGGCTCCGCTTCCAACGGCGGAGCTGGCCGTGCTGAAGCGAAGCGTGGCGGAGGTCGGTGCGATTGGACGGAACATCAACCAGATCGCCCGAGCGGTAAATCGTGCGAAGACGTAGGAGGCCTGAGCCGGTCAGACCTCTACGCAATCCTGCGCGCGCTGACCGGGCTGCGAGACCACACCAAGGGGTTGATCAAGGCAAACCTGGAAAGTTGGAAGTCTGGTGGTTGATATGTCTATGAAAGGTAAGTTGGAGTTAACCCGGGGGTCCGTGAATGCTATCCAGTTGCAGCGACGAATCGGCTCGAAATCTCGTCCAACAGTTGAATCGGTCGGCCAGTCTGTCCGGATGAATCGGCACCCGTTACAATGCGCTTACGAAAAATCTGCATTTTCTGTGTTAAGGAACCAGGAAGCCCGGTTCTGAGCACCAGTGTCCCAACAGTTACTTACCCAGAAAGCCTTTGCCAGCGCGGTTCTCGCGCAGGTGCCGGCGCTGTTCGCGCCGACGAAATCGGCAGCCAAGCGGTTCCTGGAATTCTTCGCCGCCAATATCCGCAATCCCAATACGCGCCGGGCTTACCTTCGCGCGGTCCGGGATTTTGCGGATTGGTGTTCGGCGAATGAATTCAACGAGCTCGTCGACGTCGAACCTATCCATGTGGCGGCCTACATCGAGCTCCTCGGCAAGCGCCTCGCGAAGCCGTCCGTCAAACAGAAGCTGGCCGCGATCCGTATGCTCTTCGACTGGCTCGTTGTCGGCCAGGTCGTCGCAACCAATCCAGCGGCGCCCGTGCGCGGTCCTAAGTACACCGTCGAGAAAGGTAAGACGCCCGTGTTGGCTCAGGAAGAAGCCCGGGAGCTTCTGGACAAGATCGATATATCCACGGTGATCGGACTTCGGGATCGAGCGGTGATCGCCACGATGATCTACACGTTCGGCCGCGTCGGAGCGGTCATCAAGATGCGTGTCGAGGACTATTACACGCAGGGGCGCCGCGGCTGGGTACGGCTGGCCGGCGTCAATTATTTCTTCCGACCGGCAGTTCTAATTGTCGCCGGTCAGTACGGCTTCACGAGAAAGGCGGCAAGCGACACGAGATGCCATGCAATCACAATTTCGAGGTCTATCTAGACGCCTACATAAATGCAGCCGGCTTGGCGGGAGACTTTAAGGGGTACTTATTTCGCACCACGCGGGCGAAAACGCGGCAACTCACGACGAATTCCCTCGCCCAAGCTGATGTATTTCGGATGATCCAGCGGCGGGCGCTTCAGGCTGGAATTAAGACGCGGATTGGTAATCACACGTTCCGGGCTACGGGCATTACTCAATACTTGAAGAATGGCGGCCGGCGAGAGCTTGCGCAGCAAATGGCGGCGCATGAATCGCCGCGCACTACGGCATTGTACGATCGGCGGGATGATGAAGTGGTGGTGGATGAGGTGGAAAGAATTCTAATATGAGGCTTGTCCACCCTTGATGACAATCAAATCGCCGGTTGGAAAAAATACGTCGTACGTCGTGCAATTCGATCATCGCAAAGTTCGTACATATCTACAAAGCGTTCGTCTAACATGCGGCCGAGAGTTCATGCGCCTGGTCGCCTCGATCAAACAGGGGATGGTGACCGCGTCGCTGATTCTGCGGAAGCTCGCGTCCTATCCTCGGCAGAACAGCCTGGCGTTGGCTGTGCGAGAATTCGGTCGGCTCGAGCGGACTCTATTCATGTTGCGCTACATCCGGGATCCGTCGATCCGGCATCGTATCTCGGCGGGGTTAGCAAAAGGCGAATCGCATAATTCACTCGCACGAGCGATTTTCTTCCATCGCTTAGGAGAAATCCGCGACCGGTCATACGAGAATCAACGATACCGAGCGAACGGCCTCAACATGGTCGTCGCCGCAATCACCATGTGGAATACCGTGTACCTGGAGCGGGTGGTGACCGCTCTCATGCAACACGGTCAGATTGACGAATCGCTGCTCCCCCACGTGTCGCCGCTTGGATGGAACGACATCGGATTGACCGGTGACTACAGCTGGCACGCCAACAAACGCTTCGCAAAGGGCGGTTTCAGGCCCCTGCGGCGAACAAAGTCTGCAGAATCAACCCACTTTGAATCTTAGCGTACGTAAAAATCCGAATCTTGAGGCCACCCCATCAGCGGTTCGTAGCCTGGGCGTTCGTACATCAAGTTTGGTTTATAGAACTGTGAGACTTCACTCCAGCGGCGGCCGTCGATCACCGTGAACATGCGCCTTATCAAGGCTTCTGTATATTCTGACATGCCTGGCGTAACCTCGACTTCAGCCATGGTGGATGTCTCCGCGCGGGAGGCCGCCATCGTCGGTTGACTACCCGTCCGCAGGGGATATTGAGGGGGAGTGACCGGCAACATTTCTCGCGCTGCTCGCTCATTAAGCCTTTGGTTAGCGATCTCGATGCAACGCCTCCTCGGGAATCTCGACTGAACGCCTATGGTAGGCTTTGATCCATGATAGTGCCGCCACGGCGGACCACAGGCCTTCAAGAACAACAAATGGTGCGAACTTAATCATCACGGAGGCTGCGCACGCCAGTGCGGCGCCTAGGAAATTCAGCGCCAAATTCAGTGTGGAATCGACGCGTGTCCGGCCGCTAACGTTCAATGCAAATGCAACTAACAGCATTGCGACGCCGAAGGATCCAATTACATTACTCATATTCGCTGGTCCCTTTCGAGCATTGATTGTTGGCTACGACACTTCGCTGGCAGCGCACGGAGACCTCGCGTTACTGGTTTTTTTATTAGCATGTTAGTCGAAATTTATATGCTGCCCGGGGCCGCGCGACGCGAACTGGACAACAGGAACACCGCAGCCGCGATGACGTAGAACCCACCGATGCTTACGATGGTTGTCGCATCCAACTGCATGCACGAGATAAGAATGACGATCGTCAACCCGAGCGTGATCCATGCCACGTACTTGCCACCCCAGGCACGATAACGCCGCTGTGGCAATGTATGAGTGGTCTGGATACGAAGATATGCAGCCATGAGGAGCACGTAGCTCACGTCGAGTAGCAAGACAATAGGCACAACGAGACGAGATGGCGGCACGGCCGAGACCACTGTCGCGATAAATGCGACGACGAGTAGCGCGACCCACGGCGTTCCGCGGGAGCCGACTGCCGCGAACGCTGCCGGCAGATCGCCCTCGCGTGCAATTGCGAAAAGCTGCCGTGACGCGGCGTACATCAACGAAAAAAATGATGCCAGCAGCCCCGAGATGGCGCCGACACCAATCAGACGGGCGCTCCAGACGTTGCTGCCTGCCGAGGTACTCACCAATGCTGCATAGAGTGGATCGTCGGCGGTCTTAATGGCGGAAACTCCGGCGCCACCGGTACCAAATACCAGTACCGCAAAGCCGATCAACGCGACCGTCAACAAGGCCGCCATCAATCCCCGAGGCAAAGTCACGACCGGATCATCAACTTCTTCGACCGCGAGCGCAGTATTCTCAATGGCTAAAAATAGCCACATGGCAAACGGAATGCACGCAAAGACTCCGGCTATGCTGCCCGGGAATAGCGTTCGGCCAGTGGCGCTATCGTATAAATGTAAGACACTAAAATGGGGCAGCATCAGTGCCACAAAAGCGACGAGGACCAGAACGGCAACGACGCTCGTCAGCACCGTAAAGCTACTAGCCTCCCGCACGCCCCGGATGTGAATGCCGACCACCGCCGCCACGAGCACGATCTTGAGCGCCCATCCACCGAACCCGAACACCGATCTCGCATAAGCGGCTATAAATTCTGCGACAATGCCAACCCCAAGAGTCAGTGCAAGCAGAACAGACACTCCGGAAAGATATCCGGCAAGCGGTCCGAATGCCACGCGACCGTAGGTGTGCGTGCCGCCCGCGCTCGACATCGCCGTCGCTAACTCAAGGACGCATCCGCTTAATCCGACATACATCCCCAAGACGATGCATGCGGCAACCATCATGCCGCCGAGACCGCCCACCTGCAGACCAAAATTCCAGCCGGTGAATTGTCCGACGATGACGAGCGAGACGCCCAGGGCGGCAACCTGCACCACTCCAAGTTTACCGCTCTTCAGATTTCTTGGATTCTCAGCTTCCGCCATCTGGGATACCTCTTCGAGAACTCATTGCTACGGCACGAGGATTGCGCGCCCCTTGACATTGCCAGCGTACAGATCGCGCAGAGCCTGGTTGGCATCGTTCAGCGCATACTCCTTAGTTATGAGCTTGACGCGCCCCTTGTCCGCGAGAGACATCAATTCGGTCAGCTCCGCCCAGGTGCCGACAAGATTTCCAACGATGCTGCGCTCCGTTAACACGAGTTCGGCGGAGGAAATGTTGATGTCATCGCCGTAGCCGACCACGAAATAGGTACCGTGAGCACGCGTCATGTTCAAGCCCGTCACCGTGGTCCCGCGCTCACCCACGAAATCAATAACCGCTTCGGCACCCTTGCCATCGGTCAGCTCCAAAACCTGCGCAACTTCAGTTCCGTCAGCTTTGACCACATGATCTGCCCCGCATTCTGTGGCAAGATCGAGGCCGACTTTAGATCTGTCGATCGCAATGATTTCCGAAGCACACATGGACTTTAGGCATTGTAGACCGATGTGGCCGAGCCCCCCAACACCGATTACGACGCAAAATTGCCCCGGCAAGAGCGTTCGTGTTGCCTTCTTGACCACGCGATAGGCGGTCAGGCCGGCGTCTGCGTGTGCGGCAACGTCCCGAGGCTCTAGCGTGCGCGGAAGCTTTACGATGTTGCGGACGGTCGTCTTCAGAAGCTCCGCGTATCCACCATTGCAATCAACGCCTGGGAACGGTCCCTCGCCATGCATGTCCTCGCCGCGCCGGCAAGCTAGGCACAATCCGTCCGAAATCTTCGGGTGCACAATGACAGGATCACCTTTTTTGAGACCCTGTACATCGCTGCCAACCTCCTCGATCCAGCCCGCGTTTTCATGTCCGAGAACCATCGGCAAAAGACGCGTACCGTCCGGATCCATGAATCGCTTCCACACGCCTTCGATGATGTGCAGGTCCGTGCGGCACACGCCGGCTGCGCCAATCCGGACGATGACGTCGGTGGATTTATCTAGCTTCGGCTCTGCGATGTTCTCAGCTGTTATCCATTGATTCGACGACATCGACTCGTCATAGCTCTTCAGCACCTGTGCACGCATGTTTTTACACCCCGCTGTTATTTGCCAAAGTTCGGCAAATCGAGCACACCTTTACCTTCCAGAAAGCCGACGAATTTTTCCGGTTTGTCGGACGGAAGCACGGTGTCGGCAAACGCTGGAGCACCCCACAGATCGAGCGTGAGCTCGCCAGAAGCACCTTTCCATTTTCCCGTTCCGGATCGGAACGTAAAGCAGCCGCTTTCGGCGCCATTTTCTTCCTTCCAAACGACGTAAGCGTATAGAAAGTCCTTTTGTTCGTCGTGAAAGTCGATGTACCCGAATCCAGAAGGGACCTCGCCTTTCGCATTAATATCGTCCATCCCGGATATTCGCGAGGGCATATGGAAGCGGTTGCCGTCGCCAAACGTAAAGCGAAACATCAGAAAGGTTTCATAATTCATCGTTTGTAAATTTTCATCCTTCCTGCTGGGCTTTTCCCATTGCGCCATCCCGGCTCCCATAATGTGAATCTGTTGCTTCGACATGTACGATTCTCCGTCAGTGTGTTGTCGCAAAAATCATGCTGGAATCAGCGATCTCGCCAGATATTTCTGGAATTCCCATAATGGCCGTTCGAAATGGGAAAGGCGCCCCGGTTTGGTCAACGGCGCGTGGTGAGCGGTCTGCATGGCCTCGAGCAATGTCTGGTCCTCGCGATTTACCAAATCAAAGTATGCTTCCGTCTCTTTAAAATAGTTCTCGCGATTTTCGACATCCGCGAGGTGTTCCGGAGCCATTGCCACACCCCAGCGGACATGAACTTGGCAGCTGGACTTCGGATACAGGGACAGCCAGAACACAAAATTATGGCCACCTGCGACGAGATGCGAGGGGAAAATGCAGGCGTCGTAGTACTTGCGCCGATCCTCGCCGTGAATATGGGTCTTCGACGGATGGACGGTGCTAATTACCGACCCCTCTATGCCCCAGAAGTGATGCAAACAATAAGCCGGTTCGCCTTCCACACACACCGTTGTTTTCGTCGGCATCTCCGGTTCAACTGTTGTCGCATGAAGCTGAAACAGGTGATAGCTCTCCATGAAGTTCTCAGCAAGGCTTTTCCAATTGGTGTGCCACACTTCATCTTTGCGAAAAATCTGGACGAGTTGCGGCATATCGAACATCGCTAGACGGTTCTTCAGGCCGCGCAGCTGCTCGGCGACTGCAGGCAAGCTGTTGTCGAGCGTGGCGTATATCCAACCTTCCCAAAGCTCGGTCCGGATCTCTGGAAGATGGAGCTCCCTAGGTCGAAAGTCGCGCGCCTGCTCCATGTGAGGAGCGCCCAAAAGTTGCCCGGCACAGTCGTATGTCCAAGCGTGATACGGACAGACAATGCGGCCGCAATTGCCTGTGTCTTTCAGGAGCTTGGCGCTTCGATGCAGGCAGACATTGGATATAGTCTTGATTCGTCCGTCGCGTTGCATGATCGAGGCGATTGGTTGTCCACCGATATCAAAGGTGAGGTAGTCACCGGGTACCTTGAGTTCATCGGCTCGTCCGACGCACAACCAGCTCTTACGAAAGATCCGCTCCTGTTCTCCCTGCAGAAACTCATCCGACGAATAGGCCTTGGGCGGAAGCGTGACCGCCTGATCCAGCGGCCGCGCCGCGGCCCCCGCCAGGTTCGCCAATAGATTCGGCATTACCGGTACAGAGTTTGTCTCTTGATGCATCATTGATCTCACTTACCGCGATTTGCCTTCATCAGAAGCGGTAGTCGAACTTCACACCGAAGTAGCGTGGCTGGCCGCCCTTAACCTGCGAGGGGAAGAGCGGCGGGCCAACGTTGAATCCCGAGGCGAGGTAGGCCTTTTGTCCAATGTTCTTGCCCACCACGGCTAAGGTCCACTTGTCATCGGCGGATTTGAACTGAATGTTTCCGTTGAACACGGTGTATCCGGGTCCATACATCCACCGATCGTTGGTCGGTTGAAAAAATACGTTACCAGTGGACACAAGATCTCCCTGGACGGAGAACGCAGCACCCGTTTTCAGGCTCCACTCGCGGCGAACCAAAAGCGTGCCCTTCTTTTCTGGAACGAAGGCAATTCGATTGCCGCTTAATGCGCCGGCGGCAGGGGAGAAGTATCGGCCGTAGTGGGCGCTGACGAGCCCCAGGGATGCGTCGATGAACCATCCCGGTGTCGGCGACCATTCGACCTCCGCATCGACTCCGCGGATGTTGGAGTTGGTTGCGTTGTCGAGGACGGCCACGGTGTTGCCCTGCTGATCCGAAAATGTCGCGACTTGCATGTCCTTATAGATGTAGTAGAAGTAGGCGGCATTGAAAACGACACGACCGTCAAAGAGCTTGCTCTTGATACCCACTTCGGCCGCGTCGAGCGTTTCCGGCTTGATAATCTTAGTAGGCTCGAGCAGGCCCGGAAGGCCGTTGATCTCCCCACCCTTGAACCCGGTGGATAAACTAATGTAAGCCATGACATCGTCAGTGAACGAGTAGTCCGCAGACAGACGCCATGTCGGCTTGGAGAAAGTCTTCTTGTTGTCCGTCCGGATGTCAAAGAACGTGGGAGTATTGATGTCGGCCAGCGAAGAGAGGTCTTCGATGAATTGGCTTCGGCCCGTCGTATTGTAGGTCAATGCCTGAAATCGATCGATCGATTTAGTTTCGGATGTCCAACGCAGACCCGCAGTCACGCGAAACTTGTTCGTCACCCTATAGTTCCCTTCCGAGAATAGCGCGTAGCTTTCGGTAACGAACCGCTTGTCGATCCCCGACCCCGCCGTCGGATCAATGTCGTTGACATCTAAGAGCGTAAAGCCTCGGTAGACCTCGTGATAATAGTATGCGCCGACATGCCAGTCCAAGCGCTCGCCGGTCCCAGACAAGCGCAGCTCCTGGCTGCCATAATCGAAATCGTCGACGAAATGGACGTTAAGTTGAAGCGTCGGTGCGCCGTCTGAATCATTCAAACGGCGGTGCTTGGCCTCATCGAATGCCGTCAGCGAGGTCAATGTGAATGCCCCAGCGTCATAATCGATCTGCGCAAATCCACCGCGTGCGTCCAAATCTTCCTTGTCGTTGCTTTTGAAGGTCTGCCACACATTGCCCGTGTCGCGGAAGCCGAAGATGTCAGGGCAATTCGAGCCGCTGGTCAGGCTGAATCCCGCGGACACACCGGGCGCACAACTGAACCCAACCGATTTGAAAGGCTCCACGTCGGTCCGCGCGATGGAATCATGAAAGTTGAGGAGCGCTTTGAGCCGATCGGTCGGTTGATACAGCAATTGCGCTCGAACGGTTATATCGTTGGTCGTGCCCGATCGATCGACGCCGGACGCGGGATTGTCATTTCTCCACATGCCGCTGTTCCGATTCTGCGAAAACGCCAGCCGTGCAGCCAACGTTTGGGAGACGGGTAAACCAATCGCTCCCGACATGTTGACCGTGCCGTAATCGCCTACCTCCACCGCTAGGTAGCCGTTAGTTTGACCACCAATCTCGGGTTTGCGCGTGATGAAATTGATGAGACCACCGGTTGAATTGCGTCCATAGAGAGTGCCCTGGGGTCCCTTCAGAACCTCGACGCGGTCGAGGTCGAACACCCCAAACGCGTGCACCACATTCGGGCCGTGGTAGACGTTGTCCTGGTACACTGCGATCGGACCAGTGTTGTTGGGCATGAAGTTGTTGCTGCCGACACCGCGCAGATAGATTTCCGGCGACGTCTTGCCATATTCAGAGTTCCAGTTGAAGTTCGGTGTGAATCGGGCAATATCCCCGCTCTCGGTGATGCCCAGAGCCTCAATTTTTTGTGCCGAGTAGACCGTCACGGAAATCGGTACTTTCTGCAGCGACTCTTCCCTCTTGCGCGCCGTGACCACGACTTCCTCGAGCAACGCTTGGTTGGTCGTCTCGGATTTCTTGTTAGATGTTGCGCCGGCAAAAGTATCGGCCTCATCTACGGCGCCGGCTTGAGCGCATCGAGCGCTCCAGACCATGGAAAAGACGGCGGCGAGCAAGACCGCACGCGCAAATTCAGTTCGAATAGGCATCATCAAAAACTCCCGTATTACCCGGACGCAGTGCGTGATGGAGAAATCCAGCCACTTAGCTGCCTTCCCGTTTCTCCCCATTTCAGAAATATTTTGATACCGTTCACGTTCCCAATCCGAAACATCGAGTCGATGCTCGTTAGGATCAAGTAATTGGTGTGCATAGACAAAGCTCCAATTCGACAGGCCTGCGCAATGACTGTGTTCGTTGATTGCGCTTGAAACGTCCGCGTCAGGTCAAGTGCACGCCAACGTGACGACACCACCACTGATTCATCTGCCACAAAGACAACTCGAATTTCTGGTGCAATCGCCCTTGTGTGGCTTCGGGCGAATTCAGTCCAGCCCACACGCTGTTGTTGATGGCTTCGTCTTGTAAATGCAAAGGCCGTAGAAATTCTTCCCGAATGGTTTTCGCGATCTGGTGGAATCCCTCGACTTGCATCGAGCTAAGCGGAACGAGCGTGCGGATCCGAAGCGTGAAATGATCGACCGTATCGGGAATTATTTGGTACCAAATCCCGATATCCCCAGTGAACGCAAGCAGCGTGGTCGGGTAGATGATCGCCGCTACCAGGCCGGTCTTGCGCCAGTCGGTGAGTCCCTTGATCGGGGGCAGAAGATTCTGGTCTTCCTCCGCCGGGTTCGGCATCGCCAGGACGCTCCAGCGTTCGTCGTGGTTATCCAGGATATAGGAAGCGGTGTAAGGGAACGGCTTCTGCAGTAAGTGCAGATGCGGCCCTGGATGATGGTACGCCTCCATGAAGTTCTCACAAAGTACTTTCCAGTTCATTCGGGTATCGAATTCGACGTAGTCCGGCAATAGGACCATGTCGGCAAATTCGTACGGCGCGAAGAATTCAGTGAGACTAAGGATCTGGCCGGCAAGCGGCTTCGCGCCCAGATCGAAGTTTACGAAAATGCAGCCTTCCCACACTTCCACGCGCGCCGCCGGCAGTTGGGATTTCGATTCGCTGAAACTGGTCATCGCAATGTCGCGCGCAGAGCGCAGCTTGCCGCGAAGGTCGTAGCTCCAGGAATGATAAGGGCACACGAAGGTCTTGCAGTTGCCGCTGCCATCGGCGATCAACGCGCTGCGGTGCAGGCAAACGCGGGAGAAACAGCAAATCTCCTCGGACGATGCGCGGACGATGAGCAATTTGCGCCCAAAAAGCTCGCTGGTGAAAAAATCCCCGACGTTCGGGATCTGCTCCGCACGTCCAACCATGATCCATTCCCGGCTGAAAATCGTAGCCTTCTCAAGCTCGTAGACGTTCGGAGAAGTATAAACGCGGGGCGGAAGCGTCAGTGCGTGACTGACCGGCTGCATTGATTGCGTGAGCTGATCCTTCAACGACTCACCCTCGGCCGTACCAGGTTCGCGGGATTGCGCAGTCGGAGCGCTTCTCCCCTGAGCTTTGCTTGCGATCGTTTTCATTGCTGCTCCGAAACATCGAGTCAATAAATGTAAGAACGGCCCGGCGCTGCGCGCACCGACGAACATCGCTTGCCTAAGCGCGACGAATTATTAGCTCGCAATTCGTCTCCGTGTCAAGTATTTTTGATTGCCCAATCGAAAGTATTGATAGACTAATCGAAAGGAGTCGATAAAGACACTGGTGGTGTCGACGGACACTTCGAGTTTACGCCGCTGAACACGTTGGTTGGGCCGGTAGCGCAGGTACGGGGGGCTATTGCCCGATGTATACTCGTCCAGCCGATGTGCGACAACGACGTGACAGAGAGAGCGTAGGTTTGACCAGAGCAATCGAGAATGACGGATCACGATCGACATCGAAGCGGCGCGTCGGACGTCCGCGTGCCAGTGGCGTCAATTCCAACGTAGGGGCGGCCGAGGATATCCTGCAGGCCGCAGGTCGTTTGTTTGCCGAGCGCGGATTCGTGGGCACGTCGACCACGCAGATTGCGGCAGCAGCCGGGCTGCGGCAGTCAGCGATATTCCACTGGTTTCCCACTAAGGAAGCAATCCTTGAGACATTGTTTGCAAGGGGCTGGGATCGCTCGCTCAAATTCTTCAAGGACATCCGGGCTTCCGACTTGTCCGGCGCGGTCAAGCTCTGCATTTGCTTGAACTACGATGCAAAGTTCGTCGCGGGCGCTGAGCCGCACATTCAAGTCATGATCGTTCCACGGGAACTGCGGCAACCCCGTTTTCGCAAGCTGCTGCGTAAGCGACAGCGACTTATCGCACATCTCGAGGAATTCATTCGGCAAGGCATCAGCGAGGGCGATTTCCGCAAACTTGATCCCGCTGCCGCGGCGATGATGATCCTAGCGATCGACGAGGTCGCACTAGACGCGGCACGCCCGCAGGTAACCCGCTCGCCGCAGAAACACGCGACCGCCGTCGTCGACTTCGTACTTCACGCGCTCGTGTCCGATTGGGCGAAAATTCACCAAATCCAGCGCCTGATGGCGGCCGATACGATAGCCACTCGCGGATTCCGCGTAAGCAGTACCTTCTAGCCCAGATTATTCGCGAAGCGGTGTGAAATACTGAAACGCAAAAGCCTTGATCGTGATAGAAACCCTTTACCACAAGCGTTTCGCATCACAACCAAGGCCATTGCATGAGCGACGATATCACACGACAGAGTGTTCTGTTTTCTGGTTTGTTGGACAAGCCGATAGTGGCGAAGTTTGACCAACAGCACGCCAGTTCCGATGGTGGGGCGATACTGCTGCAGGCGTGCGACCGGCAAGTGGGTTTGACCGCGGCGCTGATCGGGGCGATCGATGATCGGCGCCAATCGGGCAAGATCCGCCACGCGATCGCAGATCTGGTGCGCCAGCGCTTGTATGCGATTGGCTGCGGCTATCCGGATGCCAATGATGCGAGTCGCTTGGCCGGTGATCCGATCCACAAGCTGCTGTGTGACCGGGACCCTGTGATGGGAGAGGAGTTGGCCTCGCAACCGACGCTGTCGCGATTTGAGAACGCGGTGAATCGGGCCGATCTGTACCGGATGGGAATCGCGTTCGCTGACACGGTCATCGAGCGGCATCGAAGGCGCCTGAAGCGCAAGGTGAAGCGGATCACGATCGATCTGGACCCGACGGATGATCCGACGCATGGCGCGCAGCAATTGACTTTCTTCAACGGCCACTATGACAGCTGGTGCTATCTGCCGGTCGCCGGGTTTTTGACCTTCAACGAGGAGCCCGAGCAGTATTTGTTCGCCTATGTGCTGCGCCCCGGCAATGTCGGTGCCTCGGTCGGTGCGCTCGGCCTTCTCAAGCGCCTGCTGCCAAAGCTGCGGGCGGCCTTTCCCCGAGCACGGCTGCGGGTGCGCTTGGACGGCGGCTTCGCCGCGCCGCAGATCTTCCAGTTCCTGGATCGCGAGGCAGTTGAATACGCTGTGGCGATGGGTAAAAACAAGGTCCTGGAGCGGCGCGCCGCGCGCCTGATGGGCACCGCCCGACGCCTGTCGCGTGAATCGGGGCTGACGGAGCATCTGTACAAAGAGTGCCGCTATGCGGCCGGGACTTGGGATTATTCGCGCCGCGTCATCATCAAGGCCGAAGTCGTGCGCCATCCCGGGCGCAAGCCCAAGAACAACCCGCGCTTCGTGGTCACCAACCTCAAGCATGCGCCGCGGCATCTGTATGAAAAGATCTACTGCGCCCGCGCCAACGTGGAGAATCGGATCAAGGAACTGCACCATGGCCTTGAGATCGATCGCACCAGTTGCACCCGCTTCCTGGCCAACCAGCTGCGCGGGTTTTTGACTGCCGCCGCCTACGTGCTCTTCCAGGAGTTGCGCCTGCGGGCCGCGCGCACCGCGTTGCGCTCTGCCCAAGTCAGCACCCTGCGTGAACAACTGATGAAGCTCGGTGCCTGGGTCGAATCCTCGGTGCGGCGCATCGTGCTGCACCTGCCCGCTGCCTGCATCCATCGCAACGACTGGCAGATCATCGCCACCAGCCTCGGCGCTGCGCCCGCATAGCGCTGTCGGATTGAACCTGCGCTCGGCTGAACTCATCGCGCGCAACTCGCGGTGCATCACCGTGGCCAAACTCTCACCCCTGCATCGCACCGCCAGCGAAAATCGAACCACGGTCTGCGCCCGAGCGCCAAAATCACCGCCGCGCATCGACATCACGCTGCGACATCGCGATACTTGAACGCATGAACACCAAAATCACACCCTTCACGAATAGTGTGGGCTAG
>JANXOV010000073.1 GCA_025357635.1 Pseudomonadota bacterium
CAGTGACAATCAAGCCGCTAAACAGCTCAACCAGGCACGCGCAACCCTGTTTAAACTTATCTCCAACCGATCGACATCAGTCGCCTGAGGACTCCCCGGCTCTCTCTTTGCTCAGACTCATACTTGGATTGGAAAATACTCGGAGCCGGTGCCCGCGAAGACGCGCTCAGTGTTTGCCCCGTAGGTTGTGGAGTTCCAGCCGCAGCCGGCCGCAGAGCATCCGGCAGTCGTCGCTCCGACGAACGTCAGGTTCGGCGAACCGGTGCCCGACGTGCCGCATCCCTGGCGCAAAAAGTGCACCTGGTAGCTCGTCTGGGTACCGGAGGAGTCGCCGCGGCGGCACAGGAAAATGCTGCTCGAGCCACCGGCAGCGGGGATCGCAGTTCCTGCGCCCGTGTCGCCCGCCGGGTTGTTGAACAGCGCCGCGGTGGAGGTGAACTTGCCATTGAAGATGCCACGCAGAATGGATGAGCTCAGGCTCGGCATGCTGGCGCCCTTGTTATTGGCAAGCGTCGCATCCGGCGCAATTCCTTCGGCCGTTTGCAAGGCCGTATAGAACGCGGTCGACACGACCGGCGCGAAATTTACCGCAACGCCGCTGGACACCGTGAGATTGAGCAATTGCGCCGCCGTTGCGCCCAGCAACGGGGGTTCAACGTCCGACAATCCGCCGTGGGTGATCTTTGCCGTCGCGGCAGTACAACCTGTACGCACCGTGTAGGCTTGACGATCAGCTGATGCAGCAACACCCGTTCCGGTGGCCTGTGCCGTGCGGCAGGCCAATACGTCGACCCATTGACGGTTGTTGACGTTATCCGGGTTCAGCGCGGCGCCGCTCGCGACCTGGCTGATGCCGGATCCCGAACCGCCGGAGTACTTGCGGAATATCACGTCGATGTTCGCCGCCGCAGCCGGCGTGATCGTGGTGCGCGTGTGGCAGGCGATCGCATAATTTGCCACGGTGGGCAGGAAGGACGCTTCGGTCGTGAACACTTCGATATCGGCAACTGCGGAGTCGCAGACGCTCGATGTGGAGGAGTTGATGAACGCATCGGCCATCGCGATGTCAGTGGCAGTGGCGCCGCTGTTGTTCACGATCATTGGATCAGGATCCGCCGCCGGATACGTGATGGTGGCCGCCATGACGCCGCCGGCCATCAAAGCCAGCGCGGCGCTGATGCCGGCTTGAAGTAGATTGATTTTCATGAAAAGACCTCTAGATAAATGATTTAAACCAGTCGGAGAAGGCCGATGCCCGATCAGGCCTCGACCACATCCGTCTTGCGGCGGCGGGCGATGGCGCCCAAGCCGGTGATGCCCGACAACAGCAACCAGGCAGCGGCGGGAAGCGGAACCGGCGTTCCACCACCGACGTTGTAGGTCAACACACCGCCGGCGGAGAGATTCCAGGTGCCGGCGTAGGTCGTGGTTGTGTAGGTTGATGCAAAGGTATCGGTCAGATCAGCAGTCAAGCGGTAGAAGGCCATTGCCGTACCCACCGTGCCAGCCGTTTGCGCGCCGGGAATGCCCGCCAGATTTCCGCCGTAGTTGTTGCCATAGGAATTCGTGAACGACTTGGTGTCGTTGAAGTCCGTCGCGATGCAGGGGTTGGCCTTGTTGCAAACCGCAGCGGCGTACATGCGGCTGGAAGTCCAGTTGCCGATGTTGGAAACGGCGCTTTGAATATTGCCGGCGGCGGCACCCTGATCGGGCGCGGTGACGCCGAGAGCCGAGTTGCCGGTGGTGAAAACCGTGTTCAGGTTCAATGCGCTGTCGACGCTGGTGGAGAACACTTCGTAACGCAGGTTAGAAGCGGTGCTGCTCGCAAACGCCGTGCTGAAGCCCTGCAGCGTTCCGAAGCTGAGGTTGGCGGTCATATCGGCCGGCGAGATCTGCCCGGCGCTCAGTCCGACGTATTCAACCAGCGATGCGCCAGTCGTGGCATCCCAAACGGCCACGTAAACGTTGTCGCCAGTCAGCGTGCCAACGGTACCGGTGCCCGGCAGCGGAGCAGGCTGTGCCGGAACAACGGGCGGAGCGGCCATTGCGGTCGTTGCGCCGAGCCCGAGCGCTGCGGTGATGGCCAGTGCCATAAGTGATTGCTTCATATGAAAATTCCCCTGAAGGTAAAAAATTAAAGACCCGACACTGAACGCGGCAACACGTAAGGACTGATCCTAAAACCGTGCTGCCGACGGAAGACTTCGGGCGGGGATTCTGTCGGGGTTACATGTCAGAGCATTGGCTTTAATGTGAATTTTACGCAACACGCTGGCGCGTGGATTTCACGCGGCGGCAACAAACGCCGTATAGCGTGAGCGCACCGGCATTCCAACCCACGCGAGCATGACCATGCGCAGCAGCAATTTTTCCCTTGTTTTCCTTAGTTTTTCCTGCCTGAGCGCGTTCGGCGCCGCGGATGACGCGGCCGCAAGCCGTGTCCGGCAGGCGCTTGCGCAACGCATTCCCGACGTGAAAATCCAGAGCGTGGCCGCTTCGCCGGTTGCGGGGCTCTACGAAGTAATCACTGCAGATGGGATCTACTACGCCGATGCGGCGGGCGATCATCTGATCATGGGACAGATCCTCGACACGGCAAGCAAACGAAACCTGTCCGTGGATCGCTGGAATGAACTGAATTCGATCGACTTTTCCAAGCTGCCGCTGGAGCTTGCGATCAAGCGCGTCCAGGGCGACGGCCACCGGCGCCTCGCCTTGTTCGCCGATCCTGACTGCCCGTACTGCCGTACGTTGGAAAAGGATTTGCAGTCCGTTCCCGACGTCACGATCTACACCTTTCTGTTTCCTCTGGAGCAGATTCATCCGGGTTCACGGTTGAAGGCGCAGCAGCTGTGGTGCGCCCAGGATCAAGCGGGCGCCTGGACCGACTGGATGCTCAACCAGAAAATCCAACACGTGACGCCCTGCGAAGATACGGTGGATGCGACTTACAAGCTCGGCAACGCGCTCAAGGTGGATTCGACGCCCACGCTGTTTTTCAGCAATGGACGCAGGGTCGCCGGCGTGATCCCGGCGGACCAGCTTCGGCAATTACTTGACGAATCCGAGACCAAGACAGCGCGCGTGAAGTAACGCCGCGTTATTCCCAAGGCTTGTTTCCCGGCGGATACTCGGGGTTGGCGCCGCCGGCAGTCTGGGCGGCCACCACCGCAGCAACTTCCTTCTCCTGCGGTACCTCCTGCGAGGCGGACACTGCTGGCGCGGCCGAAAAATATGGCCCCCGGCGAGCCATCGTCAGCTTCTCCAGGAAGTTCTGCCGAATCAGCACCACGTGATCGGTAAACACCTGTTGCAGTCTGACACCGCCCGGCATCTGCGCACCGACCATATACAATTTCGATGAGGCGGGGGATTCGCCAATGAACGCCAAGCCCTGCTCGGGATTCGACATGGCGATGGTGCCCGACAGCACCAGCCCGGCTTTGCTTTCAGGCGCATCCGCGGCGCGGCTGTCGAGGAGCCCAAACAGGTGCGCAGAGACAATGGCCTCGACGTTGAGCACCGCCGGACCCGGGCCGGATCGGGCAGGAACCATCGTCCGAGCCGGCGCGGGGATCGGAGGGGGGGTCCTCAGCAACTGGTTCGAAACCATCGCAACCTGCACCGCCAGCGCCAGCGCCAGTACGGCGGCCACTGCGCGAGGCGCCTGGTCGGCCCGCAGGAGTTTTTCCAATTGAACGCGTGCTTCAGGCAATTCAACATCGACTCGATGAACCATGGCCGCGCATCATGCAACCGACGATGCGAAGCCTCTGTTACATCTGCATGAATCTTGGGTTTCGCGCCGCTGACACCGACTCGGCGCTCAGAGCGGCGCGATGAATACCTTGCCGACGATGGATGTCTGGTCGCTCTCCAGTCCGTCGGCGGTGAAGGCGGTCATCGCAAAGTAGCGTTCGCCATTGGGCAGGAAGCTAATTTTGAACGAAGTCGCGCCCGGGTCGCGGATTTCGACCACTTCGTTCAGCGCAGCCGGGTCGGTGCCGAAATAGATGCGATAGCCAGCAAGGTTCGCCAGGGCCGCGCCGTCGACGCTTTGCGAAACGGGCAGCCAGCTCAAGGTGGCGGTTGAACCCGGATTGCGGTAGATCGGCAACGCGTCTCCGGGAACACCTTCGGTCACCCAGAACTCGGACCCGTGCACCGCGTCATTGGCGATGAACAACAAGCGGCCTTGATACTCACTCACCGGCACCGGATTGGAATCCAGCGGACCGGCGGCGATGTCACTGACAAGCACCGTGCCCTGCGGGGTCCCGTCCGCGCGCCACAACTCGCGCCCATTGACGGCATCGGTAGCCGAGAAATACAGGTTCTGCCCGACGACGATGAAATTCTTCGGCATCGAATCCGCCGGACCCGGATTGACATCCGTGAACACGGCCGTTCCCTGCGGCGTGCCGTCGGAGCGCCACAGTTCATAACCGCTGATTCCATCTGTCGCGCAAAGATAGACGAATCCGTCGAACACGGTGAAGTGGTACGGGAAGGAGGAGCCGGCCCCTGACCACAAATCGGCAAGCAGCTTCGTCCCTCCGGGGGTTCCATCCGATACCCAGAACTCACGGCCGTGTGCCCCATCATCGGCTGAAAACACCAGGCTGTCCGCGAAGCGCGTGATGCCGATCGGATAGGAACTGCCGAAACCCGGCGCAATGTCGAGAACCAGCGCAGTACCGGCGTCCGTTCCGTCGGTGCGCCATAGTTCCACGCCGCTGGCCGGATCATAGGCCTGGAAGTACACGATTCCGCCGAGCTGCGCCAGAAAATTTGGAGAGGATCCATAGGCGCCCGGCACGATGTCCCTGACCAGACGAGTTCCCGCCACGGTGCCGTCCGAGCTCCACAGTTCCGATCCATGCACCGAATCTTCCGCCGCAAAAAAAACCACGCCATTGGCCGCAACGAAGTTTCTGGGATAGGAACCTGAGGGACCCGCGGCAATGTCCGTGACCGGGTAGGTGCCGGCCTCCGTGTCATCAGAGCGCCACAGCTCTACGCCGTTCACGCCATCGTCAGCGGCAAAGAAGCGCACGCCATTGACCGTTGCGGCATCTTTCGCATTCCATACGGTATGATAAAGCGGCGCCGCGAGCGCTAGCGACGGCAGGACGAGGGCGGAACTGGCAAGCGCGCAGATCGCAGCGATGTGAAACAGGACAGGTGCGCGCTTGATCGTTCGCATGAAGGCCTCTAAGGAATTGAAATTTTCGCAAAACTTTTGCGCGCGCAATTAAGCAAGTGGAATTTGACGATTGCGTGACGTCGGTCGGCGACGACAATACTTTTTGATTTGCGATTCGGGCACAGGCCGGTGGAATTTGACAATAATGATGCAATACAAATGTATCGCGCCGACTTCTGCGCTCTCGGATGAGGATTGAGCTTGCACTCTGATCACGCCAGCCGTTTCACCGTCATCGCGCACCGCGGCGCCAGCGGATATCTCCCCGAGCACACGCTGGAGGCCAAGGCGCTCGCCATCGGCCTTGGCGCCGGCTACCTTGAACAAGACGTGGTGCTCACACGCGATGACGTCCCGATCGTCACTCATGACATTTTTCTTGAGGACATCTCGGACATCGCGTTACATTTCAGCGGGCGGCAGCGCGCAGACGGTCACTACTACGCCATCGACTTCAGCATCGCCGAGTTGAAAACGTTGACCCGCCATGAGCGCGTGAACCATGCCGGCCATCTGGTATTCAATGCGCGCTTTCCGCTCTCAGCCTGCCGCTTCGGCATCGTCACGCTCGCGGCAGAAATCGAGTTCATCCAGGGCATCAACAAGAGCATGCGCAGGAACGTCGGCCTGTACACCGAGATCAAGTATCCCACGTGGCATCGGGCGCAAGGCAAGGACATCACCCGGATCGTGCTCGACATGCTCTCGCACTACGGCTACCGGGCGCGCGGCGACGACGCCTTTTTCCAATGTTTCGACGCGCTGGAACTGCAACGCGTGCGCCGGGAACTGGGCAGCGATCTAAAATTGATCCAATTGATCGGCGAAAATGCCTGGAACGAATCCACGAGCGATTACGACGCGATGCGTACCGAAGCCGGCATTGCGCAGGTTGCCACTTACGCCGACGGCATCGGCCCGGAGATCGACCAGCTGGTTCGCTGGCCCGGGCGGGGCGCGGCCGCCCAGTCGACGGGACTCGCCCCGCGCGCACATGAGAACGGACTCAAGGTCCATCCCTACACGCTGCGTCTGGATCAACTGCCGGCAAATGCGCCGGATGCAGACGCGGTGTTGCATGCGCTGATCGAGGCCGAACAGGTCGACGGGATATTCACCGACTTCACGGATACCGTGGTGAGATACCTCGATGCGCGTTCGAGCCGGGAACCGGGCTGAGGGCCCTGCGCCTGGCGCGGGAGGCCCCCCTTTCAAGCCGCCGTCAGCGCCCGCCGCACCCGCGCCGCGGTAGTCCGCTCACACTCAAAGTCGGCCTCGGCCAGCTGCTGACCCAACTCGTCCCGCAGCGCCTCCAGCTGGCGCAGCCGCGCGTGCGAACGCCGCCAGGCGAGTTCCGCCGCCTCGAGCGACTGCCGGGTATGATCGCATTCATGGCGCTGAGTGGTGCAGGCGTTCTGCGCCGCAAACCAGCGGCGTTCGAGCAGATCCCCGGGGCCGTCGCTTCGACTCATCTTAGGAATCCAGCAAGCTCAGTTCGAGCTTTTCAATCTTGCGCATGACGCGGGCCTTGAATGCCTCGGCCCGTTCCAGCTGATCGACTGCGCGTTGCAGGCGTTCCTTGTCGCCCTTCGTATCGGATTGCAGCGCCTCGTAGTCGGCTCTGGCCAGCAGGCTGGCTTCGAATGCCTGGCGCCACTCCAATTCCAGGCGCGTCATGTGGGTGTCGATGTCGAAATCCAGGCTGCTCACGATAGTCTCTCCGATCCGATCAACGGGTGATGATCGAATCCTGCCCCGCCAACATGACCATTCGCGGTCAGTTTGTTTGCAGAACAAAGAAAGACCCCCCGGTGAAGGGGGGGTGAGTATCGACTGGGGAGCGAACGAAAAACGGTGGGCGATCAAACACCCGGCTGGCGCAGAGCGAAGGGAACCTTGTGCGTCAGCGCGCGAAACATCCAGAATTCACGCGCCGCCGGCACACGCGGCGCGCTGGCGGCCAGAGCGCGCAGCAGCTGCTGCCAGGGCAGATTGCTGGGTGCTGGAGCCGGCTCGAGCTGGCGGATCATTTTCATCCTGCTATTTGACACTGGCTAAATGACATGTGTATGAAGCGCAGGTGATGTTTTTTCATGCGCTGAGCCGTTCATCGGCATCGGGCAACTGGTGTTGCAGAAAATGCGCGGCGTCCGTCTTGCCCATGTACTTGTCCAGCACGCGCACGTCGGTCTTGCGCAGATCCACCACCAGCAGGCAATCGATGGAGTCGCTGAAATCCGCATCGACATTGAAGCCGACGATCTTGCCGCCGAGCTTCAGGTATTGGCGCAGCAGCACCGGAATGCCCTTGCCGTCGGCTTCGAGGTTGCTCACGACATCGCCCAGGGACTCGAGCGACTGCGGACCCGGCCAGGGGTGAATCAGCGTCTTCAAGGACATGCGCCGGCGCAAGCGGTTGCGCGGCTTGACGCAGCGGGCAAGATCGGCCGCGAAATGCTCGCGCGAGAGATACTCGCGCAGAAACTCCTTGGACAAGGGGTGATAGTCATTGCTGATGCTGACGGCGCCGAACAACACCGAATAGCGCGGATTGCGCGCGACGTAGGCTGCGATGCCCTTCCACAGCAACAGCAGCGGCGTGAATGATCGCTGATATTCCTGTCGAACGAAGGAGCGGCCCAGTTCCAGCGCCGGTCGCTGTTGCTCGAAGAAGCTGCGATGAAAGCGGAACAGACTCTGCGTATACAGTCCGCTGAGCCCGCTGACCCGCAGGATCTCATCCGACCGTCCGATGCGGTAGGCGCCGGCAATCTCGCCTCGGGTCTCGTTCCAGATGAACAGGTGGTCGTAATAATCGTCAAAACGGTCCAGATCGGTGGCGCGCCCGGTGCCCTCGCCGACGCTGCGGAAGGTGATCTCCCGCAGGCGGCCGATCTCGGCGATCACCGCCGGCGCCTGTTGGCGGGTGGCCACGACCACGCTCAATTCGCCATTGCTCGACAGGCGTTGCAAGTCGGGCAGCGCAGCGATCTGTGCGGCCAGCACTTGTGGGTCGCTCGCCGCGGCAACCGGCTGACCCACCGCTTTGGCGGCCTCGGCCTTGGGGCGCACGACAGTCTCAACGGCCAGCGCATACACCTGCAGCCGCAGATGACTGGCCAGCACATCGTTCTTTTCGATGCCGGCGATCCGGGCGGGTTCGACCGGCTTGCCGATGCTGATCAGGACCTCTTGGCGCGCCTTGTTCAACAACTCGCGCGGCAGCAGTGCGGTGCGCAGCAGCGGATGCACCAGGCCTGCCAGCTGAAACATCCAGCTGTTGTGGCCGCCGAAATAGACCGGTGTGACCGGCGCGCCGCTCATGCGCACGATGCGCGCGGCCGAATCCGGCCACACGGGGTCGATGATGCCGCCGGCGTCCACCTTCAAGTGCGACACTTCACCAGAAGGGAACATCGCCAGCATGCCGCCGGATTCCACCCAGCGCAGGGCCTTGCGCACGCCGCTCACGTTTTCGCGTATGCCGCCGCGGCCGTTGAACAGGTCGACACTGATGAACAGTTCGCTCAATTCCGGAATCCGCGCCAGGAAGCGGTTCGTCAGAATCCGCACATCGGGACGGCGCTTGAGCAGCAATTGCGCCAGCAGCAGCCCGTCGAGCCCGCCAAACGGATGGTTCGCAACCGCGATCGCAGGACCGGTGGCGGGAATGGCGGCAAGACCGGCGCCGAGAATCCGGGTGCGCACCTGCAGATGCTGGATGACCAGATCGACAAATTCCGCTGCCGTGTCTGCCGGCGGAATCCCGCGATAAAAATCGCTGAGCTTGTCCAGCGCCAGCGCGCCGTCGGCGACGCGGGTGAAGGCGCGCTTGAACGTCGGTAGGCGCGAAGAACGGGGGCGGTGACCACCGATGGAAAGGGCTCGCTGCTGCATCATGGGGTGCCGGCTCCTGTCCGCGTCAACGCAACTGCGCGATGCGGGCGACCAGAGCGGCCGCGACCGGTGCCGTTGCAGGGTCGAGCGCCGCCGGGACGGTTGCAGCGGGCAGCACGGCGGATGGAGCGGCCGTCAGCAGCCGCTCGCGGATCTTCGGCCACTCGATCAGGCTGAGCCGCCCGTTCATGTCCTCGACCAGCGAGGTGCAGCTCTCCACCCAGTCGCCGTCGTTGCAATACAGGATGCCGTCCATGTCGCGCATCTCGGCGCGGTGAATGTGGCCGCAGACCACCGCGTCGACATTGCGCTTGCGCGCAGCCTGCGCGACCGAGTCTTCAAAACAACCGATGTACTGCACGGCCTTCTTGGTCTTATTCTTGAGATAGCCGGCCAATGACCAGTGCGGCAGGTCGAAGCGGCGGCGCACCCAGTTGATGTAGGGGTTGATGGCAAGAAGAATGTCGTAGATATTGCTGCCGACCTTGGCAAGCCAAGGGCTGAACTTGACGACATTGTCGAACTCATCGCCATGCAGGATCAGCATGCGGCGGCCGTCAGCTGTCTCATGAATGTATTCGTTATGTATTTCGAGGTTGCCGAACACGCTGCCGTCGAAATCCCGGAACACTTCGTCGTGATTGCCGGGCACGAAAATCACCTTGGTGCCGCGCTTGGCCTTGCCGAGAATCGTGCGCACCACGTTGTTGTGCGATTGCGGCCAGAACATGGTCTTCTTCATGCTCCAGACGTCGATGATGTCACCGACCAAGAACAGGGTGTCCATTTCAACCTGGTGCAAAAACTCGAGCAGCAGATCGGCGCTGCACCCCTTGAAGCCGAGGTGAATGTCGGAGATGAAGACAGTGCGCAGGCGCATGTTCGAATCCTCCGCGTCGCTATGACACGGGACCAGATTCGCGCCAGCGTGTTACGGCCACATGACCGCGGGGAGAAGATTTGTTTACAACAGAGGAACTTAGCCGTGGAACATCACGTGGAATTGTAATTATGTGAGACGCGTCTCAAACCGGGCCGGCGCCGTTCGACGGCACCGCGAACCGGTAGCCGAAACCCCGCACCGTCTGGATGTACTCCTCATAACCCGGATCGGCCAGGATCTTGCGCAGGCGCTGCACGTTGACATCGACGGTGCGCACATCGACCTCGCAGTCCTTGCCCCACACCTGCGAGAGCAACTGATCGCGGCTGAAGGTGCGCCCCGCGTGCGACATCAAGAACTCCAGCAGACGGTATTCGGCGCCGCGCAGATTCAGCAGCTGCCCGCGCGCGCTCACGCGGTTGGTGGTCGAGTTCAATTCCAGGTCATCGAAACTCAGCGCCGTCTTTCGCTCCTGCAACCGATGTGAGCGCAGCACCGCCAGCACCCTTGCCACGACCTCGCGCGGCGAAAAGGGCTTGGCGATGTAATCATCGGCGCCGGACTCCAGGCCGGTCACCACGTCGTGCTCACTGGTGAGTTCCGACAGGATGATGAGCCGCACGGTCTGCGGGGCGCGCATGGCGCGCACGCGGCGGATCAGCTCCAGCGCCGCGAACCCCGGCATGTTCCAGTCCAGCATCACCAGCAACGGCGGGCGGTCGGAGAAGCGCGTCATGGCGGCCGCGCCATCGACCTCTGAACGGACGCTGAATCCCAACTCGGACAATCGCTGACGGACGGGCTCGAGCGCAGACAGATCCGGGTCGACGATGAGAATGTGTCTGGTGGTTTCTGTTGCGAGCATACGACGCTCGCATTTAAGGAACTCAGTCTTACACTACGTTGACGATTTTGTGACGGGACGAAATTAAATGTTGTGAGCGCGCACGGATCTCACCGTCACGAGGGGGTGCTTGTGCAGCGGCGCCGGCTTGTTCGCTGTGGTTGTGACCGCATCGTTGTCGCTGAAGTTCCACGCGGCGAGCAACAATCCCAATGCCAGCCAATTGCGCGCGCCGTCGCTGCGCAGTGCAAACCAGGGATGGGTCGGATGGTGCGAAGTCATGGTCATTTCTCCTGCCGGTTGTGTGCGTCCGGTGATGACAGTTGACCGCGGCGGCCGCCGTGGGTACGGGCGCAATCCGGCCAAACCGGCTGCAAAATCTGATGAATTGTGGCGAGCGGTGCGCCCCCGGCCAGCCGGCGCGGTCGATGGGCTATGATCTGCGCATGAAAAAGAGCATTGCCATCGTCGAAGATGAGGCGGCGCTGCGGGAGAATTACGCGGCGGCGTTGGCCCGGCTGGGCTATCAGGTCAAGACCTTCGCCAACCGCAAAACGGCCCTGCAGGCGTTTGCCGTTCGTCTGCCGGATCTGGTCATCATCGACATTTCACTGGAAGACGAGGCCGAGGGCGGGTTCGATCTGTGCCGCGACCTGCGCGCCCTGTCGGCCGAATTGCCCCTGATCTTTCTGACCGCGCGCGACAGCGAACTGGACGCCGTGTCGGGGCTGCGCCTCGGCGCGGACGACTTCCTGACCAAGGATGTCAGTCTGCCGCACCTCGCCGCGCGGGTGGCGGCGCTGTTCCGGCGCATCGATGCGCTGCGCCGTCCCGAGGATGCCGCGCAGGTCCTGCGGCGCGGCGCCTTGTCCATCGATTCGGAGAAGATGCAGACGACCTGGAACGGTCAGGCGGTTTCCTTGAGCCTGACCGAATTCTGGATCGTGCATGCGCTGGCGAAAAACCCGGGCCACGTGAAGAACCGGCAGCAGCTCATGGATGCCGCCAACGTGGTGCTGGATGACAACACCATCACCTCGCAGATCAAGCGGGTGCGGCGCAAGTTCCAAAGTGTCGATGCCACATTCGATGCCATTCAGACGGCCTACGGCATGGGATACCGCTGGGTCGAGTGAGCATCCGGCTGCAGCTGCTGTTGATGTCCCTCGCCACGCTGGTGCTGCCATGGGCCGGGTGTCAGTACGCGCGCGAGGTGCAGACCGTGCTGCGCGCCTCGCAGGAGCAGGCGTTGCTGGCGGCTTCCGGGACCATTGCGAACGCGCTGTCGGCGCAGCCGCAGCGTATGTTTCACAGTGCGCAGTCGGGCAGCAAGTTCGATGCGGGCGGCGGCGACATTTATGCATTTCCTCTGCGCGCCACGCCGTTGCTGGATGGCTACCGGGACGACTGGGATGTGCCGCTGGAGCCGCGGGCGCTGCCTTCCGCGTCGGGCTTGCGCGCACGCATGCAGGCCGGCGTCACCGACCGGTATCTGTTCGTGTACGTTGAAGTGGACGATTCGCACTGGGATCCGCAGGCCGGGGAAACTTCCGCCGCCGATGCGGACCGGATCGAATTCGCGCTGCAGGACCCGGACGGCGCGCTGGAGAATTACCTGTTCGCCACCAACGCACCGGGCATGGTGGCCGCGCAGACCACGGTGCGCGGCGATGACGGCAGCGTGCGGCTGGTCAGCGAACCGCGCATCCAGGGGTTCTGGCTGCAGACTGCGCGCGGCTATACGCTGGAGTTTCGCGTGCCGATGGCCCTGGTGGGCGCACGCTTGTGGATCGAGGCCATCGACGGCGCCAGTCCGGTGCGGCGCCGCGCCGGCACTCTCGGCGGCGCCGACAAACTGACCGGCGGTCGCTTGTTCTTCTCCTCGGGGAGTCTGATCGAGTGGCTGTCGCCGTTCATTCGCAACGGCACGGGCGCCACGGTGATCGACGCCAACGCGTTGAAACTGGCCACCGCCGGATCGGCGGAAGCCGCGGCGGCGCCGGGTGACGAAGAAGCCCAGGTCGCCTGGTATCGCCGCTTCCAGGCCATGGACATTCAGCACCTGCCCTCACGCAAACCGCTGGCGGACCGGCTGGAGGGCGCGCATGTGGATGCCGCGTTGCTGGGACATCCCCAGGCACAGTGGTATCGGGTGGGCAGCCACGATGAAATCCTGCTGGCCGCGGCCGCGCCTGTCATGGCCAATGGGCATGCGATCGGCGCCGTGGTGCTCGAGCAGGCCGGCGATCAGCTGCTGGGTCTGCGCGACCGCGCATTGAGCCGGCTGTTCAATCTGACCCTGATCGCCACCGGCATTGCGGTGATCTTCGTTCTGGGATTCGCCAGCCGCCTCAGCAGTCGCATCGGCAAGCTGCGCGAGGCGGCGGACACGGCGCTGTCGGCGGACGGGACACTCGCCACCACGCTGCCTGAGTCCGGCGCCGGCGATGAGATCGGCGCGCTGTCGCGCAGCTTCGCGCGCATGCTGACGCGCCTGAGCGAACACACACGGTATCTGCGCACCCTCGGCGGCAAGCTCTCGCACGAGCTGCGCACGCCGCTCAGCATCGTCAAATCCTCGCTCGACAACCTGGAGCTGGAAGGCGCATCGGCCAGCCAGCAGATCTACCTGACGCGCGCGCGCGATGGCGCGGAACGATTGCAGCAGATCCTGGGCGCGCTGGGCGCGGCGGCGCGCACCGAAGAGAGCATTCGCCAGGCCGACCGGGTTGGTTTCAACTTGAAGGAACTGGTCGAATCCGCCGTGGCGGCCTATCGCGACAGCTTCGCGCCGGCGCGATTCGTTCTCGAGGTTCCCGTGGAGGCCTGCCATTGGCGCGGGGCTCCCGAGTTGATCGTCCAGATGCTGGATAAGCTCGTGGAAAACGCCGTGGACTTCACGCCGCCCGAGGGCAGCATCCGCATCGCGCTATCCAGGGACGCCGGCCGTTATCTGCTGCAGGTGGGCAACGACGGCGCTCTCATACCGGAGAGTCTGTTGCCACGGCTGTTTGAATCCTTGTTTGAAATGCGCGATACCAAGGACGATCGCCCGCATTTCGGCTTAGGGTTGTACATCGTCCGTTTGATCGCGGAGTTTCATGGCGGCGTGGCGCAGGTCGCCAATCGCGAGGATGGCAGCGGCGTGGAGTTCACGATTTCGCTGCCGATGCTCTGACGAAACGGTCTCAGCAATTCTGTTTCGCAATGTATGCTTGATTGCGACGCACCATCTGATTTGCGACAGACAGCGGCGGGAATCTTATCAATAACAAGCCATTTGGATGCAAATCCATTAAAGTAATACCTGATAATTTCTGAGTGTTACCTCGATGGCAACAAATATGACGAGCAAAGGTCAGGTGACCGTTCCGAAGAGTGTGCGTGACTATCTGGGTCTGAAGCCTGGTGTCGCCGTGACCTTCGAACGCCAGCCGGGCGGCGAAATCGTCCTCCGGCCAGTCAAACGAGGCGCGAAGTCTCGACCCAGTGTCTTCGCCAAGTTTAGAGGCAGCGCGACCATAAAAATGACGACCGATGAAATAATGGCGCTGACGCGCGATCAGGACGAATGATTCTAGTCGATACGAACGTACTGTTAGATGTGTTTCAGGACGATTCGCAGTGGGCAAAATGGTCGCAGGATCAGCTCGATACCGCCCTGCTCACAGATCGACTTGCCATCAATGCGGTGATCTACGCTGAGCTATCGATCGCTTACAGCAGGATCGAGGATCTTGAAAAAGTCGTCGCTGGCACGTCGCTTAAAGTCGAAGCCATGCCGCGCGAAGCATTATTCCTCGCAGGAAAGGTGTACCGCGACTACAGGCGCAAACAAGGGCGCAAGACAGGAGTCCTGCCTGATTTCTTCATTGGTGCGCACGCTGCCGTACAGAATTGCCCGATTCTCACGCGTGACACGGCCCATTACAGGACCTACTTTCCCGGTGTGCGGCTCATCTGCCCGTAGCGCAGCGGTGAGTTCTGAGCTGCCGCCGCAATGGCGTCCGTCAAGCAAGCTCAAGATACGACAAGATTCCCTTGGCCGCCTCACGCCCTTCAAACACCGCGGTCACCACCAGATCCGAGCCACGCACCATGTCCCCGCCGGCGAAGACCTTGGGGTTGGTTGTCTGGAAGGGGCGCTGAGCGGAGGCCGACACGCGCACGCGGCCGTTCGGATGCAAGCCGATTTGCTGCGCTTGGAACCAATCCGGCGGACTGGGCAGAAAGCCAAAGGCGATGATCACCGCATCCGCCGGAATGGTTTCCTCGGTGTCCGGCACCACTTCGGGAACGCGGCGGCCGCGCGGGTCCGGTGCGCCGAGACGCGTCTGCACCACTTTGACGCCCTCGACCCGGTCCGAGCCGACGATCTCCACCGGCTGGCGATTGAACAAGAAACTGACGCCTTCTTCCTTGCTGTTCTTGTAGTCGCGGCGTGAGCCCGGCATGTTGTTCTCATCGCGCCGATAGGTGCAGCTGACGCTGAGCGCGCCCTGCCGGATGGCGGTGCGGTTGCAGTCCATGCCGGTGTCACCACCGCCCAGCACCACCACGCGCTTGTCGCGCATGTCGATGAAGTCGTTCGGACTCTTCGACAGTCCCAGTTCGCGGTCGATGTTGGAGATCAGGTAGGGCAGCGCTTCATACACGCCGGGCAGATCTTCGCCTGCGAAACCGCCCTTCACGTAGCGGTAGGTGCCCATTCCCAAAAACACCGCATCGAATTCTTCGCTCAAGGTCTCGAAGCTGATGTCGCGTCCGATCTCGGTGTTGAGACGGAATTCCACGCCCATGCCACTCATGATCTCGTGGCGTTTGTCGACCACCTCTTTTTCAAGCTTGAAGGGCGGGATGCCGAAGGTCAGCAGGCCGCCGATCTTTGAGTAGCGGTCGAACACCACCGGCGTGACGCCGTTGCGCACCAGGATATCCGCGCAGCCCAGGCCCGCGGGACCTGCACCGACGATGGCAACCCGCTTGCCGGTGGGCTTGACGCTCGACAAGTCCGGCGTCCAGCCCTGCTTGAACGCTTCATCGGTGATGTACTTTTCGATGGCGCCGATGCTGACGGCGCCGAGTCCGTCGTTCAGCGTGCAGGCGCCCTCGCACAGCCGGTCCTGCGGGCAGATGCGCCCGCACATTTCAGGCAACGAGTTGGTCTGATGCGACAGCTCGGCCGCTTCGAACAGCTTGCCGTCGTTGACCAGCTGCAGCCAGTTGGGAATGTAATTGTGGACCGGGCATTTCCATTCGCAAAACGGATTGCCGCAGGACAGGCAGCGGCTCGCCTGCTGCGCGGCGCCATCGGGCGCGTACTGCGAATAGATTTCGCGGAACTGCGTGATGCGCACCTCGACGGGCAGTTTGTCCGGATCCTTGCGCGGCACATCGAGAAATTGAAGATGCTTGTCGGACACTCTTGAACCCTCAAGCCGCGCGGCGCAGGTTTTCGAGCAGCGAGTCGATGGCCGCGGCCTTCGGCTTCACCACCCAGAACTTGCCGACGAAGCTGCGGAAATCGTTCAAGATCTGCTCGCCCCAGAGGCTGCCCGTGGCCGCGACGTGCTGCGCGATCAGGCCGCGCAGATGCTGCACATGGGATTCCATGCCCTCGGGCGAGACGCGATGGATGTCGATGAGCTCGTGGTTGTAGCGGTCGACGAAGTCGCGCTCCATGTCCAGCACATAAGCAAAGCCGCCGGTGAAGCCGGCGCCAAAATTTACGCCGGTGCGCCCGAGCACGCATACCACGCCGCCGGTCATGTATTCGCAGCAATGATCGCCGGCGCCTTCGATGACCGCGGTGGCGCCGGAATTGCGCACCGCGAAGCGCTCGCCGCTGGTGCCGGCGGCGAACAGCGCACCGCCCGTGGCGCCGTACAGGCAGGTGTTGCCCATGATCACGGTGTCACGCGCCACAAACGAAGAACTGGAGTCGGGTTTGATGATGATCTGCCCGCCGGCCATGCCCTTGCCGACGAAATCATTCGCCTCGCCTTCCAGCGTCAGGTGCAGACCGCCGGCGTTCCACACGCCGAAGCTCTGCCCCGCCGAGCCGCGCAGGTTCACCTGGATCGGCGCATCGCTCATGCCGTAGTTGCCCCAGCGCCTGGCGATCTGCCCCGAAATGCGCGCGCCGATGGAGCGGTGGTAGTTGCGCACCTCGTAGGAAAACTCGCCACCGGATTTCGCGTCGATGGCGCTGCGCATGTCCGCCACCATCGTTTCGGCCAGCGCGCCCTGATCGAAGGGCGCGTTGCGCGGGTCGACGCAGTACTGGGGCCGGTCCGTGACCAGAGCGGAGTTCGCCAGAATGGGCTGCAGATCCAGTTTGCGCTGTCGCAAGGTTTCGCCGGGCAGCACGCGCAGCAGGTCGGTGTGGCCGATGATCTCGGCGATGGTGCGTACGCCCATCTGCGCCATCAGCTCGCGGCATTCCTGCGCCACGAACTTGAAGTAGTTGATCACCATCTCGGGCAGGCCGATGAAGTACTTGGTGCGCAGGATCTGATGCTGCGTGGCAACCCCGGTGGCGCAATTGTTCAGATGGCAGATGCGCAGGTACTTGCAGCCCAGCGCCACCATGGGCGCGGTGCCGAAGCCGAAGCTCTCCGCGCCAATGAGGGCGGCCTTGATCACGTCCAGGCCACTTTTCAAACCGCCGTCGGTCTGCAGGCGCACGCGATGGCGCAGATCATTCGCGCGCAGGGTCTGATGCGTTTCCGCCAGGCCCAGCTCCCACGGCGTGCCCGCATACTTGATCGATGACAGGGGACTGGCGCCGGTGCCACCGTCATAGCCGCTGATCGTGATCAGATCGGCGTAGGCTTTGGCCACGCCCGCCGCGACCGTGCCCACGCCCGGCTCGGCCACCAGCTTCACCGATACCAGCGCCTGCGGATTCACCTGCTTCAAGTCGAAGATCAGCTGCGCAAGATCTTCGATGGAGTAGATGTCGTGATGCGGCGGCGGGGAGATCAACCCCACGCCGGGGCGCGCGAAGCGCAGACGCGCGATCATCTCGTTGACCTTGTGACCGGGCAGCTGTCCGCCTTCACCGGGCTTGGCACCCTGCGCCACCTTGATCTGCAAGACCTCCGCATTGATGAGGTATTCGGGCGTGACGCCAAAACGCCCCGATGCCACCTGCTTGATCTTGGAATTCTTCTCGGTGCCGTAGCGCCGGGGATCTTCGCCGCCCTCGCCGGAATTGGAGCGCGCGCCCAGACGGTTCATGGCAATCGCCAGCGCTTCATGCGCCTCAGGCGACAGCGCGCCGAGCGACATGCCGGCGCTGTCGAAGCGCGTGAGGATGGCCTCGATGGGTTCCACCTCCTCCAGTGGAATCGGCCGATGCGTTGAGTGCACGGCGAGCAGGTCGCGGATGCAGGACACGGGCCGGCCGTTGACCAGCGCTGCGAATTCCTTGTAGCGCTCATAGTCGCCCGTCATCACCGCCGCCTGCAGCGTCGCGATGACGTCCGGGTTGTACATGTGGTACTCGCCATTGTGCATGTACTTGAGCAGGCCTCCCTGCTCCACGGGTTGCGCCGGATTCCAGGCGCGCTTGGCCAGATATCGCGCATCCTCCTGCAAATCCTCCAGATCCGCGCCTTGAATACGGCTGTCGGTGCCGGGGAAACACAGATTCACCACCTCATCGCCAAGGCCCACGATCTCGAACAGCTGTGCGCTGCGGTAGCTGGCCACCGTGGAGATGCCCATCTTGGACATGACCTTGAACAGCCCCTTGCGGATACCGCGGCGATAGCTGCGGCCCAGCTCCAGGCGCGTGTCGGCATCCATCTTCACGGCGCCTTTGCGCATCAGATCGAACAGGGTTTGATACGCCAGATACGGGTAGATCGCGGTCGCCCCATAGCCGATGAGGCAGGCAAAGTGATGCGCATCGCGCGCCGTGCCGGTCTCCACCAGGATATTGCACTTGCAGCGCAGGCCGGTCTGCACCAGGCGGGTATGCACGGCGCCGGTGGCCAGCAACGCATGAATCGGCAATTTGCCCCTAACCAGATAGCGGTCCGAGAGCAGCAGCACCAGCTTGCCCTCGCGCACCGCGGCTTCCGCCCGGTCGCAAACCTGCAGGATGGCCGCTTTCAGCTCCATCGTTTCCTCGTACTGCAGATCCAGGAATTCGTGCGTGATGCCAGCGTCGGACAGGCCGATGATCTGGCGCAGTTTGCGCTGCGACAGCACCGGTGAGTTGAGCACGATCTGGTTGGCGTGCTGCGGCGCCGGCACGAAGATGTTGCACTCCGGTCCGATCTGCGTCTGCAGCGACATGACGATGCTTTCGCGCAAGGAGTCGATGGGCGGATTGGTGACCTGCGCGAACTGCTGGCGGAAATAGTCGTACAGCGAGCGCACCTTTTTCGACAGCACGGGCATGGGCGTGTCATCGCCCATCGAACCCACCGCCTCGCTTTCGTCCTCGGCCAGAACGCGGATGATTTCATCGCGCTCTTCGGCCGACACGTTGTACATTTTCTGAAACAGCGCCAACGTCTCGCGGTCCATGGGTTCGGCGGCGAGCCGCGGATCGATCAGATCCGTCTCCAGGTAGCGCACGCCCTTCTTGAGCCAGGCCTTGTACGGATGCCGGCTCTTGAGAAGATCGTCCACCCGCTTCGTGTCCATGAGTTCGGCGGTCTGCAGGTCCAGCGCCAGGATTTCCCCCGGTCCCAGCTTGCCCTTCTTGACCACGTCCGAGGGCAGGTAGTCCCACACGCCGGCCTCGGAGGCGATGGTGATGTGCCGGTTCTTGGTGATGACCCAGCGCGCCGGACGCAGGCCGTTGCGATCCAGTGTGCAGCAGGCATAGCGGCCATCGGTCAGCACCACGCCGGCCGGGCCATCCCAGGGCTCCATGTGCGTGGCGTAGTACTCGTAAAAGGCTTTCAGATCGGGGTCGATCATGTCCACGGTCTGCCAGGCCGGCGGAATCAGCAGCCGCATGGCGTGCATGGGATCCAGGCCGCCCATGAGCAGCAGCTCGAGCATATTGTCCAGCGACTGCGAGTCCGAGCCGCTCAACGACACCACAGGCAGGATGTCGTCAAGCTCCGGCAGCACCGGCGAGCGGAACAGCGGCCCGCGCGCCACCGCCCAGTTGCGGTTGCCCTGCACGGTGTTGATTTCACCGTTGTGCGCCAGGTAACGGAACGGATGCGCGAGGCGCCACTGCGGCAGCGTGTTGGTGGAGAAGCGCTGGTGGAACACCGCCACCGACGCTTCGATGCGCGGATCCAGCAGGTCGCCGTAGAACTGCGCCAGATGCTGCGGCATGACCATGCCCTTGTAGACCAGCGTGGTGGCCGACAGGGACGGCAGATAAAAGACCGGATCGGTGCTCTCCAACGCCTTCTCGGTGCGCCGCCGCGCCAGGAACAGCCGCCGGTTGAACGCCGCTTCGTCGATGTCCTCGGTGCAATTGACGAACACCTGCTCAATGAGTGGCAGAGTCTTGAGCGCTTCACTGCCGCAGGCTGATGAGTCCACATTCAAGGACCGGAAACCCGCCACGGCCAGATCTTCGCGGGCCAATTCGGCGCTCAACCGCGCGCGCGCAGCCTGCGCCACCGCCGGGTCCTGGCTTAGGAACACATTGCCGGCCGCGAACAGCTTGGCCAGTTTGAAGCCGCTGTCCCTGGCCACGGCCTTGAGGAACTGGGTGGGTCGCTTCAGCAGCAGGCCGCAGCCATCGCCGGTCTTGCCGTCCGCGGCGATGGCGCCGCGATGGGTGAGCCGGTTTAAGGAGCTGATGGCTGTCTGAATGACCCAGTGCGAGGCCTGGTCGTCGAGGCTGGCGATCAATCCGAAACCGCAGGAATCGCGCTCATAGGCGCGGCGCACCAAGCCCCAGTCCTGCGCGCGCGCATCGGCTCCCAAGATCAACCCTTGTTTTGCAAATTTCAAATCCATAACCCGCCGTGCCGTGCGGTTTTGGCCGCATAGCCTAATAAAAACAATCGCTTAAAGCCGGTTCGTGCGCTTTGCAATGCGCCGCGCGTGGGGGTGGCGGATGCACCGCTACACCAATGTCTATGGCTTCATAATACCCAGGTGGCGGGTATCGTCAATCGGCAATTCCTACGCGCCGGCGATGTAGCGCTGCAGCTGCTCGATTTCTTCGCGTTGCTCATCGATCACGGCCTTGACCAGATCGCCGATCGACAAAACGCCCACGACCTTGGAATTGCTCACCACCGGCAGATGCCGGATGCGCTTGTCGGTCATGATCTGCATGCAGTGGTGCACGGTGTCCTCGGGCCGAACGGTGATCACCGGCGAACTCATGATCTCGCCCACCGTGGTGTCGGCCGAGGAGCGGCCCTTGAGAATGACCTTGCGTGCGTAATCCCGTTCGGACAGCACGCCCAGCAGCTCCGCGTCCTGCATGACGAGCAGCGCGCCCACATGCCATTGCGCCATCACGCCAATCGCGTGCAGGACGGAATCCTCAGATCGCACGGATAGAACCTCGCCGGATTTCTGATCGAGCAGATGCTTGACGGTTTGCATGACTTCAAACTCCCCCACCCTTGCATGGTCCGTCGGCGTCAGATGCGCCGTTTGACACGTCTATACTTGCGCTCTTTCCCGCCGGACGTCAATTGACATGCCATCAGCCAAGAAACCCCGAGCGCAGGTGGCGCCCCTGCCGCCACTGCCGCTGGCCGAGGAGCGGGAACACTGGGTGCAATCACCCCATGGAAACCGCGCCGACCCGTACTACTGGCTGCGCGATGATTCGCGTAAAAACCCGCAGGTGCTGAAGTTTCTGCGAGCCCACAATCGCCGCGCCGCCCAGTGGTTCAAGGCGCACGGCAACCGCGAGCGCGGCCTGTACCGGGAAATCATTGCGCGCCTGCAGCAAGAAGACAGCACCGTGCCGTACCTGAAGAACGGCTACTGGTACTACGCTCGCTACCAGAGCGGCAAGGAGCATCCCTTGTATGCGCGGCGGGCCGGCTCGCTGCAAGGCACCGAGCAGGTCATGCTGGACGTGAACGAACTCGCGGCGCCGCACGACTACTACGACATCGGCTCCATCGAGGTGTCGCCGGACGGGCGCTTCATGGCCTACTGTGAGGACAGCGTGGGCCGTCGCGAATATTCGCTGCGCTTGAAGAACCTGGACAGCGGTGAAACGCTGGCCACGCAGATACCCAATGTCGAATCGGATCTGGCGTGGCTGAACGATTCGAGCAGCATCCTGTACATCGCCAAGGATCCGAAGACACTGCTGGGCTTGTATGTGAAGCGGCATCGCCTCGGCACGTCGGTGAGCGAGGATGAACTGGTGTTCGAGCAGACCAACCCCAGCTTCTATACGACGGTGGTGAAGTCCAAGTCTGACCGTTACGTGTTCATCGGCATGCAGAGCACCGTTTCCTCCGAATGGCGCTACGCCGAGGCCGGCGGCGGCGTGTTGCAATTCAACACGGTGCTGGCGCATGCGCGCGATCACGAGTATCAGATCGAGCACTGGGGCGGGGAGTTCATCGTGCGCACCAACTGGGATGCGCCGAACTTCCGGCTGATGCGCGCGCCGGTTCAAGCGGCATCGGATCGCGCGCAATGGCGCGATCTGCAACCGCATTGCCCCGATGTGTTCATCCATGACTTCGAAGTGATGGCGAATTTCGTGGCGGTGTCGGAACGCTCCTCGGGCCTGCGCAAGATCCGGATCAGAGCGTTGTCCGATCCCCCCGGCGCGGCAGACGCACAGGAATTTTTCATCGATGCCGGGGAAGCCGCCTACACCATGACTCTCGGGGCCAATCCGTGCATCGAATCGGATGTGCTGCGCTATGGCTACACCTCGCCCAAGACGCCGCAGAGCGTGTTCGACTACGACCTGGGCACGCACGCGCGCACGCTGATGAAGCGCGAGCCGGTGCTCGGCGGGTTCGACCCCGACCGGTACGCGACACAGTTCATCCGTGCCCCGGGCCGCGACGGCGCCGCCATTCCCGTCTCACTGGTCTATCGCAAGGACACGCCGCTGGATGGCAGCGCGCCGTTGATGCAATACGGCTACGGAGCGTACGGGCACTCGCTGGACCCGGGCTTTTCCTCCTCTCGCTTGAGCCTGCTCGACCGCGGCTTCGTGTTCGCGCTCGCGCACGTGCGCGGCGGCCAGGAACTCGGCCGCGCCTGGTACGACGCGGGTCGTCTGCTCCACAAGGAAAACTCGTTCCATGATTTCATCGACGTGACGCGCCATCTGGTGGAGCGGCGCTATGCGGCCAAGGACCGCGTCTTCGCCATGGGGGGCAGCGCCGGCGGCCTGCTCATGGGGGCCGTGGCAAACCTCGCGCCGCAGGAGTACTGCGGCATCGTCGCGCAGGTCCCTTTCGTGGACGTGGTCACGACGATGCTGGATGAAACGCTGCCGCTCACGACGAACGAATACGATGAGTGGGGCGATCCGAGACAAAAGATTTACTACGACCACATGCTCTCGTACTCGCCCTACGACAACGTGCGCGCCCAGCACTATCCCGCCATGTACGTGTCCACCGGGCTGTGGGACAGTCAGGTGCAATACTTCGAGCCGGCCAAGTGGGTTGCAAAACTGGCGCGGCTGAAGCTGGATTCGCATCCTCTGCTGCTGCACGTGGACATGAGCGCCGGCCACGGCGGCAAGTCGGGACGCTTCGCGCGCTATCGGGAGATCGCGCGCGAATATGCGTTCGTGCTGAGCGTTGTGGCCGCTTGAGCAAAAAAGAGGCGTCGCGAATCCGGGGGGAGCAGATGCGCGACGCCAATATCAGACCCTAGAGGAGAAAACTAACGAGCCGAAGTCTGTGGCAGTCCGCGGCCCGCCAGTCTTATCAAGCAATCTCCGTGCCAGGCAGGGCAATGCCGGGAAATCAGGTTTCTGAGCGGGCCCTTGCTGATCAGGCGCGGCATCGCCCTGACCAGAAGTGTCACAGGTGACGAAAATTGATCACGCCCGCGCCGGCGGGCGTGATGCACGTCTCGCTCTTACGGCGCCACGACGATGCACGCCTGCGACTTGGCCTTGAGGCTGGCGCAGACAGACTCCGCGTGCGCCTTGCTCAAGCCTGTCGCCTGCAGACGATACACCGTGCCGTTGGGGCCCTTGCCGCTGACCACGCGATGACTCAAGCCCTTCAGCGCAGACGGGTGGCTGGACTGCAAGGTCGACCATCCATGCTCCGCCGCCACCTTGCCCGCACTGAACGCACCCAATTGCACCGCATAGGTGCCGGATTTGGCGACATGCGCGTTTGCGACGTTCGCGTTGGCGTGCGCAGCGCTCTTGGAGTCGTGCTTGGCCGCGGTGGCGGGAGACGTGGCCGCAACCACGGCGGCGGCAGGCTTGCCGGTCGCGTCAGCTGGCGCGGCCGGCGTGCCGTCCGGGCTGGCGGCGGTGCCCGCCGGAGTCTGCGCCAGCGAGAAATTCTCGATTCGAATGCGAGCCTCTTCTGTCCACTTGCCTTCGGGATATTGCTTGAGGAAGGCCTGATACGCATCCGGCGTATCGGCATCGCGCGCCTTCTGCCATTCGCGCTCCTCTTCCAATTCCTTGAGGCGCGCCTGAGCCTGCGCAGTGAAGTCGCCGCTCGGATATTTTTTGACGAATTGTTCGTAGGACTCGATGTTGTTCGCGGTACGCGCCTTGTCCCAATCGCTTTGCTGGCGGCTGCACCCCGCAGCCGTCAGCACTGCAACGCATGCCAGGGCCACGGCCCATTTCATCCCCGACTGTCTTGTTTTCACGCTCGCTCCTGATGCAAGTATCCTAAAACCGGCACCATTCTACTTAACTTTGGTCCCGGCATGTCGATGCCGCCAAGCGCGTCACAGTACGTCTTGATCGCGATGCGATAATCGGGCCTTCCGCAACGAGGCTCATGCATGTCCGAACCGCAACGCAAGCTGGATTTGTCCGATCTGGAGCGCCGCTTCATCAATCGAAGCGCCGGCACTCCAACCGTTTTGGGCGCCTCGACCAGCTTCGTCGGCGATGTCCGCGGCAGCGGCACCTTCGTCGTTTATGGTGAAGTGCGCGGCGACGGGGACATTCAAGGCAGCCTGAATCTGGCCGCATCGGCCCGCTGGCACGGCCACGTTCATGCGCAGCAGGCCGTCATCGCCGGCCACATCACCGGCAGCCTGATCGTCGAAGGCCGGCTTGAAATCGGCTACACCGCCGTTATTCACGGCAGGGTAAGCGCCAGTTCCATCGCCATCGCAACGGGCGCCGTCGTGGACGGGGAAATCGAGACGACCAGCGGCGCGCCCATCCAGCAATTCGCCGAGAAGAGAACCGACGGCAGCTGAGCGTCGGCGAAGAGCCGCGGGCGGCCAAACCACCGCAGCCGGCGGCTGTAGGCGATTGGCGACAGAGCGCCTGCGTTGAGCAGTGGCTCGCAAAGGTTCAAGCACATTTCCGTTCGCGTTCGCCAGTCCCCTACAATGCGCAGGCTGCATGAACGCCATTTCCACACCTCCCCCGATCACCGACCGGCAAGCGGTCGCGCCACGGCGCCTGCCGCAGATCGTGGCCCACCGCGGCAACGCGCGGGAATTTCCTGAAAATACCATTGCCTCCCTGCGCTCGGCCATCGATCTGGGCGTCCGTTTTCTGGAATTCGATGTGCACCTGTCCGCTGACGAGGTTCCGATCGTGATACACGATGAAACCCTGGTCAGAACCGCCGGGCGGCCTGAATCGGTCTTCGAATTGAATGCCGCCGATCTGTTGAAGATAGAGGCGGCCGAGCGCACCCGCTTCGATGACCGCTTCAGCGACATTCACATCCCCTCTCTGGAACAGGTCACCGAGCTGCTCGCCGCGCATCCGCAGGTCACCGCCTTCGTGGAGATCAAGCGCGCCAGCCTGCAGCGCTTCGGCAGCGCCACGGTGGTTGCGAAGGTGATCGAGCGGCTGCGCCCGGTGCGGCCGCAATGCGCCATCATTTCCTTCGATCTGGCCAGCGTGCAGGCCGCGCGTCAGGCCGGCGCTGCCGCCGTGGGCTGGGTGCTCGACCAGTACGATGAGCGCGCGCGCAGCAAGTACGAAGCGCTGCGGCCGGATTTTCTGTTTTGCGATCAGCTCAAACTCCCCAAATCCACGGCGAGGCTGTGGCGCGGACCGTGGCGATGGGTGGTGTACGAAATCGAACAAGTGGCCGACGCGATGGCGCTGGCCGATCGTGGCGTCGAATTCGTCGAAACCATGGCGGTGCGTTCCCTGACGCGTGGCTTGCATGCTTTGAACAATGGACAACCATGATCGAGTTCGACGTGGTGGTGATTGGCGGAGGGATTCATGGCGCGGGCGTGCTGCAGGCGGCCGCGGCTGCGGGGCACAGCTGCCTGCTGATCGAACGCAAGGCCATTGCCAGCGGCACCTCCAGCCGCTCGAGCAAGCTCATTCATGGCGGCCTGCGCTACCTGGAAAGCGGACAATTTCGGCTGGTGCGCGAAAGCCTGCACGAACGCACCGTGCAGCTGCGCACCGCACCCGAGCTGGTGCAATTGAAGCCCTTCTACATCCCGGTCTACCGCAACACGCGGCGGCGCCCCTGGCAGCTGCGCCTGGGGCTGCTCGCCTATGCCGTGCTCGGCGGCTTCAGCGCCGGCACCGGCTTTGGCAGCGTTCCACGCTCGCAGTGGAAGCAGCTCGACGGGCTGGATACGCGCGATCTGGATGCCGTGATCCGCTATCACGACGCACAGACCGACGATGCGCAGCTGACGCGCGCGGTGGTGCGCTCAGCGCAAGGCCTGGGCGCGCAACTGGCCATGCCGGCAAGCTTCATCGAAGCTGAGTTGGACGAACATGGGGTGCGCATCGGCTACGAAGAAAAATCAGATCAGGGATCGGCCATGCGTGAATGCCACGCCCGGGTCATGGTGAATGCCGGCGGTCCCTGGGCTACGCATGTGGCGCGCGATGTACGGCCCGCCATCGCGATTCCGCGCGTGGATCTGGTGCAAGGGACGCATATCGTGGTGCCCGTGGAGACGAAGTCGGGCATCTACTACGTCGAGAGTCCGGGCGACGGGCGCGCCGTGTTCATCATGCCCTGGCAAGGCGGCACCATGATCGGCACCACCGAGACGCCGTTTCAGGGCGAACCGGATCAGGTACAGCCACTGCCTGCCGAAGAGCAATACCTGCTCGACGTCGCGCAGGCTTACTTCCCCCCCCTGCGCGGCCTGACGCGCGCCGATATCACAACGCGGTTCGCGGGCTTGCGGGTGTTGCCGGCGGGCGACGTGCAGGCATTCGGCCGATCTCGTGAAACCATGCTGATTGGCGACCGCGCCGAAAGCGCGCGCGTGATGAGCATTTATGGCGGCAAGCTCACCGCGTGGCGCGCCACGGCAGAACAGGTCATGGAAAAGATAGAGACCTCGCTGCCGCGGCGGCGGCGCCGCGCAAGGACAGAAGATCTGCCGTTGAGGAGTAGCTTATGAAAATTCCGACAGCCGCCGGCGCAGGCCTGCTGCTCACCATTCTGGCCTCGCCCACGCTCGCGCAGGACAACCCGTACATCAGCCCCACCGTGGAGCGCGTACGCATCTCGCTGGGCGTCATGCAGATGTCGTCGGCCACCAAGCTGCGCATCGACAGCACGAGCGGCGTGCAGGGAACGGACATCGACGTCGAGAACGATCTGGGCATGGACAAGAGCAAGACGGGTCCGAAGTTCCAGGCCATGATCCGCGTCAGCGAGCGTCACCGGCTGCGATTCGACTATTTCACGCTCGACCGGGAGGCCTTCAAGAACATCGAAAAACCGATCAGCTTTCGCAATGAGAACCTGGTGGTCGGCGACCCCGTGGATTCTCAGTTGAGCCTGCGCACGCTCGGCATCACTTATGGCTACTCATTCGTGCGCCGTGAGAATTTCGAACTCGCCGGCACCTTCGGCGTGAACCTCTTGGACTTCTCCGCGCGCGCCCGCGTGCAGCAGCCCAACCGGCGCATCGATCAGCGTGAAGACCAGGCCGGGCCGTTCCCAACGCTGGGGCTGGAAACCACCTGGGTCATCAGCAAGCGTTTTTATCTGGATGCGCGCTATCAGTACCTGAAACTGTCCATCTCGGAGCTCGACGGCTCGCTGGGTTTCTTTGAACTGGCGACGATGTACCGCTGGCGCCCCAACGTGTCCGTGGGTCTGGGATACAGCATGGTGCGCACCAAGCTGTCCTCGACCAAGGCAACCGAAAGCGGTTATTTCGATTTCGACACCAAGGGTCCGGAACTGTTCCTGCGCATCGCGTTCTAGACGCTCACGGCGCGCGCGCCAGTTCCTCGTGGACGAAGCGGTCCAGCCAGGCGCCGCCGAACAAACGTTCACGAAACCCGCAGTGACCGCCATGCTGCGTCAGCGTGATCTGCAGCATCGGGTTGGGATACAGGCGCTGCAAGTCCTGCGCGGGAATGATCGGGTCATCCTGGGCTGCGATGATGTGGCTGTGAACCTGCAGATGCTTGAGCGCCTCCCCGGTGATCGCATAGCCTTGCAGATACTGCGCCAGTGTCGGGAACCCGGTGTGACCGAGCACCAGGTCCTCGGTCATGCGCGTCAAGTTGCGCTGCCCCGACAGATGCGCAAAGTCGAACTGCCCGGGCCAGGCCTGCTGCTTCATGCGCAGTGAACGGCGCCACTTGTTGATGAAATAGCGCCGGTACAACGGCGATCCGCTTTCCAATGCGAGCAGCGTCGCCTGCGGGTCCAGCACCGGCGAGACGGCGAGTATCCGCGACAGTTCACCGCCGCCGGGCGGCAGTGACGCTGCGATGCGCAGGGCGAAATTCCCGCCCAGGGAAAAGCCCACCAAGCTGCGCCGATGATCCGGATACTGTTCGGCCAGCCGGCACACCGCGTCGCGCACTTCGGCCAGCCGGCAGGAATGGAAAATGCTGCGATTCAAGTGATGCGACCCGCCGTGGTCGCGCAAATTCAGTCGAAACACGTCGAAGCCCCGTTCCAGCAGATGCTGTCCGAGGCCGAGCACGTACATGGAATCGCTGCTGCCTTCCCAGCCATGCAAAATGATGACGAGCCGGCGTTGCGCGCCGGCCGCGGCGCCGGATGGCGAAAAGTGACCCAGCAGGCGGACACCGTCGCCGCAATCCAGCAGCACGGACTGGCTGGATCTGAGCAGAGCCGCGCAGCGGCGCCGCACCAGCGGCTTGCGTAAGGCCAAACTCGGGAAGATCGACTGAACGTCCGCGCTGCGTAGCCAGAACGAGGGTCGAAAATGAGCCGGCTGCGCCTTAACCGGCACCCGGCTCCACCGCGAACTCCACACGATTGTTGGCGGCGGCGGCCTTGTTCCACTCGCCCGCGCTGGTGGAGTCGGCGCGCGCCGGATAGGCCACCGCCGTCTTCGCAGCGCCGGCGTTTTCCACACTCACGCTGATGGCGCCTGCACTTCGCTGCCGGATGCCGCTGACCAGATTGGCGAAGGCGACGGACTGGCGCTGCGAATTGGCGAGCGATTCTTCGAATGGATTGCCCAGCGTATCGCACTTGCTGAGCGGCGTTGCTGCCGGCGCGGGTGCGTAGCCGTCGGCGGCATTGCCGCTCAGGCAAAACGCGCCCGCATGGCTGGTGATCCGAACGACCCCGCGAAAGCCCTGGGATTCGAGCCGGCCGGTCAGATCACGCAGGAAATCCAGGCGTGAACGATCCATCGCCACTTCGCCATACGGCACGGGTTCGGTGCGCACCAACGATGCGGGGCCGGCAGCGCCGGAACCGGCCGACCCGAGGCCCATGGAGGCCGCCGGCAGGGCGTTGGTCAGCGCGCCGCTCAGCTCCTTGATGGTATCGGTCAGATCCTGCTGGCTGCGCTTGAGCTGTGCATTGGCGCTGTTGAGGGCGGCGACCTGATTCAGAATCTGGGTCAGTTCACTGCGTGAGGAGACCCACAGGAAACCGAAGGACAACGCGGCGATCAGCGCAGCGGCAATGCCGCCGAGCCATGCCCAGCGCATCGACAGGTTCGAGGCCGCGACGGCCGCGGGTTCCGGCGACGGCGGCGCGGCGGGGACAAGGCCGCGCACATCGCTGATGATGCGCGTGGCGAAGCTGTCGAGACTGGCGATGACGAAGCGCCGCAGATCCACGCCCTGCTCCTTGATGGCCTGCTCCACGCGGTGTCCCCATTCTGCGGACGGCGCGGCCGGCTCACGGCGCTCGGCGCCGGAGGGTTTGGCTGCGCCGGAGACCGGGTCCACTTCGACGGGTTCGAGCGCCGGCGCCGACCAATCGCGCCGATCAGGAAGCAAGTGCAGTTCGTAGAGAACCTTGGACACATCGACGGGGCGGACCTGCTTGGGCAGCACGCCCATTGCACCCAGCGCGCGCGCCTGACCCACGTATAACTCGCCCTCCTGCGAGGTGTACATCATGATCGGGATGGTGGCCGTCTGCGGATTGCCTTTGATGGCTTCGACCGCCTGCAGACCGTCCATCCCGGGCATGAGATGGTCCATGAAAATGGCGTCGGGCCGATTCTGCTGCAGATAGTGAATGGCTTGTTCGGCCGACTCCGACATGTCGACTTCGATGTCGTACTTCTCGAGCATGCGGCTCAAGATCACGCGGGCCGATTTGGAATCGTCCACGATCAAAGCGCGTTTGCGGGCCATGGATGCCATTGTAACGTACTCTATGCGGGGCTAGGACGTTGCGCCGCGCGCCGGTAACATGGTCCGGCGTTTTGTCGCACAGTCGGGTGACCATGAGAAATGTTTTTGTCTGGCAGCGGTTCCGTCCCGTGCTCACGATGGCCGCGGTTTATCTGGCGCTCGGGCTGACGCTGCGGCTCGGACTGTGGTGGGCGTTCGGCCGCAAGGAAGACGTCTCCACGCTGTCGCTCGTCTGGATACTGCCCGCGGGTCTGATCGCCGATTGGGTTCAATCGCTGTACCTGCTGCTGCCGTTTTCGGCCTTCGTGTTGCTCATGCCCGATCGCTGGTACCGCTGCACCGGCAATCGCTGGTTCGTGACAGGCATGTGCGCATTGAGCCTGTTCGCGCTGCTGTACCTGATTCCCACCGAATATTACTTCTTTGAAGAATTCGATGCGCGTTTCAACCTGGTCGCGGTCGACTATCTCATGTACCCGACCGAAGTCTTCACCGACATTTGGGAAGCCTATCCGGTGATGCAATTCGTCGCCCTCGCGGCGATCCTAACGCTGATCGTGACCTGGGCCATTCGTCGCCATCTGGCGACGGGATTTTCCAATCCAACCACGCTGCGCGAGCGGGCGCCGGTTTTTCTCGCGCATGCTGCGCTGCTGGCCCTGGCAATCGGGCTTTTTCCCAGCAATCTGCTGTCGCGATCGGAAAACCGGCTGTCCAATGAACTGGCGCAAAACGGACACTCGAGCTTCTTCCGCGCACTGCGCACCAGCGAACTGGATTACCACGCGTACTACCGCACCCGCGACCGCGCGCAGAACTTTGACCGTCTGGTCAAGCAGCTGGCCGGCGGCGGCGGGCAGTTCACGCGTCTGCAGGAAGGCCGGCTGGACCGTTCCTTTCCGGCAAACCCGCAAGGATTGGGCAAGCTCAACATCGTCATCGTCATGAACGAATCCTTCGGCGCGGAATTCAGCAAGCTGTATGGCGATGAGCGCGATCTGATGCCCAACTTCGATCGCTACGCGCAGCAAGGACTCTGGTTCCGCAATGCCTATTCCTCCGGGACGCGCACGGTGCGCGGGCTGGAGGCCATCACCAGCTCCTTTCCACCCACGCCCAGCGAGTCCATCGTGCGGCGTCCGGGCAACGACGGCATCGCCAGCATCGGCAAGGTGCTGCGCGCGGCGGGCTACCACACGTCCTTTCTGTACGGCGGCAACGGCTACTTCGACAACATGAATGCGTTCTTCGATGCCAACGGTTACGAAATCCTGGATCGCAGCAAGATCAGCAAGATCCGCTTCGAAAACATCTGGGGCGTCAGCGACGAGGACCTCTTCGATCGCGCGCTGGAGCATTTCGATGAGGTGGCCGGAACCGGCAAGCCGTTCCTGGCGCAGATCATGACCACCTCGAACCACAAACCGTTCACCTTCCGCGCCGGCGTCCCCGGAGTGCCGCCGGCGGGCGGCGGACGGGCGGCGGGTGTGCGCTATGCGGACTTCGCCGTGGGATACTTTCTCGAAGAAGCGAGGAAGCATTCCTGGTTCAAGGACACCGTATTCGTGGTCGTTGCCGATCACGGCGCGCGCGTTTACGGCAAGGTGGAAATTCCACTGAAAACCTACGAGATTCCATTGATGATCTGGTCGCCGGGGCACATCAAGCCGCAGCGCGTGGACACGCTCACCGGCCAGATAGACATCGCGCCGACGCTGCTGGGCCTGCTGGGCCTGCCGTACACGGCGCCGTTCTTCGGGCAGAACGTGCTGGGTCCGAACCCGGGAACGCGCATCGCGCTGTTCAATCACAATCACGATGTCGCACTGTACCGGGACGGCAAGATCGTGGTGCTGGGTCTGCAGAGGAAATCCACGACCTACACTTACGATAAGGATCGCAACACCTTCAAGCTCGAGCCGCGGGACGCAGGCCTCGAGGATCTGGCCATCGCGTACTATCAAACGGCATTTGAGCAGTTCCGCGCGCACACTTACGAATGATCCGCCAGCGCAGGAGCCGGGGCGCAATTCCGATGACTGGCCGTCGCCTTGACTTGCGCGCAGGCGGCGCGTTGATGGCGGCAGCGTCGCTGCTGTTTTGCCCGCCGAGCGGGGCGATCGATCAGATCAGCGCAAGTGTAGAACGGTTGCAGCAATCCGGGGTGGATGCGCACGACATCGAAGTGCGGATGAATTTTCCGGACCTATCGAAGAGCCCCGTCTGGATCCGGATCGCGCGTGTGGATCTGGGCGCCACGCTGGGCAGGGTCGATGACGTGCGGATCGAATGCCCGCTGCCGGTGATCAAGGAGCCGATTTTCAGCTGCGCGCGGGCGCAGGTGCGCGCCCGCTCCAGCCGCTTCGGTTTGCAGAATCTTCAAGCGGGCATCATCTGGAACAACCGCGATCGCACGCTGCAATTCAGCGCTGCCGGGCTGCGCGTAGCCGGCGGGCGCATCGATGCGCAGGGCCGGTGGGGACGGCGCGGCTGGTCGATGACTCTGAAGGCGGATTCCATCGCCCTGGCGCAGGCGCGCCCACTGCTGGGCGGCCTTCTGCCGCTTCCGGGCGACTGGTCGCTGGAGGGAAAACTCGAGAACCTGACGGCGCAACTCGCCGGCGCGGCGGCGCTGGGGACCGTCAGTGTGCATGCCGTGCTGGGTGGCGTGAGCCTTGCCAATCCCGAGGGCACGACCGCAACCGACCAATTGGGTGCGACCCTGGAATTGCGCGGCAACAGGACCCAAGGCGCCTGGCAATACGAGGCAACCGTACATTCCACGCACGGTGAGGCCTTGTCAGGCCGCTGGTATTGGAATTTTTCGAATCAACCGCTGCAGGCGCATTGGCGCGGTCAATGGAACGATGAGAACGTGTTGACGCTGGAGGAATCACAGCTGACCCTCGGCGGCTTCATTCACGCCGCCGTGCGCGGCCGGATCAGTCTGGCCGAAAAACCGATGTTGCGCGACCTCGAAATACAGCTTGCAGATCTGGATCTGGCCGCGCTTCCACCGCAGACGCGCGACGGCATTTTTTCGGGCAGTCTCGTCTCGCAACTGCATGGCGCCGGACATTTCAGCGGCCGCATCGAGGTGCAGGACGATCTGCCGGCCGCGATCGACCTGACGCTCGACTCGGTTCTTCTGCAGGATCAAAGCGCGAAGCTCGCGCTGGGCGGGGTAAACGGACATCTCGTGTGGCACACTCTCGAGCGGCGCAAACAAGCCCTGGCCGCGCAGAGCGATGACACGCAATCCGAACTGCGCTGGGACAGCGGACTGCTGTACGGCGTGCAGATCGGCGAGGCGCGGATTCGATTCACCACCGCCGGCAACGACGTGCGTCTGATGCAACGCGCGCGCATCCCGATTCTGGATGGCGGGCTCGCAATCAGCACGCTGCAGTTGCGCCGCATCGGTGAGGAGGCGATGTCCATCCGCTTCGACGCGACGCTGGATCCGATCAGTGTGGCGCAGCTGTGCAAGGCATTTGGCTGGCCGGAGTTCGCCGGAAAACTGTCGGGCCGGATTCCGGACCTCACGCTGGAATCCGGGGTGCTGACACTGGGCGGCGCATTACAGGCATCGGTCTTCGATGGTCAGTTGTCGGTCAAGGACTTGAAGCTGAGCGACCCATTCGGCTCGCGCCCGCGCCTGCAGGCCAACATGGCGTTCTCGCACCTGGATCTGGCGGCGGTCACCGGCGCATTTTCCTTCGGCAAGATCACCGGCCGCATCGACGGGCACATTTCCGCGCTGGAACTGGTGGGATGGGAACCGGTGGCATTCGATGCGGCGCTGTACTCGACACCCGGCGACCGGACGCGCAAGCGCATCAGCCAGCGTGCCGTGCAGAACATCTCCAGCATCGGCGGCGGATCCGGCGCCGCAGCCGCGCTGCAGCGAAGCGTGCTGCGGTTTTTCAACGAGTTCAACTACGACAAGCTCGGCATTTCGTGCCGGCTGAATAACGATGTATGTCTGATGCAGGGCGTCCAGGCGCACGCCTCGGGCTATTATCTGGTCAAGGGGTCGGGACTGCCGCGCATCGACGTCATCGGGGATGCGCACCGGGTGGACTGGCTGAGCCTGGTCGCGACCCTGAAGGAGCTGCCTAAATCCCAGGCTGCAATCGGCAAATCCCCTTGACGAACGGGCTTTTGGCGTTCAGCGTTCATTCACCCGGCAGGGAAGAAACTGGTTGCCGGCTTGCGATAAACGGTCAGGAGCAATGGATGAAAAAGATTTTCTTGGTTCAATGCGCGGTGTTGTCGGCGGTGCTGGCGGCCTGCGTCACGATCAACGTGTACTTCCCCGCGGCAGCAGCCGAAAAGGCCGCCGACCGGATCATCGGCGATGTGATCGGCAAGAGTTCCGAGGCCGCACCGGCCGTGAAAGAGCCGCCAACCGGATCACTGGAGGAAAGCGCGCCGCGCCTCGGCAATCGGCTGCTTGCAGGCCTGGATCAGGTGTTGCGGGTGTTGGTCGCGCCTGCACAGGCGGCAGCTCCGGATCTGGATGTTTCCTCGGCCACCATCCGCCAGATCACCGATTCGATGAAGGCGCGTCACGCAACGCTTGCAAAGTACTACGACGGCGGCGCCATCGGCTACACGGCCGACGGCCTCATCGACGTGCGCGACGCGAATGCCATTGCGCTGGCCGAGCGCAACTCGGTGCGCAAGGCGGTGGCGGATGAGAATCGCGACCGCGCCGCGCTTTACGCCGAAATCGCCAAGGCGAATGGACATCCGGAATGGCAGCCGGATATCCGTGCGACTTTCGCCAAGCGCTGGGTGGCCAACGCCAAGGCCGGCTGGTACTACAACGACGGCAGCGGCTGGAAGCAGAAGTAGCCTTGGATTGAGGGGTCCTGCCAGATCAGGCGGATCCCTTTTCTTCCTTGTTCTGCGAGATCCACAGCAGCGCCGCCTCGACATCGGCCAGGTCGCTGGCGGTGAACCCTTCCAGCCGGACCGTCGTGGAATCGGCTTTGCGGCGATTCAACTCGTTGTTGGCGGTCGAATGCACCCACACCAATCCGCGCCGCACCTTGGAAGTAAATTTCTGCTGTTTATCTTCGGTCATATTCGACTCCTTACGTTTAATGAAGGCCGCAGGTCTCAAGGACCTGATCCGGCCTGTTCCAATTTCTGCCCATAGGCATCGCGCACGCCGGTAATCCGCGCGCATCGGTCAGCAGCGGCTCAGGGCGGGTGAGCGAGCGCATTGCATTGCGCTCGCCTGCCTGCCGATTGTGGATCGGCGGCGTTCAAAAGTCGACCGTATTGCGCAACACGGGCGTTTCTCGACGCGGACGGCTCAGTCTCGAATGCCTGTACCACGGTTCAGCAGCTGCACGGCAAGCGTAAACATGAAAACCGCCGCACCGATCATGATGCCAAAGGCGAGCCGCAGGTCGACGTCCGTGGTGCCGAGAAACCCGAAGCGAAATGCACTGACCATGTACAGGATGGGATTGGCGTGCGAGGCGGCGCGCGCCCAATCGGGCAGCATGTTGATGGAATAGAAAACCCCACCCAGATACGTCAGCGGCGTCAGCACGAAGGTTGGAAACCAGGAAATCTGGTCGAAATTCTTGGCGAAAATGGCGTTGATGAAGCCGCCGAGCGCGAACACGACGCTGGTCAGCAGAACGGCCGACACGGTCGCAAAAACATTGTGGATGGCCAGGTGCGTGAAGAACAATGCCACCACGGTCACCACGCTGCCCACCAGCAGGCCGCGCAGCACGCCGCCGCCGATATAGCCGGTGAGGATCAGCCAGTTGGGGAGCGGCGAGACCAGCAATTCCTCGATGTGCTTGCCAAATTTTGCGCCGAAGAACGAGGACACCACGTTGGCGTAGGAATTGGTGATCACCGTCATCATGATCAGACCGGGCGCGATGTATTGCATGTAGTCGAAGCCGCCGACGCTGCCCACGCGCCGGCCGATCAGGCTGCCGAAAATCACGAAATACAGGGTCGCGGTGACCGCGGGGGGCACCAGCGTCTGACCCCAGATGCGTGCGATGCGGTTGAACTCGCGGATGATGATGGTCTGAAAGCCGATCCAGTCGGTGCGCGCGCGCGACGGCGCCCTCATGCGGGCAGCACCGCAGCGGCCGGTTGCGCAGGTTTGGCATCGACAAGGCGGATGAACAGCTCTTCGAGGCGGTTGACCTTGTTGCGCATGCTGGTCACGTCGATCCCAGCCGCAGAAAACTGCGCGAAGATGTCATTCAAACTCTGCTCCTTGGACATCTCGACCTCGAGGGTGTGCTCATCGATCAGGTGCGCGGTGAAGCCCTGCAAAGCCGGCGCGCGCTGCAGCGAGGCGCGCACGTTGAAGACGAAGATCTCCGTCTGCAGCTTGCGCAACACATTGGCCATGCTGTCGCGCTCGATGATCCGTCCGCCGTCGATGATGGCGATCTGGCGGCACAGATTCTCCGCTTCTTCAAGATAGTGAGTGGTCAGGATGATGGTGGTGCCGCTGTCGTTGATCTCCCGCAGGAACACCCACATGCTGCGGCGGATCTCGATGTCCACGCCCGCCGTCGGCTCGTCCAGAATCAGCAGCCGCGGCTCGTGCATCAAGGCGCGAGCGATCATCAGGCGCCGCTTCATGCCGCCGGACAGCGAGCGGGCGATGGAATTGCGCTTCTCCCACAACTGCAGTTGCTTGAGATACTTCTCGGCGCGCTGTTTGGCAAGCGAACGGGGGATGCCGTAAAAACCGGCCTGATTGACCACGATGGTCAGGCAGGTTTCGAACATGTTGAAATTGATTTCCTGCGGCACCAGGCCAATGCAGGATTTGGCGACCTCCAGTTCCCGGTCGATGTCGTGGCCGAACACCTCGACCGCTCCACCGGTCTTGTTGACCAGCGAGGTGACAATGCCGATCGCCGTGGTCTTGCCGGCGCCATTGGGGCCCAAAAGCGCAAAGAATTCCCCTTCCGGGACTTCCAAATCGATGCCTTTTAAAGCCTGGACGCCGTTTTTGTAGGTTTTCGACAGATTCTTGAGGACTAGGGCAGGTTTCATGGCAGGGGCGAAGCCTAAACTGCGCGTGCCTCGCGGCGCAATGTTTTGACGCCGGCGCGTCCGCCGGCGGGACCGGCGCTGCGCCGGGAGCGAGAATTAATTTGACAAACGCACCGCGGCGGCAATCTGCAGACCGAACAGCTGGGCGCGCCGCAGATTGACCGAGCCCGGAAGGCTCGCGGGGCTCGTCAGTGCATACCAATACGACCGGGAGTTTGCCCAGCGCAAGCTCAGGTGATGCCGCTGCAAACCGATGAGGGCGGGCAGCCGGTCAAGCGTGACCCGGCCCAGATCGCGCGCGGTGCGCTCGGCCATTCCCAGGATCAGCGGTGCGGACAACGGCTGCGTCTGCGCCAGATGCCAGCAGTAAAACAGCGCCAATTGCAGAAACTCGGCAATTTGCGGGTTCTGCGCGGGCAGATCCGCCACCCGCCAGTGGGGCGCGGACTGAAGCGAGATCTGCCAATGGGCATCGTCGCAAAAGCGGATGTCGAACAATGCGTACGGGCATTGCGACAGCGCCGTCCGCCGCTCTTCGCTCAACCCGGCGATGCGCCGCGCAAGTTCTGCCGGCGCGCTGAGGCTCCACTGCGACCCGCAGATCGCGCCGCAGCCGGCGGCCAGATCCAAAAAGCGCCGGTTCAACTGGTTCAGCGAGCTGAGCAGCTGCTGCGACAAAAGCGGTTCTCGATGCGTGCCGGCCGGTCTTGCTTCTTGCATGTTGAGTTCTCCATGAGTTTTGAATCGGGGTGAAAACGGCACTAATGCCGACTGGAAAATCGTCTACCATGCCTTTTAAACTTTATGACTAAATTTTGTCAAATTTTTTGATAAGGGAAAACATGCGTATTTCAGACGACCGTTACAGCCGCGATCGGCAAAACATGGAAATCGCCGTCCGCTTGATCCACCACGAGGCCCGCACGCTGACCATCCGCGAATGGACCGGCCTGTCCGATGACCGCATTCGCAAGCTGTACCGGACCTACGTCGCCAATCAAGGGACGCGGCGCATACTGCGTCATCGCGGCAAGTCCCCCCGCCAGAGCGCCTACTTCTTCCGCAATGCGGACCGCAATTTTCAAGCCGCGCAGCTGGCCAGCATGTACATCATGGTCGGCCTGCTCAAGCCGGTTGCGCTGGGCGTGGAGTCGCGCTGCGAATTGGGATCCCTCACCTCCTGCCTGCTGTTGTGCCAGGCCTATGAGACCTACGCCGATCTGCATCCGCAGAACGATCGGCTGTCCTTCGAACACGCCTGGTTCTTGCTGATCGCCCTGTCCCGGCGCCATGAAATCGGCATTTCCAGCTGCGGCGCCTGCGGCGGTGTCAAGCTGCGCGACCTGCTGTCCCGCCGCGGCGCTGTCTGCAGCCACTGCCAGTCCAGCCTGGAGTTGCATTTCGCTGACCCGTTGGACGCACCGCCGGCCCTCGCGGGTGCTCAAGGCGGCCGCTCGAGGGACTGATAGAATCAGTCGATGCACCGAAGGAACGTTTTTGCCGGGCCGTATCTGGACCGCGTGGCCCATTTGCGCCAGGACGAGCACTGGCTGGCCGCAGCGCTGGCCGATGCCCGCAGCCGCGCCATTCCGGTCTGGAACTCCAAGAGCCTGATCACCGAGGCTTCGGATGCGCCGCCCGGAGCGCCCACGGCGCGCGCCGGATTCGTTGAATTTTCCGCCCTGCCCAGCGGCACCGCGAACCTGGGATCCCTCATTTTCCTCGGCACCCACGAACAAGCGCACTACTTTGCCTACGAACTGGAGGCCACGGAGCCGCCGCTGCTGCTGCCTAACGCCCAATTCCAGGATTTGCGCCTGAACGCCGCGCGCCTGGACTCGCGCGAGGCGGGGTTGCTGGCGTATGCCCGGGCGATGATTTCATGGCGCCGCAGTCACCGCTACTGCGGCAAATGCGGAACGGGAACCGCTGCGGCCAAGGGTGGTCATGTTCTCAGATGCACCAATCCTTCCTGCGGACATGAACAGTTTCCACGCCTCGATCCCGCCGTCATCGTGCTGGTGAGCGACGGCAATCAGGCGCTGCTGGGCCGGCAGGCCTCCTGGCCGACCGGGCGCTATTCCACCATCGCCGGCTTCGTCGAGCCCGGCGAGTCGCTCGAAGACGCGGTCGTGCGCGAAGTGGCCGAGGAAACCGGTGTCGAGGTGCAGGAGGTTCACTATCATTCCTCGCAACCCTGGCCCTTCCCCTCCTCCTTGATGCTCGGCTTCCTGGCCCGGGCGCGTACGCGCGCCATTCACCTTCGCGATCAGGAACTGGAGGATGCCCGCTGGTTCAGCCGCGCCGACATACTCGCGGCGCCGTCGATGCTCCCGCCGCATCAATCCATTTCATTCAGCCTCATCGAGCAATGGTTTGATTCCCTCGGCGATGGGCGGCTGCGCGATCTCGCCGGTGGCAGTTCGTGGCCCGCGCCGCGCTGAAGGGACCTTTCCGGGTTTTGGCGGCATGCTTGGCTGGGCTCCTGTGTCAGCGGGCGCTGGGCAACATCACCATCGACGTCAACGGCATCGACGGCGACATGAAACGCAATGTGCTTACTTTCCTGAGCCTGCAGCGCTATGCCGAGCGCGACGATCTTGACGCCGATACGGTCGAGCGCATCAGCCAGCGCGCCACGCCAGAAGTCAAAGCCGCGCTCAAGCCCTTCGGCTATTACGATCCCACGGTCACTGCGGCCATCAAACGCGAGGGCAGCAACTGGCGCGCCACCATCACGGTGGAGCGCGGCGAGCCGGTCGTGCTGCGGGAAGTGGACCTGCAGATCACCGGACCCGGCGCGCAGGAGCGCATGTTCAGCGCCGCGCTCGCCCGCTCCACCCTCAAGGTGGGCGATCAACTCAACCACGGCGCCTATGAACGGGTGAAAGGCGATCTGGAGCGCACTGCCGCCTCTTTTGGTTACCTCGACGCCAAGCTCGAGCGGCATGAATTATTGGTCGACCCGAAGGGCAAGAGCGCCAGCGCGCATCTGCTGCTGGACACCGGGCCGCGCTACCGTTTCGGCGAGACCACCATCAGGCAATCGGTGATCGACGAGGAGGTGATGCGCAAATACATCCGCTATCGCGAAGATCAGCCCTACGACTCAACCTCGCTCCTGCGCACCCAGTTTGCGCTGGATGACAGTCAGTACTTTTCCAGCGTCGAAGTGCTGCCCGGCGAACGCAACACCGAAACGCTCACCGTACCCGTGGTCATTCAAGGATTGCCGAACAAGCGAAACCGCTACAGCATCGGCGCAGGCTACGGTTCGGACACCAAGTTCCGCGGCACACTGGCCTGGGACAACCGGTTGGTCAACGCAAAAGGTCATCGGGCGCATGTGGAGATCAAGGCATCGGGCATCACGCAGGAACTGAACGCCAACTACATCATCCCGGTCGGTGATCCGGCGCTGGAAAGATTGAGCCTCGAGTCCATTTATGGACGATCCACCCTGGGCGATGTGACCACCACGGGTCTGGTGGTCAAACCCAGCCTGACCCAGGTGCTGGGCAACTGGCAGCGCGTGCTGTTCGTCTCGATGAACAAAAGCATCAGCCGCACGGATTTCACCAGCACGGCAAATTCCTTGCTCATTCCAGGCATCAGCTATGCCTCGATACCGCCGGGCATTTTCGGGCAACCCGTGTCCGGGCGCGGCCTGTACGCCGAGTTGAGGGGTTCGCACGCCGTCTTGGGATCCAATTCAAACTACCTGCGCTTGTTCGTTCAAGATGACCGGCGCTTCGACCTGTCGCAGCGCTGGCACCTGTTGCTGCGCGCTCAGTTTGGCACCACCATCGTTTCGCAGTTCGCTGAGTTGCCCGCGTTCGAGCGCTTCTTCGCCGGCGGTGATCGCAGCGTGCGCGGCTTTGCACTGAACGATCTGAGCCCGGTGGATCAGTACGGCCAAAAGGTCGGCGGCCGCCATCTGGTCGTCGGCAGCGTGGAAATCGAGCGCGATCTGCCCCGCAACTTTGCCGTGGCGAGCTTTTTCGATGCCGGCAATGCCATGAATTCCTTGACCGATCCGCTGGAGTATTCGGCCGGCATCGGCGTGCGCTTCAAACTGCCGGCGGTGAGCTTTGGCCTGGATATCGCGCAGGCCTTGTCGCGCACAGACCTGGCTCCGCGACTGCACCTGAACATTCAGCCGGTGTTCTAGATGAAGCGCAAGATCCTCATCGTCGTTGCCGCCGTCTTGACGCTGTTTCTGGCGCTGCCCGTCGGTGCGATCTACTGGGTGGTGTACACCCAAAGCGGCCTGCGCTTTGCCATCGGGCAATTGGATCATCTGAAGAAAGTCGTGCGAATCCACGCCACCGGTGTGCATGGCACGCTGGCCGAGGGCGTGCGCATCGACAGCGTGAGCGTCGATCACGAGCGGGTCAGTATCCAGGTCGAGGATTTCAAATTCACCGTGCTGCCGCGGGCGCTGCTTTTGCAAACCGTGCGGGTGGAGCGCTCCTCCATGGGCAAGGTGCGCGTGGAAGTGCGGCCGCGGACGCATCCGCCCAGCAACACGCCGTTGAAATTTCTGCCCTCCTTCCTGCGCATCGTCGTGAGCGACGGCGATCTGGGTCAAGCGGATGTCGTACTGCAGAATCACTACCAGATCCATGCGCATGCGCTGCACGCCGGCGGCCTGCTGCTGACCAGCAGGCACTTGTCGGTCACCAAGCTGTTCGCCGACGGCGGATTCTTCACCGCGGCCGGCAGTTTCGACATGGACGCCGCCGATCCGATCGCCCTGCGCAGCGAATTGGATTGGACCCTGGTGTTTGCCGATCGGCCGCCATGGAAGGGCGTGCTGCATGCCAAGGGCGATTTGAACGATCTTGAGGTCAAGGCGGAGCAAAGCCAGCCCATCCAGGCAACTGTCGTGGGCCGCGCGCTGGCGCTGACGCATGACTGGCACTGGGAAGCGCGCGTCACCAGCAACTTCATCGATTTCACGCATCTGAATCCATCAGCCAGGATTTCCGCCGCCGACATTGCACTGGATGTGCGCGGCGATCACACCGGCATGCAGGTGGGCGGCGTCCTGCGTCCCACCACCCTGCCCACCGGCAACCTGCGCGTGAGTGCGAGCGGACCGTACCCGGGCCGTCGCGTGCAGCTCGACGCAATCCGGATCGAGGCGGCCGGTGGTGTGCGCGTGGACGCTCGCGCCGTGATGAATTTCATCGACGGCGGCCCGGACATCGCTCTGAGCGGCCGCACCACCAATTTCCGCTGGCCCATTCTCGGCAAGGCGGTGGTCACCTCGGCGTCCGCCGAATTTTCCTTGAGCGGACCGCGCCTGCCCTATCGGTTCACGGTGAAGGGCCCCGTGAGCGTGCCCGCTGTACCCGCCTTCGGCGTCGAAGCCTCAGGCATCCTCGGCAGCGATCACCTGGAGCTGAGCAAGGCCAGCGCCACGTGGCTCAAAGGCCGCATCGATGCCAGCGGGCAGCTGGGCTGGACGGGACGCGGGCAATGGAGTTTCGCCGCCACCGGAATCGATCTGGACCCCGGCTCGATTGATCCTGCCTGGCCGGGTCGGTTGAGTTTCGGCGCGACGCTGGAAGGCAGCGGCCTCAACGCCAATGCCGACATCGATTTGAGAGTCAGCCGCGTGGCCGGGACTTTGCGCGGCGAAAGCGCGTTTGCGCAAGGTCGCGTGCAGCGCCACGGCGAGAATCTGATGTTCGATCATGTGCAGGCGCGGCTGGCGGACGCGCATGCAGAACTCAGCGGAACCTTCGGCAATCCGCGCGACATCCGCCTGACCCTCGACGCGCCGCACCTGCAGCGCATCGTGCCGCCGTTCAAAGGCGCGGTCTCGGTCAACGGGCGCCTGTCGGGCCCCCCCGCCACGGCGCGATTGAGCGGCACGGTGACCGGCCATGCGCTGATCTTCAGCAGCATCGCCGCGCAGAACCTGCATGCCAGCGCCGACATCGACCTGTCCGATCGGCTGGCCTCGCATTTCAATCTCAAGGCCGACGCGGTGACGCTCGCCGAGCGCAATCTCGGGCGCGTCGATGCACTGCTCGATGGACGCGCGTCCGAGCATCGATTCATCTTCAATGTCGCCGACGGGCTGATCGACATCCACGCCGGCGTGAGCGGCGCGTATGACCCCAAAGGCTGGCGTGGCCGCATCGAGGAATTGATGCTGCGCAATGGCGTCGATGTGAATCTGGCCCTGGAAGCGCCGGCCGCGCTGCAGGCCTCCTCCAGCAGCGCAGCCCTTGCGCATCTGTGCCTGCTCGGAACAAAGGAACGCGTGTGCGCGCAGGGCGACTGGACGCGGGCCGGCCGGTGGAATCTGCAGTCCGCCGGCACCGGCATAGCGCTGCGCGCCTTCGGCGCCAACCTGCGCACCAAGCCCCAGTACACGGGCGCGCTGGCGTACGACATCGACGCGCATGGCACCACGCTGGAGGATGCGGTGGGGCATCTGTCGGTGGATCTGGCCGAAGGCAATCTGCGCTACAAACTGCCCAGCGGACACGAGGATACGGTGCACCTGGGCAGCGGCCATGGCGAGATCACCGCCACGCCGGCATTCATCGACGCGAAGCTGCATCTCGCAGCGACCGAACAAAACTTCCTCGACGTGAAGCTCCAAGGCGCGCGTGCCGCCGGACAGAGCGTGCTGCAGACGCCGGTGACCGGCGAGATCCATACCCAGGCCAACGAACTCGGATTCATCGCCCTGCTCGTGGATCAGATCGATCGAGCCAAAGGCCAGCTGAACGCCGACCTTGCCGTCAGCGGCACACTGGCCGAACCACGACTGGATGGCGCCGTGAAACTGCAGCAAGGCGAGCTGGATATCTATCAGGTGAACCTGCTGATGCGCGCCATCAATGCGCGCGTCGACATCGCCGGCACGCAGATCGCGTTGGCCGGCAGCACCACCATCGGCGCAGGCAAGGCCAGCATCGCCGGCGAACTCGCCTGGACCGAGCGCAAGCCCAAGGGAGAGATTCATCTCACCGGCGAGAAGCTGATGATGGTGAACATTCCGGAACTGCGCGCGGACGCATCGCCTGATCTGAAATTCAAGATCGACGGCCGGCGCATCGACGTCGACGGCACCGTGACCATTCCCTACGCGCGCATCAAGCCGGCGGATCTCACCGGCGCCGTACTCTCATCAGGCGATGAAATCATCGTTGGCGAGCAGACCGGCCCCGACGATCAACGCCTGATGATCTACACCGACGTCAAACTGGTGCTGGGCGCGGATGTCACGGTGGACACCTACGGACTGACAGGCCGGCTCACCGGCAGCGTGGCGGCGAGCAGCGATCCGAGCGGCGCTGCGCGCGGTTCGGGCGAACTGAAAATCGCAGAAGGCAAATACGCGGCCTACGGAAGGTTGTTGGACATCGAGCGCGGCCGGCTGATTTTCAGCGGCGGGCTGGTAAGCGATCCGGCGGTGGATTTACGAGCCCAGAAGATGTTCCCCGACGTCACCGCGGGCGTCAACGTTCGCGGCAAATTACGCAATCCGCAGATCAGCTTCTATTCCGTTCCGTCGCTGTCGCAATCTCAAATCGTTTCGATACTGCTGGCCGGCGGCACGCTCGAGTCGGTGCAGAAGAGCGGCCCGCAGCAGGCAAGTCAAGCCCGCAACCAATTGCTGGCGCAAGGCGGCGCCATTGTCGCGCAACAGTTCGGAGCCCGCGTGGGCGTGGAGGATGTGGGCCTGGAATCCGATACGTTCAATCAGACCTCCCTGGTCCTGGGTAAATTCCTCAACCCACGGCTGTATGTCAGCTACGGCATCAGCTTGTCGGAGTCCATCAACACGGTGAAGCTGCGCTATACGCTGGGAGATCACTGGACCATCAAGACTGAGGCCGGGCAGAATCGCAGCACGGATTTGATTTTTACCATCGAGCGGTAGACAGCCGCGGCCTGCGCAGCGTACCTGAGGTTGTCAACCGGTCCGCGTGTGCCCCGTTGTACCGTGCATGCTTGCCGAGATAGCCGCATTACGGTTCGGATTGGGCGCCCGCCCCGGCGAACTGCGCGAGTCCGCCGGCGATTCGCGCGGCTGGCTGCGCGCGCAGATCCGCGGGCCTGTGAACCTCGCGGTGGCCGCGGACCTCGCGCCGTCCGCCCAAATCCTGAACGCCTTTCTCGCCGCACGCGAACAGCGAAAACAGGCCAAGCGCAGCGGCAATGACGCGGATCTTCTGACTGCGTTCAAGGAGGCGTATCTGCCGCATTACCGCGCGCAAGTATTGGTGCGCGCGCAAAGCGCCGCCGTCACACGGCGCCCCTTTGGCGAGCGCCTCGTGCACTTCTGGTCCAATCACTTTGCCGTCTCCGCGGACAAAGGACTGGTCACCGGCATCGCCGGCGCGCTGGAGAATGAAGCCATCCGTCCGCATGTTTGCGGTCACTTCGCCGACCTGCTGTTCGCCGTGGAAAAACACCCGGCGATGATCGGCTTTCTCGATAACCAGGCCTCGGTGGGGCCGGCCTCACCGGCCGCGCGCTGCATGAGCCGCCGCGATGACAAGCGCGAGCCGGGCATCAACGAAAACCTGGCGCGCGAGATCATGGAACTGCACACACTGGGTGTGAACGGCGGCTACTCGCAGGCAGACGTCACGAGCTTTGCCAAGGTGCTCACCGGCTGGTCCATCGGCGGCATGCACGGGCACGTCCGTGGCGGGGATCCGGGCCGCTTTTATTTCCGCGACAATGCCCACGAGCCGGGATCGCAGACCGTGCTCGGCCGAGGATTTTCGCAGGCAGGCATCGAGCAGGGCGAAGCCGTCCTGCGCTCGCTCGCGCAGCATCCTTCCACCGCGCACTTTCTGGCCGACAAACTCGCGCGCCATTTCGTGGCGGATGATCCGCCGCCGGCGTTGGTGGATCATCTGGCGCACGCGTACCGGCAATCCGACGGCCATCTGCCAGCCGTCTACGACGCCTTGATTGACGACGACCTTGCCTGGGCCACGCCGGCACAGAAGTACAAGACGCCACAGGAACTGGTGTTCTCCACGCTGCGCGCCTTCGATGTTCAACCCCGTGAGCCGCAGGAGGCGCTGCACAGTTTTGACTTCCTCGGCCAGCGCCAGTACACGCCAGGATCCCCGGCGGGCTGGCCCGACACGGCCAGGAGCTGGGATGGCTCGGATGCGCTGATGCATCGGGTGCTGTGGGCGGCGCGGATGGGCGAGCGATTTGAAACAGGCCATGACCCGGTGACCCTGTGCCGCGAGGCGCTGGGCCACTACGCTCGGCCGGAAACCATCACGGCCTTGCAGCGCGCAGCCTCCGGCTCCCAGGCGCTTGCGCTGCTGATCATGAGCCCGGAGTTCCAGCGGCGATGAAAAGCGTCAGCCGCAACAATCGATTCACCCGACGCCGTTTCCTGTTCGGCGCAGGCGCCCTCGCGGTCGGCGCCGCACTGCCCGATGCGCTGTTCGCCAAAACCGGCGGCGAGGCGCGATTCGTGGCCATCATCCTGCGCGGCGCGCTGGACGGCCTGGCCGCCGTGCCGCCCTACGCCGACCCGCACTACGCAGGTCTGCACCGGGATCTGGCCATTGCCGCGCCCGGCACGCAGGCAGGCGCGCTGGATCTGGACGGCCATTTCGGATTGCACCCCTCGCTGAGTTTTCTGCACGAGCGCTATCGCAGCGGCGAACTCGCGGTGATGCAGGCCGTGGCCTCGCCCTACCGCGACCGGTCGCATTTCGACGGCCAGGCCGTGCTGGAGAATGGTCTGACCCGCGCCGTGGGCAGCGCCGATGGCTGGTTGAATCGCGCGCTTGCGGTGATGCCGGCCCGCGCGACCGGCGCAGCGGCCGAGCACGCGCTGGCGCTGAGCCAGAACGTGCCGCTCATTCTGCGCGGCAATCAACGGGTGCAGTCGAAGTCCCCGCAGGTTACGCCCGCAGTGGATGAGGATCTGCTGACCCGGCTGGCGGATCTGTACTCCAAGGACGACTGGTTCTCGGCGCGACTGAGCGAGGCGGCGAACATGCAGGCAATGCCGGCGCCCGGTACGGACAACCCCAGGCCTCAGATCAACGCCCGCATTCAACAATCCGCGCAAATGGCCGCCGCCATCATGGCCGCCGACGGCGGCCCGGAAATCGCCGTGCTCGAAGCCTCAGGCTGGGACACTCACGCCAACCAGGGTGCGGCGCAGGGCACACTGGCCAACCGCCTGGCCGGGCTGGATCACGCACTGCGTGCCTTCAACGACGGGCTTGGGCCCTTATGGCGCCACGCCGTGGTGATGGTGGTGACGGAATTTGGCCGCACCGCCGCGATGAACGGCACGCGTGGCACCGATCACGGCACGGCCGGCTGTTGTTTCGTGATGGGTGGCGCCATCGCCGGCGGCCGGGTCATGACCGACTGGCCCGGATTGGCGCCGGCCGATCTGTATCAAGGGCGCGACTTGCAACCCACGCAGGATCTGCGCGGCGTGTTCAAAGCGGTGCTGACCGATCATCTGAGAATCGACCGGAGCAGCGTGGAGCGCCTGATTTTCCCGGAAAGCGCGGACATCAAGCCGGTATCCGGCCTGATCAAGGGGTAAGACAACCGCGGCCTCCCTGACGACGCGCAGACGCCGCCGGGGAGGCCGCGAACAGTCCTAGAACAACGGCGACTGGTTCGAGCTGGAGGCGCCACCGTTCGAGTCCGGTGTCGCCGCCGGCGCAGGCGCCGGAGTCACAGGGACCGGATCCAGAATGGAGGGGCGCGAAACGGGCGCGAAACTGGCCGGTGTGCGCGGCGGCACATATGCCGCCTTCACCGCGGGCGCCGGCTTCTTCACCGCTGGTTTTTTCGGAGCCGCTTTCCTGGGCGCCGCCTTTTTGGGCGCGGCAGTCTTTTTCTTCGCAGCGGCTTTTTTCTTTTTCGGCGCCGCCTTTTTGGCCGCGGCCCGCTTCACCGGCTTGCGCGCCTTCTTCGCTGCCGCCTTTTTCTTTTTGCGCGGCGCAGCCTTGGCGAGCGCGCGCTTGGGCTTCCTGGCCTTGGATTTCTTGGCCTTCGAGCCGGTCTTCGATCGTTTCTTCTTCGCCATCTGCTGTCACCTCTTGAAGTGCCGAACGCTTGTGTTGAGATTAGTCCTGAAAACTGCGGCTGTCACTAGCGTTGCGAATACGCAGGCCGCGCTGGCAGCGTTCAAATCATTTGCGTACCCTGGCGCCATGAATTCACTTCAAGAGGTTTGGATACGCCCCCGCAAAGTGTTTCGTGCGCTCGCCAGCCAGCCCATCGGAATTCTCGACTACCTGCTGAGCGGCGTGCAAGGCGTGGTGGTCGTTTTGGCGCTGGGCCGGGCGAGCAACCTGGGCTCCAAGGCGGGCGTGGCGGAGATCTTCCTCCGAGCGGCGACCGAAGGAATGCTCATCGGGATAGCCATCGTCTGGGTCCAAGCCTGGATTTACACCTGGATGGGCCGCCGCGCAGGCGGGGTGGCCACCCGGGCACAGGTCATTCACGTGCTCGCCTACGGCAGCGTACCCATGCTCGGTTCACTGGCCATCTGGTGCCTCGCCGCCTTGCTGCTGGGCAATCACGCCTTCATCGAAACACCCAGCGGCGATGCCGATGCCTTCGTCTCCTTGTTGAACGCCGCTCAAGTCACCGGGTTTGCGCTGCTGGGGATCTGGAGCGTCATCCTGCAGGTCATGGGCCTGAGCGAAGTTCACCAGCTGCGCACCGGCGGCGCAGCCGGCACCTGGCTGCTGGGTCAGGTCGTCTCCGGATTCGTTCTGGGGGTCATCCTGGTGCTGGTGATCCTGATCACAGGCCCGCTGCCGCAGACCTGAGCCAGGTTCAAGGACCCCCGCCGACCGAAAACGCCAGCAGCACATTGCCCGGCATGTGGCCATACAGCCCGTAGCCGGAGTTCACGTACACCATGCCCTGATAGACGACCGGACCCGGACCGCCGATCGTTCCGCCGCGGCCCGTCGCTCCCGACAGCGTGGTGATGGGCGCCGTGGTGTCATGGCTCCACAGCACCTTGCCGCTGCCGCTGTCATAGGCGCGGACCCGCCCGTCCATGTGGCCTGCGAAAACGGCCCCGGGAATCGCGGTGATGGCGGCCAGAATACCCGAGTCGCAAAAATCCCGGCCGGCGCACACATTGTCGGCGGGGCTGGACCACAGCAGCTTGCCATCCGCAGGGTTCAGCGCGTAGAGGCCGGGACGCGCAGGTTCGTTGTAGACACGGCCATCGTGGGCATCGGCCATATCCGACACCGGCACGTACAAACGCGATTGATCGGCAGCCATCGCGAACTGCACCCCGCCTTGGATGCTGCCGCGGCCCAGCTTGGCCTGCCACACGGCCGTGTCGTGCTTGTCCGGATCCAGGGCGAACACCGTGCCGTCTTTGCGCCCGACGAGTATCAATTCCTTGCCCGTTGGCAACGTCGTAAGAATCGTGCCCGCGCCGATGTCGAAATCCGGGCCCACTTTGTCGGGGCAGCCTTCGATGCCGACCATGCAGGCGATGTTCCAGGTATCACCGGCCACGGATTGCCAATGCCAGCGAATCGCGCCGCTGGCCATATCGAAGGCAACCACCGAATCACTCAGGTTGGTGGCGGGCGATGAATAATTGTTGCCGGTGCCGACGTACAGCAGCCCGCGCTTCAAGTCCAGGGTCGGAGAATTCCATATCGGTACGCCCGAAGGTCCCAGGGTGAGCGTCCCGGATTTGGTTTTGCCGGTGGGCGCTGCAGGCCGGTCGACGCTGTAGGTTTTCCATAGCGTTGCCCCGCTGCCGGCATCCAACGCCACCAGCGAGCCGCGAAAGCTGCAACAGGGATAGGTCGGATCCACCCCCGCCTCTTCCAACGAGGAGACCGGAACGTACAAGCGGCCGGCATGGTAGACCGGTGCACCGGTGATGGTCGCGCTGGGATGATCATCCATGCGCTGCTTCCATTTCAATGCGCCCGTGCCGGCATCCAATGCATAGACGCGGCCCAGGATGTCGCCGAAGAATGCAAGCGACGCACCGCCGGACGCGCTGCTCTGGCTGTCCGACAGCACCACGGGCGTACGCACTTCGGCAGTGGCGCGATAGGTCCAGCGCACGCAGCCGCTTGCCGCATCGAGCGCGTAGACCGTGCCGTTCTGACTGCCGACGAACAGCATCCCCCTCGCGAACGTGGGTTGGGAGCGCGCGCGTATGGCGCCGTGATAGTTCAACGCCCATTTGAGCTTCAACTTTGGAATCTGGGCAGCCGACAGGCCGGCCACCGCCGCGGGGATCAGGCGGGTGTTGCGGTCATCGAATCCCCAGCTGGGGAGCGCCGACCCGCCGGACGATGCGGTCTCGTTCCTCTGCGCGTTGCAGCGCGGCGCTTGCGCGACCGCGGCAGCCTGCTCCACGGTTTCACCGGACAGATAATGGGCGACGTCGCGCTTTTGAGCCTCGCTCAATCCGGCGGACTGTCCTTGCATGATGCCGCTGATGAGCGCCGCGGCGATGGCGTCCGCCGGCATGAGCTGCAGGAAAGTCTTGCTCGGCGCCTTGGGCACCTGGCCCAGATGGCAGTGCGCGCAGCGCTCCTTGAAGATCGGGGCGCCGGGCAGGTTTTCCGGATTCGGCGCTGCCGCCAGGCAGGTCCCGCCGATGGTCAGCACCAAGGCCATCCACAAAGCCGCAGGATTGATTCTCATGAGCGATCCTCGTTTTTCCAGGTTCAAAATTGTGACACGCCGAGCGCGATGCCGCCGTCGACTTCCAGCGCGACGCCCGTCACCCATTCGGCGCGGATCAGATATTCCACCGCCTCGGCTATTTCCGTTTCAGTGCCGATGCGGCCCAGCGCGTGCAGCGGCGCGACCGCCGCGTAGCGCTCTGTCGCCTGCGGCGCGGTGAACAGCCCGGCGCGCAGATTCAGTTCGGTGCTGACGGCGCCAGGCAAAATGCAGCCGACACGAATCAGTTTGCGTCCCAGTTCAGCCGCCATGACGCGCGTCAATCCTTCCACGGCCGCCTTGGTGGTCGCATAAGGAGAGGCGCCCGGAAACGCCCGGCGCGTGTGGGTGGAGCCGATGAACACGATCGAGCCCTGCGTCTTTTCCAGATGCGGCACCGCAATGCTGGACAGCATCATGGCGGAGATCACGTTGGTGTCGAAAGCTTCCTTGAGCAGGGCCTCGGTGTATTCCCCGACCGCCTGCCGGTACATGTTCGCCGCATTGTTAACCAGGGCATCGAGCTTGCCGCCATGCGCGATGGCCGCCTCCAGCATGCGGTGCCGGTCGGCATCGACCGTCACATCGCCGGCAATGCCGAGACAGGCGGGCCCGATGCTGTTTGCCACGGCCTGGATTTTCTCCTGCCGGCGTCCGCTGATGGTGACGCGCGCGCCGCGCCCGGCCAGATAGCGGGCAATGCCCGCGCCGATGCCCGAGCCGCCGCCGGTAACGAGCACCGACATGTCTTTCAATTCACGCATTGCATTCTTGCCCCCGAAGTTAACGCCGCAACAATCGCCGCGCATTGTCCGCCAGATACGGCGGCGCGGCATCGCTGCGCAAGCTCTCCGGCTGATCCCAGCCGGCAAAATTGGTGCCCAGCACCAGCCGCTCCTCACCCACGATGCTCCTGAGCAGCGCCAGGGAGCGCTCATCGTGTACATGGTTGTCGAACCACAGGCGCTTCAGGCGCGATTCGAATGCGCCCTCATCGCGCAGCGCGCCCTGCGACCAGGGGCGTTTGCGGGCCGCCTGCGACAATCTGCCGCTCAGGAAACCGACCGCACCGCCGCCGTGGCTGACGCAGATGTCCAGATCCGGATGCCGGTCGAGCACGCCGCCGAAAATGAGCGTCGCCACCGCGATGGTTTCCTGCGTGGCGAATCCGATCAACAGATCCAGATCGAAGTAATTCACCGCCGGAAACGCGGCCGGTCCGTCGATGCCGGCAGGCGCCGGATGAAAAAACAGCGGGACATTCAACTCCACGCAGCGGCGGTACAGCGGATCCAGCGCCGCCGAATCCAGGCGGATGCCGAACTCCGTGCCGACGTAGGGCGCCCACAATCCCAGTTCCTGCACGGCCCGCGTGAGTTCATCGGCGGCGGCCTGCGGGTCCTGCATGGGCAGGGCCGCAAAGCCCGCCAGGCGCTGCGGAAAAGCGGCGATGCGCTGCGCCGTGACGTTGTTCTGGCGCCGGCAGAATGCGCTGGCCGAGGCTGTGTCGATGAAGTGGAAATAGGTCAGCGGATTCGGCGACACAACCTGAAAGTCGATGCCGGCCTTGTCCATGGCCGCGATACGCACGTCCAGATCCATGAAGGCGCTGCCGCGATAGCGCACGCCGTGCAATCGGTAGCCGCCGACTCTGAACAGCGGCCGGCCATCCGGCGCCGTCGTCAGTTCAGGCCCATGCTCGCCGGCTGCGCCGAAGGTTTCTTCGAGCACGATGTGCGCATGGATGTCGATGGTTCTTGCGCTGCGTATGGACATCGGCGATTCCTCAGCGGCCTTCGCGCTGGCGCAGGTACGTGGCCAGATCGAAGTAATCCCGCCAGGCGGCGATCAATCCGTCGCGGATTTCGAACGCGCCCATGATGGGCAGTTTCACGTGCACGCCGCCAATACCGAATTCGTCGATTCTTTCGGTGAGAACCGTGTCGCCGGATTCGGCAATCGCCAGCAGTTTCCAATCCACCCAATCGAAACTGCCCGCGCTGTGCAGATAGGTGCGGACCGCCTCGCGACCCTGGATGGGTTGCAGCGGAATATTGTGATAGCGGACATCCGGGTGCAGCGAAGCGACCACTCGATCCAGGTCGTTGGCGTTCCACGCATCGATGAAGGCACGAATGATATCCGCGTGCGCCACTACAGGTAACCCTGCACGGTGCCGCCGTCGACCTGGAGCGCTGCGCCGGTGACGTAGCTTGCGCGCGCCGAGCCGAGGAACACGATGACATCGGCAATCTCGTTTGCATCGGCGAGCCGGCGCATCGGAATGCCCAGCGCGATGCTCTGCTCGACCGAGTGGCTGTCGGATGCCGATCGGCGCGCCCGTTCATCGACGATATCGCGGACCCGCTGCGTGCGCGTCCAGCCCGGGCAAACCGTATTCACCAGCACGTTGTCCTGCGCCACTTCATTGGACAGTGATTTGGCCCAGCCCAACACGGCAAGGCGAATGCTGTTGGAGAGCAACAGGCCATCGATCGGCTGTTTGACCGAGTAGGAGGACACATTGACGATCCGGCCCCATCGACGCTGCCGCATGCCCGGCAATACTTCGCGGGTCAGGCGTATGGCGGACATCAATGTCAGATCCACTGCACGCTGCCAGGCCGCATCGTCCAGCGCCGCGAAATTGCCGGGCGGCGGGCCGCCGACATTGTTGACCAGCACATCGACCCCGCCCCACTGGCTTTGCACGCGCGCATACAAAGCCTGAGCGCCGTCCGGCTGCGACAAATCGGCGGCCACCGCAAGCACGCTGCCGGCGCCGCCGGGATCCAGCCGGCGCACGGCCGCCTCCAGATTCTTTTCACTGCGAGAGCAGATGGCAACGCGCGCGCCCTCCTGCACGAAGGCCTGTGCCGTCGCCAGCCCGATGCCGGCGCTCGCACCGCTGACCAGAACCACCCGATCGTTGAGTCCTAGATCCATGTTTCAGCCTGCCGTCAATCCAAGTCCCAGCCCGCCGTCCACATCGACGATGGCGCCGGTGGTCCACTCGGCGCAACACAGATAGCCGATCGCTTCGGCAATCTCGGTCTCGGTGCCGATGCGCCCCAGTGCGTGCATCCCCGCCATGCCTTCGAGGCGTTTGCGGGCGGTGGCGTCATCGAACAGTCCGGCGCGTTGATTGATTTCGGTGAGCACGGCGCCGGGCACCACGCAGTTCACGCGAATGCGCTGTTCTCCCAATTCGGCCGCCAGCACCCGCGTCAGCACTTCCACGGCGCCTTTGGTCGCTGCATAGGGCGAAGCGCCCGGGTAGGCGCGCCGCGTATGCACCGAGCCGATGAAAATCACCGCGCCCTGCGTCTTGGCCAGATGCGGCACCGCCAGACCGGTGAGCAGCATGGCCGCGATGACGTTGGAGTTGAACACTTCCATCAGCTTATCTTGCGTGAGCGTGGCGATGGGTCCGCGGTACATGTTGCCGGCGTTGTTGACCAGCACATGCAATCCGCCGCCGTGCTCCACGGCACCGGCCAGAATCGACTGCCGGTCCGCCGCCTGCGTGATGTCACCGACCACGACGCGGCACGCGGCGCCCAGGTCGTGGGCCACCTCGGCAAGCTTGTCGCCGCGCCGGCCGCAAATGGTCACGCGCGCGCCGCGCGCCGCAAAGTAACGCGCCGTGCCGGCGCCGATTCCCGATCCGCCACCCGTGATCAGCACCGACATTGCCTGGATCTCACGCAAGACCCACCTCCTGCCCGACCGCGTTCGGCTGCACCAGCCAGGCCACGGCCCGGTCGAGAATTTTCCGATGCGTCGGCTCGTTGATCGACTCCACCCCATGTCCCAGCGCATCGTAAACGACGCGGCCCTTGCCGAAGCGATGCGTCCACATCACCGGTTGATAGTCCCCATCCGGCACAGTGCGTGCGCGCAGGATGGGGCGTGCCTGCGCGTCAAGCCGCAGACCGTGATAGACCTCGTCGAACACCTGGAACGGCGGGACATCCTGCGTCAGCGTCCCGCGCGGCTCGATGGATTCCACCTGCACCATGCCGGTCGGCGGATGAAAGGATTGGCCCCATACCCATTGTGCACCGAGGATCGACCCCCACCCGGCCCAACTGTCAAAACAAATGCTGGCCGTGTGCAGGCCGAGCAGAGCGCCGCCGCGGCGAACGAAATCAGTCAGTGTTTCGCGTCCGGAGAGAGAGAGATTGAAGGCCCATTGGGCGCGAAATGGCGCGTATTTTTCATTCTGCGTCATGCTGAATCGAAGCGCGTTCACGGTCAGCAGCCGGCACTTGCCCGATTGCGCCAGCGCCTGCAAAGCGGTTTCAGGATCCAAGAAGACCTGCGTGCGCAGATTCAATGCGGCGCAGCGCGCGGCCAGCAGCGCCGAAGTCTGCTCGAACTCGTGGTAGATCCCCCCGGCAATCAGCACATGATCCATGGGCGTTGAGCCGGCTATTCGCGCGGCAGGCCCGCCAACACGCTGTTGACGACGCCGCCATCGACAATGAGCTCATGGCCGTTGATGTAAGAGCCTTGATCCGAGGCCAGAAACAGCACCGCGTTGGCGATGTCCTGCGCCGTTCCCAGACGCCGCTGCGGCACGGCGCCGCCGCGCAGTTCACGCACCCGCGGATTCGCATAGATTGGCGTCGACATTCCCGCATCGATGAAGCCCGGCGCAATCGCGTTGACGCGAACGCCGCCCGGGCCCCACTCCAGCGCCATATGCTGCGTCAGCGACACGATGGCCGCCTTGGTGGCCGGATAGGCGCCCGAACCGGGCGCCGGATGCGTGGCGTTGATCGAGGACATGTTGATGATGACGCCGGAGCCGCGCTCGAGCATGCCGCGCGCAACCGCGCGCGCCGTGACGAAGGTGCCGATGAGATTGACGTTCACCGCGGCTTTGAAGTTCTCCAGGCTGTGCTCCAGCAAAGGACCGAAGCGCACGATGCCGGCGTTGTTGACCAGCACGTCCGGCGCAGCGCCGAGTGAGCGCAGCACGGCATCCACCGCCTGTTCATCGCTCACATCCACACCAAAGGCGACGCCGTCTTTGAGACTGAGCGCCACGGCGGCGGCGCGCGCCGCGTCCACATCCAGCACCGCGACGCGATAACCGGCCGCGGCGGCCGCGCACGCAATGGCCTCACCGATGCCTGCGCCCGCGCCGGTCACCATCATCGTCTTCATATCTTGAACTCCACGGGGTATCGGCCCCAATTCTGGCGCTGCGTGTTCGGGTCCGCCACCGGTGGGTCGCGCGGATCCGGCCGCGCGCCGGCCTGCAGCAACTCGGCCACGAGCAGGGTCACGAGACCATATTGGTGAGTCGCCGGGTCGACATCCGAGCGGGCGATGATTCCGCCGTCCAGATCCCGGCCGAGGCACGCATGCACGCCGGTTCCGAACGTCAGACCGAAGGGAAACAAGCCCTGCGGCACGCGTCGGCCCGGCTTGAACTCATCCGCATCAGCGCCGAAAACGCTTTGATCCCGGTTTGCGGCCGCCAGGTCGATGACGACGCGATCCTTCGAATCCAATTGGTCACCGGACTTCAACGTGACCGGGCAGGTGGGCCGGCGCCAGGCGACCGGACTGGCCGGGTGCAGGCGCATGCTCTCGTGCACGCAGCGCTGCACGAACAGCCGGTCGCGGCGCACCCGCGCCCAATCCTCGGGATGCTGATCGCACCAGGTGAAAATCTCGTGCATGGCATGCGCCATGGAGTTGGACGTGCTGTGCGAGCCGGCTTGCAGATAAAACGCCATCTCGCGCAGCAGCACATCGGGCGGCAGATCGATCTTGTCTTCGTTGCGAAGCAGCACCGTCAGCACATCGCGCGGCAATTCCTCCTCGTCGATTTCCCCTGCCGCCAGGCGTGCGATCAACGCCTGCCGGCGCGCCATGGAAGGGGTGAGAAATTCTTTCTGCAGTGCCGCCAGCGCGCTGCGCACCTCCGCCTGCACACGCAGCGGATCGCGCTTGGAGTGAACCAGGGTGGCGCCTTCGCTGAACGTCTTGACCAGGCCGAACAGCGCCTCGGTTTCCCCGACGGTTCCCGCCGGTCGGTCAATACCGGCGAAATCGGCGGTCAGATTTATGGTGACGCGGTAGCCGAATTCGATGAGACTGGCGCGGCCGGCGTCGAGGTAGGGCTGCAAAGTCGCGCGCAGCGTCGCCGGAAAAACCTCGCGCTCGTAATAGGCAAAGAAGTTCTTGCGAAAAACGCGGAACTCCAGCAGCCGCCGCACCCGATGCTCCTCGCCATGCAGCGTCAGCAGCACCTTGTCCATGACGACGGCGCCCGCCTCGTACATGGATTGCGCCAGATCGGGATTGCGCAAGGCGGCGCCCGCCGCGTCGAACCCCGTCACGAAGGATTGCTTCACGGCAACGAAAACACGATCGGATACCGCAACCAGGTCTCGCGTTCGGTGCTCAGATCCTGTTGCGGTCCCTCCTGAGGATCGGGCCGCACACCATGCATCAATAGCTCACGCGCCACCAGGGTGATCGTTCCGTACTGATGCGTGTTCGAATCGGTGGTGGCCTTGGGGATGTCACCTGCCGCCAGGTTCTTGCCCAGGCAGCTGTGAACCCCGACCCCGAATGTCAGTCCGTAAGGCATGTGCGGCGGTGACTTCGCGCGCTGCGGATTGAATGCCGCGGCATCCTCTCCGAATGCGTCGACCTGGCGATTGGCCTGAAACAGACTCACCACCACGGTGTCATCGACGCCGGCCACCTCACCCTGCGCCAGCGTCACCGGGCACAGAGGGCGGCGCTTGGAAACCGGGCTGGCCGGGTGCAGCCGAAAACTCTCATGCACGCAACGCTGCAGATACAAGGGCTCAGCGAGCAGCCGCGCCCGCTGCGCCGGATCCCGAGCGCACAGCTCGAACAGCTCGTGCATGACATGCGAAATCGAATGCACCGAGGTATGGGCGCCGGCCAGAAAATAAAAGGCGGTTTCGCGCAACATCATGTCCCGCGGCAGATCCACCTGTTCTTCGTTGCGGACAAGAAGCGTCAGGATATCGCGCGGCAGGCTGTCCTCTGCGATCACGCCTTGCCGGAATTGCGCAACCAAGGCCACGCGCCGCGCCACCGACGGATTGAAATAGCGCGCTTCGAACTCCTGCATGCCCTGCGTGATCGATGCCTTGAGCGCGGCAAACTCCTCGCGCGATCCCTTGAACTGGCCGATGGTGGCGGCGTTGCCGAATACGCGCAGCAATCGCACCAGATCCGCCGTTTCGGCCTCCGTGCGCAACGGCCGGTCGATGCCCGCGAAATCGGCGGTCAATCCGACCATGCACTGATAGGCCACGTCGATGAGATCCACTCGAACCGCGGCGACGAACGGCAGCAGCGTTTCGCGAATGACTTTCGGCAGCACCTGCGTTTCGTAATAGGCGAAGAAATCCTTCTTGAAAATCTTCATTTCCAGCAGGCGCCGCCGGCGATGCTCCTCGCCGTGCAAGGTCACGAGCACCCGGTCCATCAGCGCCGCTCCTTCGTCGTACAAGGATTGCTTCAGATCCGCAATGGACAGCGTTTGCTGCGCTTCGCGAAAGCCGGTGACGGTGATGGTTGCCATGATCAGTGTTTCCGGCCGCGCATCGCCAGCTCGCGTGTCAGAATCTGGCTGGAATACAGGCTGACGCGCCAGCCCGGAATCGCGCGACGCTCGCGTTCCGGCCGCTGCAGATCGACGAAATGGCCATCGGCCATGACGTATTTCATTTTCGAGCGATCACCGAGCACGGTGACGTCTTTGGACGGATCACCCTGAAGAACGATCAGGTCGGCGAGCCGGCCCGCGGCAATTTCACCCACCTGCCCTTCCATGCGCAATGCGCGCGCCGCATCGAAGGTCGCCGCACGGATGGCTTGCAGCGGCGTAAACCCCAGGTCGCGCACGAACACTTCAAGTTCGCGGTAATGCCACTCCCCCAGGGGAGTCAGCGAGAACCCGCTCTCGGTTCCGCACAACAAGGGCACTCCCGCCGCGTGCAGCCGCTGCAGCATGACGGCGCTGTCGGCAATCTCGCGGCGGAACATTTCCTGCAGCGCCGGGTCGGCGTTCACCGCATCGCCGTAGTCGGCCAGATTCGCCTGGAACGCAAACGTCGGCACCACCGGCACCTTGCGTTCGCATACGGCATCGAAGGCTTCTTCGTCCATGTGCGTTGCATGCAAAATCATGTCGAACCCGGCGCGCACGGCGTCGCGCGTACTGCCGGCGTTGCGGCAATGACCGACCACCGGGATGCCCAGCGCATGGGCCGCATCGCACACCGTACGCAATTCATCCATGGACCAGACCGTGAGCTCGCCCTGCGATCGCTGCCTCGGGATCAGGCCGGTCACATGCACCTTGATCCAGTCGACGCCGTTTTTGATCTGCCGCCTGACTTCGGCGACGATTTCGTCGCGCGAACGCACGATCACCGCATAGCCGCGGATGCCCTCGTCCGGAAACAGCCGCCCGGCGGTGCCGCCGACCGAGGTCAGCAGCGCGTGCCCGCCCGTGGTCATGCGCGGACCTTCGACGATGCCGGCCTCGATCGCATCGCGCAGATCCGTACCGATCTCGAAAATGGAATCCGCATCGAAGAAACCGGTGACGCCGGCGCACAGCAGCTTGCGCATGTCGGCCGCGGCGATGATGGCGGAGAGCGCGGCGCGGCGATGAAAGAACAGCTCGTCGTTGGAGCGCGGCGCATCGAAGGTGACATGGCAATGCGCGTCGATGAGGCCGGGCATGAGCGTTGCGCCGGCGATGTCGATGCGCCGAAGGTCGAGGATCAGCGCTGCGCGCTGCGCCGCTTGCGCACCGGTGGCGGTAATCCTGTTTCCCTCCACCAGAACGTCGACGGCACGGGCGGGTGCGCCCGTGCCGTCGATGACACTACCATTCTGAAACAGAACCGCCATATCAGAACTTCAGCTGTACATCCACTCCGTAAGTGCGCGGCGGGCTGAGCGTTCCGAATGTCCACAGTCCGGCCACCGGCACCGCACTGTTGCCGGGTCCCGCGTTGTAGTTGGTGCCGACGTCAAGCACGTGCAGGAAATGCCGCTCGTCCGTCAGGTTCTTGGCCCAGGCCGTGACCTTCCAGGACTTCGCATCATAGGCGAGCATCAGATCCAGATTGCCGTAGGACTTGATGAGGCCGGGATTGCTGCTGAAAGCGCCCTGCGGGCTGACGTCATAGGGCGACAGCGTGTTCGCAACGATGTAGTAGTCGTCCTTGTAGGCATAGTTGGCGCCGTAGTCAATGCTGTGGCCGTTGGAAAGCGACTGCTCATACAGAAGGTTCACCGCGGCCGTGAACTTGGGCGCACGCCGCAGCTTGAAGCCTTTCTTGTCGACGGTACCGCCGGAGAGGCCCGGCACATTCCAGCTGTCGTACTTGGCATCGAGATAGCCCAGATTGATCCCAGCGGTGAAGCCCTGCACCGGCACCGCGGTCAGTTCCAATTCGGCGCCCTTGAGCGTGGCTGAAGCCGCGTTCTGCACCAGCGTCACCGTCACCAGATTCGGATCCGGGAACACCACGTCTTCCTGCTTGTTGGTGTACTTGGTGTGGAACACGGCGAGGTTCGCGCGCAGGCGATTGTCCATCCACTGTGTCTTGGCGCCCAACTCGACCGACTTCACCTTCTCCGGCTCATACGGCCCGAGGGTCTTCGGATCGCTGGAACGGCCGTTGAAGCCGCCCGAGCGGAAGCCTTCCGAATAGGTGGCATACACCATCTTCGACGGATCGACGCGCCAGGACAGGTTCACGCGCGGCGTGAACTTGGACCAGGTACGCCGGCCGGTCTGCGTGATGGTATTGCCGTTCACGTCCACATACGAGGCGATGTAGTTGCCGGCATCGCAGGTGCCGAAGCTGCTCTGCACGGCGGAAAGATCGGTCGGATCGTAGTTGATGGCGCAGGCGTCTTTCTTCTCACGCGTGTAGCGGCCGCCGACACTCAGGGTGAAATTGTCGATGAACTCCCAATCCACCTGGCCAAACAGCGCCGAGGAGGTGGTGCCCTGTTTGTAGTACGGCGCACCGAACGGGCCGCCGCCAAAGAAGGTCAGCTGACGCAGGTTATAGCTGCCGTCGAAGTAGTAGGCGCCGAGCGTGGAACGCAGCTTGGAGGTCCAGTCCGACTCGAGGCGCAGCTCTTCGCTGAACTGATGGCTGCTCTGCGGCCGCACCGTATTGAAGAACGACAACTCAAATGGCGGCGTCACTCCCGGCGGCGACAGCGTGGTCGTCTGGCCGTCGAATTCCTCGATCGCATCTTCCTTGACATCGCGGTAACCGGTGACCGAGACGATGCGCTGCGTGTCGCTGATCTGCCACTTCGCGTTCAACGTGGCGGCCTTGGTCTTGAGGAAGGCCGTCTGCTCCAGCGAGGTGTGGGTGGTGCCGTGATAGTTCTCATCGCCCGCCGGCGCGCCGCCGACAAAGGCGCCCAGTACTTCCAGCGGTCCGGTGATGGAGGTCACCGGGCGCGTCGGGGACTTGTCGTCGAAGTAATCCAGGATCAGGCCCAACTCCAGCTTGTCCGTGGCCGCGAGCGTCGTGAACAGCGAAACGCCGGTGAAGGCCGTGTCGCCCTCGCGCTTGCCGTTGCGCGTGTAAGTCACGTTCTTCCAATACCCGCCGCCGGACTGGCGCACCACTGACAGCTTGGTCTTGAGCTTGCCGTCGAAGGCGGCGTCGAAGTTCAGCACCGCATGGCCGTCGAACTGCTGGAAGCGTCCGTAGCCCAGCTGCAGCTTGCCACCGAACTCGCCGGTGGGCGCGGCGCGGCGGATGTTGAGCAGACCGCCGATGGTGTTGCGGCCGAACAGCGTGCCCTGCGGCCCGCGCAGCACTTCGATGTCGGCCGCGTCGAACATCTGCAGCAGCGCACCGGTGGTGTTGGCGAGATAGATGCCGTCCAAATACACGGCGACCGCCGGGTCGAAGGACTTCTCCACATCGTTCAACTGCATGCCGCGGATGGAAATGGCCGCGGTGCCGTTGCCCAGGATCGGATCCACGATGAGGTTGGGCGCAAGCTGTGCCACGCCTTGTATGTCGCGCGAATGCGAGCGCTCGATGGCCGCCGCGTCCAGCGCGGTAAGTGCGATGGGCACGCTCTGCGCGCTTTCGTCGCGCTTTTGAGCCTGCACGATGATTTCTTCAAGTCCTACGACTTCCGCCACAGGTTTGACGTCCGCCGCGGACACGGGCAGGGCGAAGGCGCTCACCGCCAGCCCGGCACACAGGGCCGACAACCACTTGTTGGATAAATATTTGTTCACTTCCCGCTCCCCGATGTTGTGGAATGGCCGGGGTTCGACGCACCGGCTCGCGATAACCCCTGGATAATACATCGAAATCGATCTAAATGAGCAATCGCAGATTGTCTCATTCACGCAACCCCGCCTGGCGCATCAGCGGCAGGATCTTCTGCTTGAACTGCGTCAGGCCGGCATCGTAGTTGAGCCAGCTGAGGGTGATGCCGTCGAGTCCGGCGCGGGAAAACGCCAGCATTCCTTCGACGACCTGTTCGGCCGTCCCCACCAGGGGAATGGCGCCATAGCCGGCGATGAGATTGGATGCCATCGCCTCCCAGCCCGTCCCCAGCGCGCTCTTGGAGTTCGGGACTAGCACATCTAATAGGTTGCGGACGCCGGGCCAGTCGCCCTTCACATTCACATAGTCGTTGACGTACTCGCGCGCCTCGCGCTCGGTGTCACGGCACACCACATAGGCCTGGCCGAATACCTGCATGCGGCGGCCAAATTTCTCCGCTGCAATGCGTTTGCCGGTCGCCGCAATTTCTCCGGCCGCCGCGATGTCCTTGGCGACGACGAAATTCAAGTCCGCATGCTGGGCGGCGAACAGCTGACCGCGCGCGCTGTTGCCGGCGCTCATCAACGGCGGATGTGGGGATTGGACCGGCTTGGGTTCGGAGTAGGCCCCCGGCGAGGGGAAGTAGGGGCCCTCATGATCGAACTCGCCTTTCGCCGTCCACAGCCGCTTGCACAGCGTGATCCAATCGTCGGCGACGTCATAGCGCACGTCATGCTCCTTCTGCGGCACGCCGAACATGCCGATTTCCTTCGAGTTCCAGCCGGCCACGATGTTCAGCCCGAAGCGCCCCCTGGAGATGTGGTCGATGGTCGCGACTTCCTTGGCCGCGCGGATCGGATGCACCGTGGGCACATGGAAGGTCGCGAAGACGGATATCTTGCTGGTCACGGCCGACAGCCCGGCCGCCCAGGTGAAGGTCTCGAAATTGCGGTGATTGAAGTTGACGTTGCCGCCCATCCCCTTCCACCGCGCCACCGGAATGATGGCCTCGATGCCGGCGGATTCAGCCAATTGGGCGATGCGCACCGATTCGTCCCAGGTGACCTGCAAGACTTCCGGCGAATCGGTCATGGAGCAGCCGCCGCTGACATTCAAGCCGAAAACGGCCAGCTTGAGCTTGTGCGGACTGGTCAGGATCGGATTGTTGGACATGGGCTTTTCGACTTTTGTTGAGTATGTTTGAATCGCAGCAAGGCAGCCTATCTTAACATTGCATTTCACGCGCAGAACATCAATGCCCGTCAGTCTCTAGACGCGCGGGCCGAGCATTCGTGCCAGATCCAAAATGGTGTCGAGGTTATGCGCCGATGCGTTGCGATGAGCGTGACGCGCCAATACGCCAGCGCCGGCGGCGAGCGGCTGGTAGCCGGCGTGCCGCCGCAGCGGGTTGATCCAAACCAATTCGTGACTGGAACGCACCAAACGCGCCAGCTCCAGGTCCAGCACCTCGATGCCGTCGCGTTCCAGGCCATCGGTGAGCAGCAGCACCTGCGCGCCTCGACCCAGCACGCGCCGGCCCCAGAGGCGGCTGAACTCCGCCAGGCTTTCGCCCAATCGCGTGCCGCCGTCCCAGTCCGGCACACGCCGCGAGACCGCGCGCATCGCGGCATCCGGGTCTGACTCTTTCAATTCGCGCGTGACGCGGGTCAGGCGGGTGGCAAACACGAAGGTCTCGATTCGCCCGCCCCCTCGGCTCAGGGCGTGAGCGAAATGCAAGAACATGCGCGAATAGACGGCCATCGAGCCGGAGATGTCGATCAGCAGCACCCAATCCCTCGGCCGCCATTGCGGGGCGCGAAACAACACAATGTCGGTCTGCCGGCTGCGCAGCATGCGCTTCAGATCCACGCTGCGGCCGGCGCTGTCGGATTCCCAGCGGCGCGAGCGCCTCCATGTGCTGCGGGCCGGCGCCGCAGCGATCAGGCGGCGCGCCGCCTCCAGTTCAGCCACTGTCATCTGCTCAAAATCCTTCGAGGCAAGCCGCTCCAGCCGCGATTCGGTGCCAGTAGCGATGCGCTCGTGACGATCCGGACCGCGCAGCAGCTGCACATCGCCGCGGCTGGCCAGGCTTTGCGCAAGACGCCGTGCCGCGGGGGGAGCCTCAAGTCCCTTGGATTTCGCCGTCAGCGGATCGCTGCCCGGCAGCGTCCACGATTGCAGGGGGAAAAACGCATCGAATACATGCTCGAACAGGGCCAGATCCGCCGGATCGCGAATCAGCGTGGCGCACAGGGCCGCGCGCACATCATCGCGCGCCGCGAGTCCCACGGCGGCCAGCGCAGCATTGGCATCCAGCATCGAGCCGCTGCCGATTTTCACGCCGCCCGCCCGCAGCGCGCGGGTCAGTTCGGGCAGACTGGATGACAGATGCGCCACCGGCTTGCGCCTATCGCGACAGTGAGGGCTTGCGCAAATTCAGCGCGTTCAAATCCTCATCGATGGATGCGCGCGCGGCAGCGATGTCTTCTTCGTACTTCAACAGCACGCCCAGGGTCTCCTCCAGCAGACTCGCGCTCAGCGCGTGCTGCCCCAGGGCCACGATGGCGTGGGCCCAGTCCAGACTTTCCGCCACGCCAGGCGGCTTGAACAGCTTGCGCCGCCGCAGGTTTTGCACGTAGGCCACCACTTGCAGCGCAAGCGCCTCATTCACCTCGGGTGCACGTTGCGCCAGGATTTGCATTTCACGTTCGCCGCTCGGGTAGCCGATCCAGTGATACAGGCAGCGCCGTTTGAGCGCATCGTGGATCTCACGCGTGCGGTTGGAGGTGATGATGACGATGGGTCTTTGCGCCGCGCTCAGGGTTCCCAGCTCGGGCACCGTCACCTGAAAATCCGACAGAATCTCGAGCAGGAACGCTTCGAATGGCTCATCGGCCCGGTCGATTTCGTCGATCAGCAGCACCGGCGGGCCTTCCGCATGCGGTTCCAGCGCCTGCAACAACGGCCGCCGGATGAGAAAACGCGGATCGAAGATTTCAGCGGCAAGCGCCTCGCGCGAGGTCGAGCCGGCGCTGATCTCCGCCATGCGCAACTCGAGCATTTGCCGCAGGTAGTTCCACTCGTACAGCGCCGCCGCGACGTCCAGTCCCTCGTGACACTGCAGGCGGATGAGTTTGCGGCCAAGTCCCGCCGCCAGAACCTTGGCGATTTCGGTCTTGCCGACGCCGGCCTCGCCTTCCAGCAACAGCGGGCGCTGCAGCTTCAGCGCCAGATACACCACGACCGCCAGATTGCGGTCGCCGACGTACTGCCCCCGACGCAGAAACGCAGCCGTTTCATCGACCGAGGCCGGCACGTTCGCGCTCATGGTGAGCCGGCTAACCGGCCAGAGCTGCGGCCACCGCCCGGGCGGCGATCACGCTGATCAGACTTGCCCGGTAATCGGCGGTGGCGTGCATGTCCTCGTTCAAGCCCTCGCTGGACACGCTCAGGCGCAGCACCGAGTCCGGGGAGAACGCGCGCCCCAATGCCTGCTCGAAGTCCGGCAATCGAAAAACATGCGCGCCGGCGCCCGTTACCGCGACGCGGACCTCGTTGGTGAACTGCGCGACCATGACGCCAACCATCGCGTAGCGGGACGCCGGGTTGCGGAATTTGACGTATGCGCAGCGGCGCGGGATGGGAAAGGACACCTGCGTTATCAACTCACCCGCGGCCAGCGCGGTGGTGAACATGCCCTTGAAAAAATCGGCCGCGGCGATCTGGCGGCGATTGGTGGTAATCGTCGCACCGAGCCCCAGCACCGCACCCGGATAATCAGCGGCGGGGTCGCTGTTGGCGAGGGAGCCGCCGATGGTGCCGCGGTTGCGCACGTGCGGGTCGCCGATGCCGCCGGCCAGTCGCGCAAGGCCCGGCAGGGCTTTACGAACCAGCGGCGAATCCTCGACCTCCACATGGCGGCTCATCGCGCCGATGCGCACCCGATCCCCCTCCACCGCAATGCCTTTCAATTCTTTGACCCCGCTCAGATCGACGAGGCTGGAGCGCCGCGACAGGCGCATCTTCAGCGCCGGCAACAAGGTCATGCCGCCGGCGAGGAACGCGCCGTCATCGACGGCGGCCGCGGCGAGCGCCGCCTGCAGGGTATCGGGACGTTGATAGTCGAATGCGTACATGGGCTTCAGGACCTCGAGGCTTGCGCGCTCTGCGCGGGCATGTGGGTGGAGGCCGTCAGGATCGCCTTGACGATGTTGTGATAGCCCGTGCAGCGGCAGATATTGCCCTCCAGGCCTTCCCGGACCTGCGCCTCGGTGGGAGTGGGGTTGCGGCGCAGCAGTGCGACCGCGCTCATGATCATGCCGGGCGTGCAAAATCCGCACTGCAGGCCGTGCTCGCTGCGAAAGGCCTCCTGAACCGGGTGCAGCCTGCCCTCGGTTTCGAGTCCTTCGATGGTGGTGACCTGCGTGCCGTGAGCCTGCGCTGCGAGCAGGGTGCAGCTCTTCACCGCCAGGCCGTCGACGTGCACGACGCAAGCTCCGCACTGGCTGGTATCGCAGCCCACATGCGTGCCGGTGAGGCGCAAATGATTGCGCAGGAAATCCACCAGCAAGGTCTGCGGCTCGAGCGTCTCGCTGACATTGCGGCCATTGACTTGCAGAGAAACCGTGATGCTCATTTGCCAGCCCCTTAGTTGCGATAGGTCAACGCAGCGCCAACCACACAATGATGGCCGCCACCACCGCGGCGGCATAGGGCCACCAGCGCTTCAGCCCCGCGCCCTGTGCGCTGACCGCCTGCGCAGCGCCGGGCGCGGATCCGGCATTCAGGCGCTGCGCAAATGCCTCGAAGAACTGATCGGCATAGGAGCGGGTCGCCGCTTCGACCAGCCGCGAACCCACCTGCGCCAGCTTGCCGCCGATGTTCAACTGGCCGTTGTAGCGAAGCAAGGTGCCGCCCTCGACTTCGCTTAAGCTCACCTTCGCGCTGCCGCGGCCAAAGCCGGCAACCCCTTTGCCTTCGCCGCTCAAGGTATAGCCGCGCGGCGGATCCAGGTCCGACAGCGTGATCTGCGTGGCAAACTTTGAGCGTATCGGCCCAAGCTGCGCCGTGATCTTGGCCTCGATCTGGGTGTCCGACTGCTTGGTCAGTTCCTCGCATCCGGGGATGCACGCCTGCAGCACGGCCGGATCATTCAAGGCGGTCCACACCTGTTCGCGCGGCGCGGCGATCTTATATTCACCTTGAATGGCCAATCAACTACTCCCGCCCGATGTGCCGCTGTCCGGCGCAGAGCATAACCGAATCATTCACCCCATCGCCAATTGGCGTTAATATCGGAATCGATACAACTCACGCAAGTACGCCACCATGAATGAACCGACCGCCACAGGCATAGGCGCATCACTGCGCCGGATCGAAGACCATCGCTTCATCACCGGCCGCGGCAAGTACACCGACGACATCCAGCGCCATGGTCAGGTCCACGCCTACCTCCTGCGCTCGAATCTTGCGCACGGAGAAATCCGCCACATCGACACAGCGCAGGCAAAACAGGCGCCCGGTGTGCTGGCCGTGTTCACCGGCGCGGATCTTCGCGCGGATGGCATCGGCGATCTCCCCGTCGGCTGGATGACGACCAATATCGACGGCACACTCATGTTCATTCCGCCGCACCCGGTCCTGGCGGTGGACCGGGTCCGCCATGTCGGCGATCCCATTGCGGTCATCATCGCGGCGACGCTGTCGCAGGCCAAAGACGCGGCCGAATTGATCGAATTCGATATAAGCGACCTGCCTGCAGTCGCCAATATCGACCGCGCCACGGCCGCCGGTGCGCCATTGGTCTGGGATGGCGCGGCGCACAACACCGCTTTTCACTGGCAGGTCGGCAATTCCGCGGCGGTCGAGGCGGCGTTTGCGCGCGCGCATCACATCACCCGGATCGACCTCGTCAACAACCGCATGGTCGCCAATGCGATGGAGCCGCGTGTCGCCATCGGCGAGTTCGACGAGGGCCGCGGCGAATACCTGCTGCATCTGTCCTCGCAAAATCCGCATGTCGCGCGAATCCTGCTGGCCACGGCAACTCTCAAGGTGCCGGAGCACAAGATCCGCGTCATCTCCCCGGACGTGGGCGGCGGCTTCGGCTCCAAGGCCATGCACTATGCCGAGGAGGTCATCGTGCTGTGGTCGGCCAAAAAGATCGGCAGACCGGTGAAATGGACCTCCGAGCGCAGCGAGGCGTTCTTGAGCGATCGCCATGGCCGCGACCACAAGACTCACGCAGAGCTGGCGCTGGATGCAAACGGCAAGTTCCTGGCATTGCGCGCCAGCACCATCGCCAATCTCGGCGCGTACTATTCCACGTTCGGACCGGCGATTCCCACGTTCTACTCAGCGCCGCTCCTGGTGGGCACCTACGCCATCCCGGCGGCCTACTGCGACGTGCGCGGCGTGTTCACCAACACGGTGCCGGTGGATGCCTACCGTGGCGCCGGCCGTCCGGAAGCGGCCTACGTCATTGAACGGCTGGTCGACCAGGCGGCGCACGAGGTGGGATTGGATCCGGCCGAGATTCGCCGCCGCAACTTCATTCCGCCCGATGCATTTCCCTATGACAACCCGTTGGGTGCGCAATACGATTCGGGGAATTTCGGCGTCGGCCTGGAGAAGGCGCTGGCGCTTGCGGACTATGCGGGCTTCGAGCCGCGGCGCGCCGCGGCCAAGGCGCGCGGAAAATTGCGCGGCATCGGCATGTCCAGCTACATCGAAGCCTGCGGCGCGGGGCCGTCGAAAATCATCATGGCGGCGGGCGCCGGCAGCGGCATGTTCGAATCCGCCACCATTCGCGTCAACCCATCCGGTTCCGTCGTGGTCGTGACAGGCACGCACTCCCATGGCCAGGGGCATGAAACCACTTTCGCGCAGGTGGTCAGCGACAAGCTCGGCATTCCGATCCACAGCATTGAGATCGTTCACGGTGACACCGGCCGCAGCGCCTTTGGTCTGGGCACCGTCGGCTCACGTTCTCTGGCCGTGGGCGGCGGCGCCATCATCAAGGCCCTCGACAAGGTCATTGCCAAGGGCAAACGCATTGCTTCGTACATTTTGGAAGCGGCGGAAAGCGACATCCTCTTCGAGAACGGGCGCTTCGTGGTGGCAGGCACCGACAAAGGCATTTCGTTCCCGGAGATCGCCTTCACCGCGCATGCGCCGGCCAAGTTTCCGAGCGACGAGATCGAGCCTGGGCTGGAAGAAACCGCCTTTTTCGATCCGGCGAATTTCACCTTCCCGGCCGGCCTGCATATCTGCGAACTGGAAGTGGATCCGCAAACCGGGGCGACCGAAGTGCTCGCCTACACCGTGGTGGATGACTTCGGCAACGTCATCAACCCCATGATCGTCGAAGGCCAGGTGCATGGCGGCACCGTGCAGGGGATCGGACAGGCGCTGCTGGAAAACTGCGTCTACGATCCGGACACCGCGCAGCTGCTGTCCGGCTCCTTCATGGACTACTGCATGCCGCGCGCCGACAACCTGCCGAATTTCCTCGTCGACTACATCGTGACGCCTTCGCCGCACAATCCGCTGGGCGTCAAGGGCTGCGGCGAAGCGGGCGCCATCGCCGCGCCGCCAGCAGTCATGAATGCGATGATGAACGCCTTGCGGCCCGCCGGCGTAACTGAACTGTCGATGCCCGCAACGCCGCTCAAAGTGTGGCAGGCGCTGCGGGCGGCCCATGCCTGAGCGGGTTGCGGCGTCCAAGCGCAAACGCACCGACGGCCCGGCTTTGCCGCCGATCAGCGATCGCATTTCTTTTCTCATGCATCGCATCGAGGCCAAACTCGAGCTGCTCTGCAACCCCTACTTTCGCCGCTACGACGTCGCCCTGCACAACTCGCGCATGCTGGTGCTTCTGGCTGAAGCCGGCACGGCGCGCGTCGGCGACCTGGTCAACCGCATGGTGCTGCCGCAGTCCACCATATCGCATCAACTGCGTGAGCTGGAAAAGCGCAACTTGATCCGGCGCACGCCGGGCGTGACGGACAGCCGGTCGGTCATCGTTGCACTGACGGCAAAAGGCAGACGCGTGGCGCAACGCTGCAACGCCCTGAGCGCCGAGGTGTATCAGTCAATGGTCGAGGGGCTGTCGGCCGCCCAGCTTGCGCAGCTGCGCGCACAATTGCGCGGAATGTTCGAGCGATTGGAAATTCTCAGCGCGGCTAAGGCCGCAAAAGCCGGCGCCGGCGCGATGCAACCCGGGGCAGGCCGCGGGCAGCGGCGCTGAAGGGTTGCACCTCAGGGCAGCACTTTGAACAGGAACTTGCGGATGTCGGAGATCTCCTCCGGGCACACCGAATGCGCCATCGGGTACTCGCGCCAATCCACCGAATAGCCCTGCGCCTTCAGCGCATCGCGCGACTGCTGCCCTGCCGACACGGCAATCACCGGGTCGAACTGCCCGTGCGCCATGAACACCGGCGTCTTCTGATTTGCCGCAACCTTCTCCGCCGCGAGACTGCCCGCTGCCGGCAGATAGCATGACAGGGCCATAATTCCGGCAAGCGCTTCGGGATGGCGGCCGAGCATATACAAGGACACCGCGCCGCCCTGCGAAAACCCCGCCAGCACCACCCGATGCGCAGGGATGCCGCGCCCGGCTTCGCGGGCGATCAGCGCGCCGATCTGTGCCGCGCTGTCGCGAAAGCCGGCCAGATCTTCCGCCGCGCCACGCTCCAGCGTCTTGATGTCGTACCAGGCGCGCATGCGCATGCCGTTGTTCAAGGTGACGGGGCGCACCGGTGCGTTTGGAAACACGAAACGCCAGGCGCGCTCGCTGGGCAGCACGATATCCGGCACCACCGGCTCGAAATCGTGGCCGTCGGCGCCGAGGCCGTGGAGCCAGATGATGGCGGCATTGGGCTTGGGTTGAGTCTCGACTTCAATGGTTTCCAGCAAGCGTGCATCCCCTGAGGCAGACGTGGCAGGCGCAAAGCATAACATCAGGACGAATCGGGCTGCGTGGAACAGCGCATTGACAGCTTATGCATTTTTATGCAATATGCGCGCAATTTTATGCAAAGCATATTCTCATGTTGAACGGACACCCCGATGACGGCAGCGCCCCCGCCCGCCGCAATGCGCTTGCGCGCATCATCCGCAGCGAAGAGGTCGGCCGCCAGTCAGAACTCGTCAAGCTGCTGCGCAAGCAGGGCCACGAGGCCACGCAGTCGAGCATCAGCCGCGACCTGCGCGAGCTCGGCGTGGCCAAGATGGGCGACCGCTACGTCCTGCCCGGTCCGGCCTCCGCGGTAAAGGACGACTTCGCCTCGCTCAAGCAATTCGTGCGCGGCCTGCAGAGCGCAGGCTCCAATCTCACCGTGCTCAAAACCGCCGTGGGCGCCGCGCAAAGCGTCGCGGTGGCCCTCGACAAGGCGCAGTGGCCCGAAGTCATCGGCACCATTTCAGGCGACGACACCATTTTCATCGCCACCGCGGGGGCGCGCGAGCAGAAGAAGCTCGCCGAACGTCTTCGCATCACTTTCCGCATTTAAGCCAGTAACCTCATGACCACAACGACACGCACGGGCGGCGAGCCCATTCTGTTGGCATTTTCCGGCGGCCTGGACACCTCGTTTTGCGTGCCCTGGCTGAAGCAGACCTATGGCCGCCCCATCATCACGGTCACCGTGGACACCGGCGGCATCGATGCGGCCGGCGCCAGAACGCTGGCCGAGCGCGCCTCGCAATTGGGCGCCATCGAGCACCACCTCATCGACGCGCGCGCCGACTACTTCGACAAGGTGCTGAAATTTCTGATCATGGGCAACGTGCGCCGCGGCCAGCTGTATCCGCTGTGCGTGGGCGCGGAGCGCGTGCTGCAGGCACAGGTCATCGCCCGGATGGCGCTGCAGTTGAAAGCCAGGATGGTGGCGCATGGCTGCACGGCAGCCGGCAACGATCAGGTGCGGTTCGAGGTGGCGCTGCGCACGCTCGCGCCGGACCTGGAGATCATCGCGCCGGTGCGCGACCGCGCCTTCAAGCGCCCCGAACAGTTGAAGTATCTGCAGGATCATCATCTGCCCATCCCGCCTTACGGGGCGGCCTACTCCGTCAACCGCGGATTGTGGGGTGTGACCATCGGCGGCAGGGAAACATTAACCTCGGCCGGGAGCATTCCCGAAGAAGCCTGGGTGCTGTCGCAGAAGGCCTTTACCGAACCGCGGCCTGAGGAGCGCCACAGCGTGGGCTTCACGCAAGGCGTGCCCACGAGTCTGGACGGCGTGGCATTGGATCCGGTGACCCTCATCGAAACGCTCGAGACCCTCGCCGGTCCGTTCGGCATCGGCCGCGGCATTCATTTGGGCGATACGGTCATCGGCACCAAGGGACGCGTGGCCTTCGAGGCGCCCGCCGCCGAGGTCTTGTTGAATGCGCATCGCGAACTGGAAAAGCTGGTGCTCACCGGCAAACAGGCACGCATCAAGGAAAGTGTCGCGCAACCGTATGGGGATCTGGTGCACGAAGGCCAGCATCTGGACCCGGTGTGCCGCGACATCGAAGCACTGCTGCTGTCCTCGCAGGCCCGCGTGAGCGGTGAGGTGACGCTGCTGTTGCGACCCGGATGTTTGTTCGTGGAGGGCGTCACCTCGCCCTACTCGATGATGGCCGCCTCCAAAGGCGTCTATGGCGAAGCCGCCGGTGAATGGACGCCAACCGACGCGCTGGGCTATTCCAAAATGCTGGCGCTGAGCGGCATTTTCCACAAACGGGCAGGGTCATTGCCCGGAGCCGCCGAGTCATGAATCAAATGCGTTCGATCTTCGTCGACAAGATCGCCTCAGTCACCCAGGCCTGCGGACTGTCGCATGAGGCCCGCATCGCCACCGACATTCCGTGCGAGGAAGGTGTCGTGGTCGTGGTCGAAGTGCTCAACAACAAGTCCACCTACAACACGCTCGAGCTGACCAGCGGCCGCATGGCCAAGGTCACGCGCGGCGACATCGTCGCCGGCGCTCTGGGGCATCGCAAGGCGCTGTTCGGCTACTCGGGCCACATCCCCACGCAGCTTAAGACGGGCGATGTGATCCAGATGCTCAACATCGGCGGCGTGCTCGGCATCTGCGATTCGGCGACGCCCGACAAAGGCAAGCCGTTCGACTGCAAAGTGCTCGGCACGGTGCTGACCTTTCCGTATCTGGGCGAGCGCATCGGCGTGCCGGCCAAGGTGGGCTACAAGGCGCTGGACTACGACGCGCCGTTGGACGCACGCCAGGTGCCGGTGGTGGCGCTGGCCGGAACCTGCATGGAAGCCGGCAAAACCGCGGCGGCATCAGCCATCATCGCGCGCATGCGTCACCGCGGACTGACCGTGGACGCCTTCAAGGCCACCGGCGTGTCGTTGCGCCGCGATATCCTCGCCTTCGAGGACGCCGGCGCCCGCCGCACCATGATTTTCACGGATCTTGGCATCGTCACCACCACCGCGAAGTGCGGACCGGCGCTGACGCGCACCATGCTCACGGAAATGAGCGGCGGCAAACCCGACGTCATCGTGTTCGAACTGGGCGATGGCCTGCTCGGCACCTACGGTGTCGAGTCGATTCTGCGCCAGCCCGACATCCGCGATGCACTGACCGCCGTGGTCCTGTCGGCCAACGATCCGGTCGCAGCCTGGGGCGGGGTCAAACTGCTGCGGGAGCGCTTCAGCATCGAGCCCTGCGCCGTGACGGGACCCGCCACCGACAATCAAGTGGGCGTGCAGATCATCCGCGAGCAGATGAATGTGGAAGCCTTCAACGCCATCAGCAACCCGGCCGATCTGGGCGACTACATCATTGCCAGGCTTGGGCTTGCCAACGTCAGCGCACCGAAGGCGGCCGCCGAATGAGTTCGCACACGCCCGCCATCGTGCTGGGCGGCACCGGCTACGTCGCCGGCGAACTGCTGCGCCTGATCGATGCGCACCCGCAGCTGGAACTGGCCGCGGTGCTCTCCGACAGCCAGCCGGGCGAGCCGGTGGCCAAGGCGTTCCCGCATCTGCGCAGCGCCTATCCGGAGTTGAAGTTCTCGGACCTCCAGGACATCGAGGCCCGGTTGTGCCACGCGCCGGTGAGCGCATTGTTCTCTGCGGCGCCGCACGGCGTCTCCGCGGCGCTGGTTGACCGACTGCTGAGCGCGGCGCAGATCGCCGGCACCCGGGTGCATTGCGTCGACATCTCGGCGGACTTCCGCTACTCGAGCGCGGCGGCCTATGAAGCGATTTACCACCATGCGCACGGCGCGCCGGCGCGTAATCGCGATTTCACCTGCGCCGTACCCGAACATTTGAAGCATGCGCCGACGCCACATGTAGCGCACCCCGGCTGCTTCGCCACCGCGGCGCTGCTGGCAAGCGTGCCCCTGCTCAAGCTGGGCTTGAGCGAACCCACCCTGTTTGTCAGCGGCATCACAGGAAGCACCGGCTCGGGCCGCAAGCCCACGGATGGCACGCATCATCCGCAGCGACACAGCGATCTGTATTCCTATGGTGCGCTGGCACACCGCCACACACCGGAAATCACCGCCTGCGCGCGCGCCGCCAGCGGCATCAAGGCGCAGTTCAACTTTGTGCCGCACTCCGGCCCCTTCGCGCGCGGCATCCACATCACGGTACAGGCGCCGCTGGCGGCCCCGGTGTCGAGCGCGGCGGCACTGCATGACTTCGCCGATTTCTACAAGGGCTGCCCGTTCATTCAGGTGTCGGGAAACGCGCCGCGCGTCAAAGACGTCGCGGGAAGCAACTATGCGCACTTGAGCGTGGTTACCAACGGCCGCAGCATTGCGGTCATGTGCGCGATCGACAATCTGACCAAGGGCGCCGCAGGCGGCGCCGTGCAATGGATGAATCGCTTGCTGGGGTGGGATGAAACGCTAGGACTGCGCGCGCCGGCGGCGGGCTGGACATGAATCATCCGGCTCAGGCGCATGCCTCTCATCTGGCCAATGTTTTCGCGCAATACCCCATCGAGGTGCAGCGCGGGGAAGGCGTGTGGCTGTACGCACGCGACGGCCGCAAGATTCTGGACTTTTATGGCGGTCATGCGGTCGCAGGCTTAGGCTACGGTCATCCACGCTGGCTGGCGGCGCTTGAGAATCAAGCCCGGCAGATGGCCTTTCAAACCAACGCCCTGCCGATGCCGGTGCGCGAGCGCGCCGCGGCGCGCCTGGTGAAATTCGCAGGGCTTGGTCTGGATACCGTGTTCTGGATCAACAGCGGCGCGGAAGCCAATGAAAACGCCTTGAAGCTGGCGTTCAAAATGACGGGTCGTGACAAGGTGGTCGCTCTGGAACAGGGCTGGCATGGCCGCACCGCCGCGGCCGGCGCCGTCACCTGGGGCGCCATGGAGAAATGGTACGGCTTTCCGCGCCGCCCGTTTGAGGTGAGCTTCACGCCGCGCAACGATCCTTCGGCGCTGGAGTTCGTCATCGACAACAACACCGCGGCGGCGATCGTGGAGCCGGTGCAGGGTGTGGGCGGCGCCTACGATGTGGGCAAGCCCATGCTGCAGGCGCTGCGCAAGCGCTGCGATGAGGTCGGCGCGGTGTTGATATTCGACGAGGTGCAATGCGGGATGGGCCGCACCGGCAAGCCCTTCGGCGCCAACTATTTCGGCGTGACGCCCGACATCCTCACCGCCGCCAAGGCGCTGGGCAACGGCTTCCCGGTCTCGGCGATCATGATCAACGCGAAGATCGCGCAGCAGATCCGGTACGACGACATGGGCACGACCTTCGGCGGCGGCCCCATGGCCTGCGCCGTCGCCGAAGCGGTGATCGACACCATCGAATCCGAATCGCTGATGGCCAATGTGCAACAGGTGTCCGACTACATGCGCAGCAGCTGCGTCGTCGGCCCGGTCACCGGCACGCAGGGCGCCGGATTTCTGCTCGGGCTGAAGACCTCCAGAGCGGCGAAGGAAGTGCAGGCGGCGCTGATGCAGAAGAACATTCTCACCGGCACCAGCGGCGACCCGCACATCCTGCGCCTGCTGCCCGCCTACATCATGAACGAAGGGCATGTGGATCAGCTGAGCGACGCACTGGCGAAGATACCCGCATGAAGAAGTTCCTCGATCTTGCCGATTTTGAACCGGCCGAAATCCGCGATCTGCTGCAGCTGGCGCAGCGGCTGCAGGATCACCCGGAGCCGGCGGCGTTGGCCGGCAAGATACTGGGTCTGGTGTTCTTCAATCCCTCGCTGCGCACGCTGGCCTCCTTTCAGGCCGGCATGGCGCGCCTGGGCGGCAGCTCCTTCGTGATCACGCCGGGACAGGGCACCTGGCAGCTGGAGACGCGGCTCAATGCCATCATGAACGGATCCTGCGCCGAGCACATTCGCGAAGGCATTCCGGTGCTGGCCTCGTACTGCGACGCGCTCGGCGTACGCGCCTTCGCTGAAGGCAAGAATCTGCAAAGCGATTTGAGCGAAAGTCTGTTCAAGATCATCGACGGCCTGTGCGACAAGCCGCTGATCAATCTGGAATCCGCAGCCAACCATCCGTGTCAGGCGCTGGCCGACTGGAAAACCCTGGATGACCTGAAGGTGCCGCAGCGCGCCAAGTTCGTGCTCAGCTGGGTGTACCACCCGCGCGCCCTGCCGCTGGCCGTGCCCGCGGCCACGCTGCACATGGCCGCGATGCGCGGCATGGACGTGGTGGTGCTGCGGCCCGAAGGCTTTGCGCTGCCCGGCGAATTGATGGCCAAGGCGAAAACCGCGGCCTCCGCGGCCGGCGGTTCGGTGACGCAGACCGGCGACCGCGCCGCGGCGCTGGCCGGCGCACAGATCGTGTACGCCAAGGAATGGGGCACGACCTCGTATTACGGCGACGCGGATGCGGACATGAAGCTGCGCGCCGACCTGTCCGACTGGTGCGTGCGCGAACCCTGGTTCAAGCACGCCGCTGCGGACGTGAAATTCATGCACTGCCTCCCCGTGCGGCGCAACGTGGCCGTGGCCGATGAAATTCTCGACGGACCACGCAGCGTCGTAAAGCACGAGGCATTCAACCGTATGGTGGTGCAGATGGCCGTGCTGCACCGTTTGCTGCGCTGATGCAATTTTTCCATTCACGGAGACTGCGATGATGAAGAGCCGACCCGACCCCTCCATTGCCGTGCGCGCACTGCGCAGTGCGGCGCCCTACATCCGCATGTACAAGGGCAAGGTGTTCGTCATCAAGGCCGGCGGCGCGGTGTTCAGCGACGAAGCCTCCACGCGCGGCCTCATCGAGCAGGTGGCCATCCTGCATCAGGTGGGCATCAAGACCGTGCTGGTGCACGGCGGCGGACCACAGCTGGATCTGCTGCAGTCTCAGCTGGGCATCGAAACGCACATGGTGCACGGCCGGCGGGTCACCGATCAAAAATCCATCGACGTCACCGCCATGGTGCTCAACGGATTGATCAACACGCGCATCCTTGCCATCTGCCGCGATCTGGACATCGAGGCCGTGGGCATCAGCGGCGTCGATGCCGGCCTGGTGCGCGCCCACAAGCGCGCGCCGGTGAGAATTTCGGAGGGAACTGAAACGGTGGACTATGGTTTTGTCGGCGACGTCGATGCGGTGGATACCAATGTCATCGAAAAGCTGCTCGACAACGGCCTGATGCCTGTGGTCAGTCCGTTATCCGCCGATTCCTCCGGCGTCCTGCTCAACATCAACGCCGACACCATTGCCGCCGCCATCGGCGGCGCGCTCGCGGCCGAGAAGCTGATTTTGTGCACCGGCGCCAACGGCATACTCGAGCAGCTGGAGGATCCGAGCTCGGTCATTTCCTACACCGACCTGAAAGGCCTGAAGAAGCTGCGCGATCAGGGCAGCCTCAAGGACGGCATGCTGCCCAAGGCGGCGGCCATCGAAAGCGCGATCCGCAGCGGCGTGCGTCGCGTGCATGTCATCTCCTACAAGTCCACCGACAGCGTGCTGGCCGAGGTGTTCACCAATGAAGGCACGGGCACGCTGGTGGTTGCGGATCTCAATGCGTTGAGTCCCGCCGAACAGCAAAGCGCCCGCCAGGCTTGAGGATGCGCACATGAGCCGGTTGTGGGACAAAGGAGCGCCGCTGGATGCGCGGGTGCTGGCGTACACCGCGCTGGATGATCACGAACTGGACAATCGGCTCGTGGCGCACGACATCCTTGCCAGCATCGCCCATGCGAACATGCTGCATGAGCAATCCTTGCTCAATGCGGCGGATCTGGCCGCGATCACCACAGCGCTGCGGCAGATCGGCGAGGCGCACGCGCGCGGCGAGTGGCGCGTGACACTGGAGATGGAGGATTCGCAGACCGCGATTGAGAACCTGCTGACACAGAAAATCGGCGCGGCCGGCGGCCGCCTGCATGCGGGCCGCTCCCGCAACGATCAGGTGCTCGCCGCGCTGCGCCTGTACATGCGTCAGGCGGTCGCGAAACTGCAGGGCGGCAGCCACGCCGTGGCCGAGGCTCTGGATCGTCTGGCCGCGCGCGAAGGCGCCATCGTGCTGCCAGGCTACACGCACATGCAACAGGCCATGCCCAGCACGGTGGCCTGGTGGGCCGGCGGATTCGCCGCTGAGATCCGTGACGATGCGGCAGGGCTCGCTGATTGCCTGCGCCGCATCGGCAAGAATCCGCTGGGATCGGCCGCGGGCTACGGCACGCCGGGCCTGCCGGTGGACCGTGAAAGCACGCGCCGGCAGCTGAATTTCACGCAGATTCACGAACCGGTTACCGCCGTGCAACTCTCGCGCGGCAAGGCTGAGGCACAGCTGGCCTTCGAGATCACGCTGCTCACGCAGGACATCGCGCGCCTCGCCGCCGACCTGCTGTTGTTCTACACGCAGGAGTTCGCTTTCGTGAGCCTGCCGGATGCATTCACCACCGGCTCTTCCATCATGCCGCAGAAGCGCAACGCCGATGTGTTCGAGTTGATGCGCGGCCGCAGCGCCCTCGCCCAGGCTGCCTTGAACGAGATTCTCGGCATCACGCAAAAACTGACCTCCGGCTATCACCGCGACCTGCAGCTGATCAAGCCGCCGCTGTTTCGCAGCATCGATGCGTGCGAACAGACGCTGGACATCCTGCCGATGGCGTTGGATGGCGTGCGCTTCAAGCCGGACAGCATCGCCCTGGATCCGGGCATCCACGCCGCCGAACAGGCCAATGCCCTGGTGGCGCGCGAAGGCATTGCGTTTCGCGAAGCCTACCGGCGCGTCGCGGCAAAGCTGCGGCGGGATTGAGGCCATCATGCCGATCTGGAAGCACACACCCACGCTGGCGGAACTGGAGCAGTTTCAAAAAGGCACGCTCGCCGATCACATCGGCATCACGTTCATCGAGCTGGGGCCGGATTTTCTCAAGGGACGCATGCCGGTGGAAGCCCGTACCAAGCAGCCCATGGGCCTGTTGCATGGCGGCGCCTCGGTCGCGCTGGCTGAAACCCTCGGCAGCGTCGCCTCGACGCTGTGTCTGGAACCTGGCATGCAATGCGTGGGGCTCGAGATCAACGCCAATCACATCCGCGCCGCGCGCGGCGGTCATGTCACCGGCACGGCACGGCCCGTGCACATCGGCGCGCGTACGCATGTCTGGAGCATCGAAATCACCGACGACAATAGTAAAATAGTCTGCGTATCGCGCCTGACACTGGCTATCATTGACGCTGGCAAACTCGCCAAATGATTTGATACGACTTTTCAGGAGTGACGCATGAATCCAGGCAGGAACGGCATCCGCTGGCGATACTGGGCATTGACGGCCACGGCCCTTGCCGCAACCGCGCTGGCGGCGCAGACCACAGCACCGGCAGGTGCACCCGCGGCGATCAAACCGGCGCCGGCCGCCACGCCGCCGGCCCCGCCTCCTCCCGCCTTGAGCGCGGAGCAGGCCAGCTACAGTTTCGGCATGAGCTTCGGCGAACAGCTGCGTCATGCGGGCCTCAACGACGAGCTGTCGGTCGATGCGGTCAGCCGCGGCCTCAAGGACGCATTGGGCGGCAAGAAACTCAGCGCCGCCGAACAGCAGCAGTTGGCGCAGTATGTGCGCTCGGTGCGCGATTCGGCAGGTGTGCGCAACAAGGCCACCGCGAAGGAATTTCTCGCCGGCAATGGGCAGCAAAAGGGCGTGAAGACGACAGCCTCGGGACTGCAATACAAGGTCATTGCGGCGGGCGACGCCAAGGCGGCCTCGCCCAAGCCGGATGACCAGGTGACGGTGCAATACCGCGGCAAGCTGCTCGACGGCACGGAATTCGACAGTTCCTATTCGCGCGGCCAGCCCGCCACCATGCAGGCCAATCGCGTCATCAAGGGCTGGCAGGAAGCGCTGCAACTGATGAAGCCGGGCGCCAAGTACGAGTTGTTCATTCCACCCGAGCTGGCCTACGATTTGAATTCACCTCCCGGCATTCCGCCCGGGTCGGCACTGGTGTTCGAAGTCGAGCTGGTCAGCGTGCAAGCCGCACCGAAACCCAACTAAAGCCAGGATCCTGAGAGGGCGCCGATCACGCCGGCGCGGCCACCGGGCGGGTGCGGTAAAGCCAGTACAGCACACCGCCGGTGAGCATCGCGCAATTCACGGCGAGTTAATATCGCGCCCGATGCCGGGGAAATCAGCATCCATGATAGCGGCTGAAACTTCCAAGCATCAGGCCGTGATGAGCAGCGGCTCAGGAGCGCCCGGCAGCGCCGTTCGCCGCAGTGAGCGGCGGCGTCCGATCGCCGAGCGTGTGGCGCGCGCAAGTTTGGCAAACGCTGCCGGTATCGAGCGGTACAAGTCCGAATCGATATCCGTGGCGACCACGACGGAGCGTCCGCCGGCCATCTGCGCATAAGCCAGGCACCCCTTGTCCAGCCCGCCGCGGCGGCCGTTCACATCGAACAGCCTGACCTGCAGACTTCTGGGACTGGGCGAAAACTGCGCCGCGTAATCGGATACCTCGCGCTCCACCGCGCTGCGCAGCGCCGGTGTCAGGGTGAATCCTCGCGCCTGTAGATCGGTTTTCATCGTTGCATCTCCGGTTGGTTGTTGCGGGCCTACGATAAGATGGCCCTGTTTGTTAAAAAAGCAGATAATTATTACTCCATCATCAGTTTTTTCCTGACCATGAGCACGCGCGCCCTGAACCTCAAGCACCTGCGATACTTCGCCGAAGTCGCTCGCGGCGGCTCCGTGGCGCTGGCTGCGAGCCGGCTGCACGTGACGCCGCAGACGATCAGTTCCCAGGTGCAGGAGTTGGAACTGTCCATCGGGCAGCCGCTGTTCGACCGTGTCGGCCGGCGCATGGTCCTGACCAGCGCCGGCGCCACTGCGCTGGACTATGCCAATGCCATATTCGCGCTGGGAGATGAACTGGGGGCCGTGCTGCGCGGCGGGGGGCTGGCCAAGCGCATCGCTTTGCGGGTGGGAGTCACCGACAGCGTGCCCAAACTCATGACGGTTGCGGCAATGCAGCCCTTGATCCAACAACATCGCAAGCGCCTTGAACTGCTGTGCGTGGAAGGAAGCTTCACGGAGCTGTTGGGCCGGGTCGCCGCCGGTGAGCTGGATCTGGTGCTGGCCGATTCGGCGGTGCCGGCAAACCTGTCCCGATCATTGCAGGCGCGCGTGTGGGCGGATTCGGGCACCAGCTTCATGGCCGCCAGGGAATTGCAGGCCAGCCTGCAGCGTCACTTCCCGGCAAGCCTTGAGGGCGCGCCCTACCTGGCAGGCGCCACGCCCACCTCCTTGCTGGGCCAGGCCATCGAGGCCTGGTTCACCCGGCATGACGTGCGCCCCCACGTCGCGGGACGCATCGACGACAGCGCCTTGCTGAAGGGATTTGCGCAGCGCGGCCTGGGATTCGTCGCCATTCCGCAGTCCATCGAAGCAGCGGTTGCGCGGCAATATGGCCTGCGCGTCGTCGGCCGGACGCCCGACATCCGCCATTCATTTTACTGGATCCGCACCCGGGCGCGGCGCGTGCATCCGCTGGTGGCGGAACTGGAGCAGGCAGCGCGTCAGGATAAGTGACGAAACTGCCTGCGCGCCAGGAACGGGTCGATCTTGGTCAGCAGGAAATACGACCAGCCTTGGATGAGGCGCTGCAGCAGTGTGCGGCGCAACCGCCAGTCGGCGGGCACCGGCTGCGACAGACTGCAGTCGAAATCGATGCGCGTCCTGACCTGCGCGGCCAGCGTTGCGCTCGGCAGCCGCACCAGCAGCTCAAAGTTCAGCTGCAGACTGCGCGTGTCGAGATTCGCCGATCCCACGTACACCACATCGTCGATGACCATCACCTTGGCATGCAGAATCTGCGGCTGATACTCCCACACGGCGGTGCCGTTGCGCAGCAGGCGCGGGTACAGCGATTGGCTGGCCCAGCGGGACACGGGCACGTCGCTCTTGGCGGCCAGCACGATGCGCACCTGGCCGCGGCGGTTCACCTGGCGCAGCAGACTGCGGATCTTGCGCGAGGGAACGAAGTACGCGGCGATGGCATCCACACGGCTGGCCCTCTTCAAATCGGCGTGCAATGTCTGACGCATGAGCGCCCGCGAGGAGCCCGGACCGCCCAGCAGCGCGCACGGCGCATCCAGGCGCACACGCTGCTTTCGCAAGAAGCGCGCCAGGGCCGGCAGCTGCGTCCGCTTCAACGCCGAGGCGTCGAACAGTGCGGCGAATCCGCGCGCAAGATCCGCCGCCACCGCGCCTTCGATCATCACGCCGAAATCGCGCCAGCCGCGAACGATGCCATCCCCCTCATATTCATCCGCGACGTTGAATCCGCCAAGCCATGCGCACTGTCCGTCGCAGACCACGAGTTTGCGATGATTGCGGAATGACCAGCGCAGCAGGCGCCGTGGATTGAACCGGCGCACCTCGGCGCCCGCGGCCGCCAGGCGCGCGCTCCAGGCGTCGGGCAGCGAGGCTGAGCCGAACGCGTCAAGCAAGACGCGTACCCGCACATGCCGCTGTGCGGCCCGGCACAGCGCATCGCCGAGGCGCGTCGACACCGCGCCGCGCGCAATGGTGTAGAACTCCAGATCGATGCTGCGGACGGCGGCATCGATCATCCCGGTCATCGCATCGAAGGCATCGGTGCCGGTGTGCAGCCAGGTGAAGGCATGGCCCAGCGCGCAGACGGACTGCGGCAACGGCGGCGCCGGCCCGTCGGGATTCAGCGGCAGCGGAGTTTTGGATATACTGGCGCACATGCGGCGCATCGTCCTCTTGCCTTTCGTGTTCCTGATCCTGAGCGCCGCTGCCTGTGGTCAAAAAGGTCCGCTGCTATTGCCTGACGCGAAGACCGGCGCGCCCGTATCCAAGCCGGCGCCCGCGCAGCCGCCGGCCGACAAGCAAGACAAGAACCGGCCTCACTAGGCATCGGACTTCAGCGGCGCCAAGGACAGCAGCGGCATCCTCAGCGGTCCCGATACACCTCGCCGCCCTTCATGACGAACCGCACGCGGCCGAAGGCCGTGGTGTCCGTGAGCGGATCGCCGGCGACGGCGACGATGTCCGCATAGCGTCCCTTTTGAATCGAACCGATGCGCTCACCCGCACCGATGAGATCCGCCGCGGATCCGGTGGCGGCCACGATGGCCTGCATGGGCGTCATGCCATTCGCGATCATCAATCCGAACTCCATGGTGTGGTCGCCCTCGCCCAGATCCGAACCGAAGGCGATTTTTACGCCGGACTTCACCGCCAGCGCCAGATTGCGCTTGGGCAGCAGATCGTTGTCGAGTTCCTTTTGCGCGGTGCCCGGCCTGAGCAGTTCTGGATGATCGCGTGCCGCCGCGTAGTACACCTCGAAAACCGACAGCGTCGGCACGAGATACGTGCCGCGTGTCTTCATCAAGGCGAAAGTCTCGGCGCTGGCGAAGGATCCATGCTCGATGGAATCCACGCCCGCGCGCACCGCATTCTCGATCGTGCCGGCGGGATAGATGTGCGCGGCGACCTTCATGCCCAGTGAATGCGCGGTGTCGACCACGGTGCGCATTTCATCGTTGGTCATCAATTGCTGGCGCGGGTCATCGCCGCTCGAGGCGATGCCGCCGGAGGCGACGATCTTTATGAGATTGGCCCCGCGCCGCTTGTGTTCGCGGACGCGCAGGCGGGCCTGATCCGGCGTGTTGACCAGGCCATTGTCCCAGCCCGGATGCGACAGTTGCGCATCCAGAGCGCCCAGTGGGTCGGCATGCCCGCCCGTCGGGCCCAAAGCTTCCAGCGACACCCACAGCCGCGGCCCTTCGATCTTGCCCGCATCGATGGCATTGCGGAGCGCCACGCTCTCATCGCCGCCGCCCACATCGCGTACGCTCGTGAACCCCTGATGCAGCATCTGTTTGGCGAACACCGCCGCGTCGAAGGCGCGGTCGATGTCGGAATGCGTCAACCAGTCTTCGGTGGCATTGGTGCGGGTGGGCAGCTTCGAATTGACGTGCACGTGACAGTCGATGAAGCCCGGCATGACCGTGGCCTGCGACAGGTCGACGATCTGGGCCGCGGCGGGTTCACCGAAGCCGTCGTCGACGCCGACGATCTTGTCGTCGTGAATGACGATGCTGACGCGGTGCCGCGGCGCAGCGCCGCTGCCGTCGATCAGCGTTCCGGCATGAATCAGCACATCGCGCGCGCCCGCTTGCAGTGCCGCACCCAGCGCGATGCATCCGATCAGCCATCGCAGCCGTTGCCCTGGATTCATCATGCACTCCGCATCTTGAAAAATTCGAGCACAAGTGTAGCGTGAAAACGCCGCCCGGCGCTGCTCGCGCTCACCTGCGCCGCGATTGGCTATAATGCGCCCGCATGCACCGCCGCTCAAACTTCCCCACGCCATGAGCGCGCCCAAGCTCGTTCTGGTCGATGGCTCTTCGTACCTGTACAGAGCCTTCCACGCGTTGCCGCCGCTGTCCAACTCCAAGGGCGAGCCCACCGGCGCGGTGCTCGGCGTGCTCAACATGATCAACAAGCTGGTGAAGGACGAATCCCCGCAGCGCATCGCGGTGGTGTTCGATGCGCCGGGCCGCACGTTTCGCGACGATCTGTTCGATCAGTACAAGGCGCACCGGCCGCCGATGCCCGATGATCTGCGCACGCAGCTGCAGCCGCTGCTGGACGCCGTCGCCGGCCTGGGCCTGCCGCTGCTGCGCATCGGCGGCGTGGAGGCGGACGATGTCATCGGCACCCTCGCCAGGCGCGGCGCCGCGTCCGGGTATGAGGTGTTGATTTCGACCGGCGACAAGGACATGGCGCAGCTGGTGGCGCCCGGAATCAGCCTGATCAACACCATGAGCAACACGCGCATGGATCGCGAGGGCGTGAAGCTCAAATTCGACGTGTATCCGGAACAGATGATCGACTACCTTGCGCTGGTGGGCGACAGCTCCGACAACATTCCCGGCATCAGCGGCGTCGGGCCAAAAACAGCGGCGAAATGGCTCAAGCAATATCAGTCGCTCGACAATCTGCTGGTGCACGCCACCGAGATCACCGGCAAGGTGGGCGAGAATCTTCGCAACGAACTGAGCCTGTTGGAGTTGTCACGCAAGCTCGCCACCATCCAGACCGACGTTGCGCTGGAGCTGTCTCCGGAGCAGCTCCAACCCAGGGCGGCGGACACGGCCGCGCTGCGCGAGATCTACTCACGGCTGGAATTGCGAGCGCTGCTCAAGTCGCTGGAGCCGGGCGACGGGGCAGAGCCGGCGCGGGCCATGACGGCGCGTGCGGTTCCCGCCGCCGCGCCACCGGCCGCCAGTTCGCCAGCGGGCGCCTCACCGGGGCGCCACTACGAACAGATCACCGATCAGACCCGCCTGGATGCGTGGCTGGCGCAGCTGCGCGCAGCAGCGCTGTTTTCCTTCGACACCGAAACCGACAGCCTGGACTACATGCAGGCGCAGATCGTCGGCGTGTCCTTCGCAGTCACCGCCGGCGCCGCGGCATACGTGCCGCTGGCGCACGACTACCCCGGCGCGCCCGCGCAACTGGACCGCGCACATGTGCTGCAGTTGCTCAAGCCGCTGTTGCAAGACCCGGCGCACAAGAAGCTCGGCCACCATTTGAAATACGACATGCATGTGCTGGCCAACTACGGCATCGCGCTTCAGGGCCACGCCTACGATTCCATGCTGGAATCCTATGTGCTGAACAGCGTCGCGACGCGCCATGACATGGACTCCACCGCCCTGAAGTATCTGGGCGTTCAAACCATCCACTTCGAAGACGTGGCCGGCAAGGGCGCCAAGCAGATCACCTTCAATCAGGTGGATCTGGACCGGGCAACCGAGTACTCGGCCGAAGACGCCGACGTCACGCTACAATTGCATCAGGCGCTGTGGCCGCAGATCGCGGCCACCCCAAAACTGCAGAGTCTGTACGAAACCATCGAGCAGCCGCTGGTGCCGGTGCTGTTTCGGATGGAACGCACCGGCGTGCTGGTGGACCGCGAGCAGCTCAAGAAGCAGAGCGGCGAACTGGCGCAGCGCATGCTGCAGCTGGAGCAGGCGGCGCACACCGAAGCCGGCGGCGCATTCAACCTGGATTCCCCCAAACAGCTGCAGCAGATCTTGTTCGAGCGGCTGCAGATACCGGTGATGCGCAAGACGCCGACCGGTCAGCCCTCGACGGCCGAAGACGTGCTGGAGGAACTGGCTGAAAGCCATCCCCTGCCCAAGCTGATTCTCGAGTACCGCGGCATCGCCAAACTCAAGTCGACGTACACGGACAAGCTGCCGCTGCAGATCAATGAGCGCACCGGCCGCATCCACACCTCTTACCATCAGGCCATCGCCGCGACCGGGCGTTTGTCCTCCACCGATCCGAATTTGCAGAACATTCCGATCCGCTCGCAGGAGGGCCGCCGGATTCGTCAGGCCTTTGTCGCACCGCCCGGCTTCACGCTGGTGGCAGCGGACTATTCGCAGATCGAACTGCGCATCATGGCGCACTTGTCCGGCGATGAAAGCCTGCTGCGCGCCTTCGCCGCGGATCTGGACGTGCATCAGGCAACCGCCGCCGAAGTGTTCGGCGTGCCGCTGGAGTCGGTGAGCGCGGATCAGCGGCGCTCGGCCAAGGCCATCAATTTCGGCCTGATCTACGGCATGTCCGCCTTTGGTCTGGCGCGCCAGCTGGGGATTCCGCGCGGACAGGCGCAGGCCTATGTGGACTTGTATTTTCAGCGCTATCCGGGCGTTCGCCACTACATGGATGAAACGCGCCGCCTGGCGCACGAGCAAGGCTTCGTCGAAACAGTCTTCGGACGCCGCCTGTACCTGCCCGACATCGAATCGCGCAATCAAGCCATGCGCCAGTATGCCGAACGCAGCGCCATCAACGCGCCCATGCAAGGCAGCGCCGCTGACATCATCAAGCTGGCCATGATCGACGTCGACGGCTGGCTGCAGTCCACGCGCATGCCGGCACGATTGATCATGCAGGTGCACGATGAACTGGTGCTGGAAGTCGAGCATTCCGCCGCCGAGACGCTGCAGCAGGAACTGCAATTGCGCATGTCGCGCGCGGCGGACCTGCGCGTGCCGCTGAAAGTCGACGTGGGCACGGGCCCCAATTGGGATGAGGCGCACTGACGGGGCGCAACTTGGGCTTTCTTCTGAAGCGCGGACGTTTAAGATGTGCGCATGTACATCAAGCACAGTGAGTTTCACAAGACTCAACGCATCGGCTGGCTGCGGGCCGCCGTGCTGGGCGCCAACGACGGCATCGTCTCCACCGCCAGCCTGCTCATCGGCGTCGCCGCTGCACAGGCCTCCCATAGCCAGATGATCGTGACCGGCGTCGCCGGGCTGGTCGCAGGTTCCATGTCCATGGCGGCCGGCGAATACGTCTCGGTGGGCTCGCAAAAAGACAGCGAGCGGGCCGACATCGATCGCGAGCGCAAGGAGCTCGCCGCCGACAGCGAGCACGAACACGAAGAACTGGCGGCCATCTATGCCAAGCGCGGCTTGGATAAAACGTTGGCCCGGCAGGTGGCCGTGCAGTTGATGGCCAAAGATGCGCTCGGCGCCCACGTACGCGACGAACTGGGCATCAGCGAAACCATCACCGTGAAACCGCTGCAGGCGGCGCTCACCTCGGCGGCCACGTTCGCCGCCGGTGCGGCATTGCCCCTCATCCCGGCGGTGTTCTCCCCGCCATCGATGCGGGTGGCCGTCATCGCCGCCAGTTCGCTGTTTTTCCTGTCGACGCTGGGCGGCATCGCCGCCTACACGGGCGGCGCGTCGGTGGTTGCGGGCGCGGGCCGCGTGACGCTGTGGGGCGCGGTGGCCATGGGCGTCACCGCGGCCATCGGCTCACTGCTGCACGTGAGCGTCGGATAGCACGCCGCACCGCCGCAGGAGCCTGACGGGCTGTCAGGCAGCGCGCAGCGCCGCGGCAATGGGCAAGCGCGCGGCGCGAATGGCGGGAAACAGCCCGCCCACCAGGCCGATGATGCAGGCAAGAACGATGCCGCTGACTGCGAGCGCCGGCGTCACCGTGAGCTGAAAAACGACCTGCGTGAAATTCGCACCCAGCGTGTTGACGGCGTTGCCGTTGAAAAACATCCACGCTGCCAGCGCCCCGAGAACGCCGCCGATCAACGCCAGCAGCATGGCTTCGACGAACACCGAGACCACCACCGGCAGCGCGCCGAAGCCGATGGCGCGCAAGGTGGCGATCTCCAGCGAACGCGATGAGACGGCCGAATACATGGTGTTCAACGCGCCGAACACCGCGCCCACGGCCATGATGCCGCCAACGATGTAGGCGACGAAGAACAGCAGCTTGCTCAGCTGTTTGGATTGTTCGGCGTAATACTCGGTCTCGCGCTTCACATCCACCGACAGGGTCGGATTGGTGGTGAGCGCATCCTTGAACGCATCGAAGGACTGCGGCGACTCCAGCAGCACGATGACATTCTGAAACAAGTTGCGCCGGTAGGCCGACAACACGGTTTCCGCATCGGCCATCAGCTCCGATTCGTGGGAATCTCCGCCCGTTTCGAAAATGCCGACGACGTTCCATTCGCCCTGGTGGAAAGTCAGATGGCCGCCCAGCTCCAACCCCTCGAACTGCGCCAGCGCGGATTTTCCGACAATGAGTTCGCGCACCGCCGGCCGGAACATGCGCCCGGCGGTGATCTTGATTTCCGGGCGCAGCTCAAAGGCCTTGGGACCGACGCCGCGCAAGGTCACATTCGCCTTGGTGCCCGTGTTCTTCTGCTTCAAGGAGACGATGGCGACCATTTCCGCGGAGGCGATGGACTTGCCGTCAGCGCCCTTGCGCACGCCCCTGGCGTCCATGATGGTCAGCGCATTGTCGCGCGACAGTGTGCTGGCAAGCTCGGATTGAGAACCACCGCGCAGCACCAGAGCGCGGTCGGCACGGCCGGTGTTGGCGAGCGTCTTGCCGAAGCCGGCAGCCATCGCGAGCACGGAGACCAGCACCGCCACGGTCACGGCGATGCCGATCACGATGACGGCTGATATGCCCCAGCGCTGCGGCACGCTGCGCAGATTGTTGGCAGTGACGGCGATGATCTGATGGCTCAGGGTTGCCATGAATCACCTGCCTGCCAGGGCATCGACGATGTTGAGCTGCCGCGCGCGCCAGGCCGGCAGCAGGCCCGTGGCCAGCGCCAGCAGCACGGCGATCGCCGCGCCTTCGATGATCACGACCCTGGGCAGCGTGACCACGCCGATCGCGCCTTTGAGCGAAGGGAACAGCGCGGACGCCACCGCCAATCCGAGCGCCGCCGCCAGCAGGCACAGCATCAGCGACTCCGCCAGCACCAACCACAGCACGCGGCCGTCGGAAAATCCCAAGGTCTTGAGCACGGCCAGTTCCGGGATCCGCTCACGCACCGACTGCATGAGCGAACTGCCCGTGGCGAACAACAAGGCAAAGAACACCGCGAACAGAATGCGGGTGACGATGAAGTTGATGTCGCCGATCTGCTTCAAGAAAGACTGCTGGAATTCCTTTTCCGTCTTGGTTTCCGTCTCATCGGTGGAGTTGCCAAACAACTTGTCGATCGAGGCGGCGATCTGCGCCGACTGGCGCGGGTCCTGGACCTGCACGATGTACCAGCCCACGCGGCCCTTGTTGAAACTGCGCGCCTCGTCGAAATAGGCGTAGTTGAAGAAAAATTGATTGCCGCGCGTCGGAGAGTCGGGCGAGGTGTAGATGCCCACGATGTCGAACTCCCAATCTGAACTTCCGCCCGGCTTGGTCCAGATGGTGGAGTGCAGCGGAACGCGATCGCCGATCTTCCAGCCGTACTTTTCGGCCAGATCGATGCCGATCACCGCGCCGGTGCGCGTTCGCGCCCAGGCGTCGAATTGATCCTCAGGCAGCTTGTATTCGGGACTCACCCGGCGCCAACGCGCAGGCTCGGCCGGGAAGGAGAACACGAAATTCTTCGGATCCTGGTAATAGGCGCCGAACCAATTCTGCTGCGACACGGCCGATACGCCGCTCAACTGCTCGATTTGTGCCATATAGGAGTAGGGCAAGGACTCGGTGAACGAGACGCTGTTGGCGACAATCAGGCGATTGACGTTGGCCCGGTCAACCGTGGCGTTGAATGCGGCGTTCACGCCCTGCAGCATGCCGAACAACAAGAACGCGACCATGATCGAGGCCAGCGTGAAGACCGTGCGCGTCTTCTTGCGCCACAGCGCCGCCCAGATCAACGGCAGAAACTTCACGCCACCGCCTTGGCGCTCTGGCTGACCAGTTCGCCCTTGTCCAGATACAGCTGATGCGAGGCGTATTCCGCGGCCTTCGGATCATGGGTCACCATGACGATGGTCTAGCCCTGCTCGCGATTCAAGCTTTGCAGCAGACCGAGGATTTCATCGGCAGTGGCACGATCCAGATCCCCGGTGGGCTCGTCGCACACGAGCAAGGTGGGGTCGGAAACCAGGGCACGGGCAATGGCCACGCGCTGCGCCTGGCCACCGGACAGTTCGGTCGGCTTGTGCTTGGCCCGATCGCTCAAGCCCACGATGGCGAGCGCCGTCTGCACATTCTTCTTGCGCTGCGCAGCGGACAGCGAGGTGAGCAGCAGCGGCAGTTCGACATTGCGTTCGGCCGACAGCTGCGGCAGCAGGTTGTAGAACTGGAACACGAATCCAACGTGCCGCGCGCGCCACTTGGCCAATTGCCCGCCGCTCAGGGAATCGATGCGTTCGCCCGCCACGCTGACCTCGCCGCCGGAGGCCGTGTCCAGACCGCCGATCAGGTTCAACAGCGTGGTCTTGCCGGAACCCGAAGGCCCCATCAGCGCCACGAAGTCGCCGGTCTCGATGTCCAGATTCAGTCCGTGCAGAACTTCCACGCTGTGCTTGCCCCGCGTGTAGCGCTTGACCACATTGCGCAGTGAAACGATGGCCGCCATGAATTTATTGCTCCTTGATGTTCACGCCGTCGGCCAGCTTGGAAAAATCCCCGACCGCGACCCGCTCGCCGGCCTTGAGTCCGGCAACGATCCGTCGGTTCGAGTCATCGCCGCCGGGCGCCAGTTTCACCGCGCGCCGTTCCACGGAATCGTTGCGCAAGACATAGACCACACCCGATTCTCCTTGCCCCTGAACGGCGGCGGCCGGCAGTTCGATCACGCCCGCCTCGCCGCTGCCGGCCGGCAGGGTCTGCTCCTGGCTAAGGAACGCCACCCGCGCACCCATGTCCGGCAGCACACGGGCATCGCGGCTCTTGAAGCCGATGCGCACCTTGACTGTGGCCTTGCTGCGATCGGCGGTGGGAATGATGGCGATGACATAGGCGGGAATCTGCCAATCCGGATACGCGTTGAGCTTGATCGTAGCGGGCTGCCCGCCATGCACGCGTGCGATGAAGCTCTCGTTCACATCCACCTCGACTTCGAGGGAATCCATGTCGACGATGGTGCCGATGCCGGTGCGCGTGAAGCCGCCGCCCGCGGAAATCGGCGAGACGATCTCGCCGGGCTGCGCCGCCTTGACGGTGATGACGCCGGAGAACGGCGCGCGCACGATCGTATCGTCGAGATTGCGCCGCGCAGAATCCACACCGCGCTGCGCCACGTCCACGCTGCGCTGAGCCGTTACCAATTGTGCCCGCAGCCCATCCAGCGTGGTCTTGACGTTGTCCAGATCCGACTGACTGACGAAGTGCTGCGCAAACAATTCGTTCTTGCGATGGTAGTCGCGCTCGGCATTGGCCAGATTGACGCTGACCTGATTGAGGCCGGCCTTGGAGTATTCATGCTGTGCGATCGACTGCTGAAGAGCGGCGCGGATGTTGCTGTCGTCCAGCCGGGCGACAATCGCATCCTTGTCCACCTGCTGGCCCTCCTCGATTAGCACCTCCATGACCTTGGCCGTGATTTTCGCCGAGACGGTGGCCTGACGCCGGGCCACCACATAACCCGAAGCATCCAGCAGCGACGTCCCGGCACTCCCGCCATTGCCCGAAACTTGACGCGCCACCGCAACAGTTACCGGCACTGCATCGGATCGCAGGAAAAAAAATAGCAGCGCCGCAGCAACAAGTGTTGCCGCTGCAGCAGCGATCCACCAGGGCTTGCGTGAGGATTCCTCAGGCTCGGCGCTGCGGTCTATTTTCAGTTGCTTCAACAAGTCTGTTTTATCGTTCACACGCCCTTCAAAAATGAATGAAAAACCCGCCCAAACCGATTGCAAAACCGGTATTCCAAGCCTACTTTATGACATATGCGTTGAGGACGGCCGGCACACAAAGAGTTGAACTTTTGCCGACCGTCCCCATCTAACTTTTTGAGCGGCTAGGACGCTCCCCGCTCTTCTCCCTGAGCGGGCGAAGACCCGGTTGTCATCCCCATGCCGGGTTGGTCTGCCCCGGTGGCTGCGCAAGCACCCATCGGGGCTTTTTTTTCGCTCCATTCGTTTCACGGCTCCGCCAGCCAGCCAGTCACGACGGCACGTGCCTCATCGATTCCTTGTTTGGCGTGCGCCGAGAAAAGCTGCACGGTCACGGCTGCGTCCGCACAAGCCGCACGCGTTTCTTTGAGCACGCGCGCGCACTGCGCGCGATTCAACTTGTCAGACTTGGTCAGCAGAACGTGCGCGGCGCGGTCACGCGCCAGGATCCATTCCAGCATCGCCGCGTCCTCCTGGCCCAGACCCCTGCGGCTGTCGACGATCAGAATCAGCCCCACCAGAGACTCGCGCACATTAAAGTAATGCTGCATGAGTTCGAGCCATTTGCGCCGCACGGATTCAGGCACCTTGGCAAATCCATACCCGGGCAGATCCACGAGGCGCGTATCGGGCGCAGCTTCGAAAAAATTGATCAGCTGCGTGCGGCCCGGCGTGCGGCTGACGCGGGCCAGCGCATGCCGGCCGGCAATGGCGTTCAGCGCGCTCGACTTCCCGGCGTTCGACCGCCCCGCGAATGCGACTTCACGGCCACGGTCGGCAACCAGCTGATTGCTGGCGGCTGCGCTGGTGAGAAATCGAATCGGTGGGAATGCTGCCATAGGGCCATAAACTAGAGCTGGTTCAAGGCCGTAGTGTACAATTTCGGCTCCCATGGCGTTCGGACAAGAGCGGAGTATTGCGCGGATGACGAAGCGGAGCTGGGTTCTGGCAGCGGTATTGTGTGGCTCGACGGCCAGTGTGGCGGCGTGGTCCGCCGGCAATGCGGAGCAAGGCGCGGCCAAATCGGCGGTTTGCGCCGCCTGCCATGGAGCCAACGGCAACAGCGTGAACCCCGAATGGCCCAGCCTTGCCGGCCTGGGGCAAGACTACATCGCCGCTCAGTTGGCCAATTTCAAGGAAGGCAAGCGCGCCAATCCGATCATGATGCCCAATGCCATGGCCTTGAGCGCGGATGACATGGCGGACCTTGCCGCGTATTTCAGCAGCCAGCGCAACACCGGCCTGGAGGCCGACCCCGCTTACTGGCAGGCCGGCCAGAAGCTGTTCCGCGCCGGAGACAACGCGCGGGGCATTCCGGCCTGCATGGCCTGTCATGGCCCGGCCGGCCGCGGCAATGAGGCGGCAAAATTTCCGGCACTCAGCGGCCAGCATGCGGTCTATACCATCAAGCAGCTGCAGGACTATGCCTCCGGAGCGCGATTGACGGGACCGAATAACATCATGCAGACCATTTCCAAAAAACTGTCAGCCGACGACATGCGCAACGTCGCCTCCTATTTGCAAGGAATCCGCTAAATGTTCATCCGCCGCCTGTGTGCGTTGGGCCTGAGCGTCGCCTTCCTGGCCGCCTGTGCCAAGCAAGAACCCGTCAGTACGCCGGCGCCCGCGGCTCCCGCGGGCGAAACGCCGGCGAGCAATGCGCCGACCGGCACTGAACAGAGCGAAAAATCCGCGCCGGCCACGCGCTCGGCGCGCGTCAATGAGGATGGCTCCGAGACCATCGAAGAGAACACCGGCGACACCGGCGCGCACAACCCCTTGCTGGCGGCGGTCGCCAGCGCATCCGCCTCCACCACGGCGCCAACCTCGCAGTACAAAGAGGGCGTGAATTACACGCGGCTGGTTCCCGCCCAGCCCACCTCCGCAGGTCCCGACCAGGTCGAGGTGCTCGAAGTCTTCTGGTACGGCTGTTCGCACTGCTACGCGCTTGATCCGCTGGTGGAAGCGTGGCGCAAGCACAAGGCCAGCTACATCAAGTTTTCCCGCGTGCCGGTCATGTGGGACAACGATGTGCACCGCTCGCATGCGCGTCTGTTCTACACCTTGGAAGACCTGGGCAGGCTGGAACAGCTGCACTCGCTCGTTTTCAAGGAAATCCACGTCAACGGCAACATGCTGGTGACGCAGGACCCGGCCGAGTCCGAACAGAAGCAGCGCGAGTTCCTGAAGAAATTCGACGTGTCGGACGATCAGTTCAAAAAGTCCTACCGCTCATTCAATGTCGAGACCAACCTGCAGCGCGCGGAACAGCTCACGCTGCGCTACGGCATCACCGGCGTGCCGATGTTCGTCGTCAACGGCAAATACGTCGCCGACGTCGGCATGGCCGGCGGCGCGGACAAGATCCTGCCCATGATCGACACGCTCGCCGCGCAAGAACACAAACACTAGCAGCGCCGCGGCAGGTACGCGGCCATGCTCACACTCTTCACCGCCGGACCCCACGGGCTGCAGCATGGCCATGCGCAGTCGGTCGCCGGGGTCATAGACGAGAAGATCCTCTGGATCGATCTGCTGGAGCCGACGCCGGTAGAGGAAAAGGCGGTCGAACTATCGCTGAAGATCGACGTCCCCACGCGCGAGGAAATGAGCGAGCTGGAAGCATCCGCGCGCTTGTACGAGGAAAACGACTGGCTGTTCATGACCGCCACGCTGGTCACCAAGCTGGACACGGCCACGCCGCAGAATTCACAGGTGACCTTCATGCTGGGCAAGAATCGCCTGGTCACGAACCGTTATGCCGACCCTGTGCCATTCCGCCGCTTCATCGCCTACGCCGAAACGCACCCGGCCACGTGCGCATCGCCGGCAACCCTGTTGACCGGCTTGCTGGAATCCATCGTCGACCGGCTGGCGGAGTCGCTCGAGAAGATCGGCATCAATCTGGATGCGGTCTCCACCGACATTTTCACGCCGCATCTGCGCAGAACCGCCGGCCGCCGCGACTTCAACCTCATTCTGGACCGCGTCGGATCCAGCGGCGACGTCATCTCCAAGGCCCGCGAAAGCCTGGTGAGTCTGGGACGGCTGCTGGCCTTCCTGCAGCAGTCGACCGTGGTCACGCTGCCGCAGGAGCAGCGCAACCGCTGCCGCACCATTTCACGCGACGTGCTGTCCTTGAGCGATCACGCGTCGTTTCTCGCCAACAAGGTCACCTTCCTGCTCGATGCCACGCTCGGCATGATCAACATCGAGCAGAACAATATTTTGAAAATTTTCTCGGTGGTCACGGTGTTCATGCTGCCTCCCTCGCTCATCGCCGGCATCTTCGGCATGAACTTTCACATGATGCCGCTGCTGCAGCAAGCCGAGGGCTTCTGGATCACGGGCGGGCTGATGCTGGCCTCTATGCTGGTGCCGTACTTTTACTTCCGGCATCGGGGCTGGCTGTAGAGAGGGTCTCCGAGAACCGGATCGTTTCAAACCGCCGCACCGCCGCCTCGCCTTCTTGCTTCAGCGCACGGATCTCATTGACCATCTGCAATGCTGACTTGGTGCACCGGGGCAGCTCGGCAGTACTGGCGCGCAGCGGCGTCACCCGATCGCCCCAGCGGATCAAATGAGCCGACATGGTCAGACCGCCGCCGAAAGCCGGCATCAGCACCAGACATCCAGGCTTCACCCGCCCTTCTTCCACCGCCTCCACCAGCGCCACCGGCGTTGTCGCGGCGCTCATGTTGCCGTATTTGTGGATGTTCAAAAACACCTTGTCCATCGTGGCGCCGGCGCGCTTGGCGACGGATTCGATGATGCGCAGGTTTGCCTGATGCGGCACGATGACTTCGATGTCCTGCATCGTCACCCCGGCGCGCCGCATGACATCCAGGCTGGCTTCGCTCATGCCGTGCACCGCCTTGCGGAAAATCTCCTGCCCGTCGAAGTCCCAGCGCGTCAGCCCATATTGCACGCCGAGGTTGGCGTACACCGTGCCCATGCCGCGCACGCGCAGGATCTGGCGCGAGTCCGCGTAACATTGAAGCTTCTCGGCGATGACGCCCGACTCCACCTCGCTGCTCTTCAGCACCACCGCAGCCGCGCCGTCACCGAACAGCACTGCGACATTGCGGTTCTCCCAATCCATGTAGCGCGAGATCAGCTCGACACCGATGACCAGCGCATTGCGCGCGATGCCGGTCTTGATCATCGAGGTGGCGACGGAAAGCCCGTACATGAAGCTGGTGCAGGCGGTGTTCACGTCGAACGACGCGGCGCGCGACGCGCCGATGCGCTGCTGCACGGCCGAAGCGCAGTTGGGCACCGCTTCATCGTTGCTGCAGCTGCCGTACACGATGAGATCGATGTCCTGACCGTCCATGCCAGCGCAATCCAGGGCGCGCTGCGCGGCGGTGATCGCAAGTTCAATTCCCGGCACGTGCGATACGCGCCGTTCCTTCATTCCCGTGCGGGCGGTGATCCATTCGTCATCCGTCGGCAGAAATGTGGACAGATCCTGATTCGTGAGAATCGCAGGCGGCAGGCATTTCCCCCAGCCGGCAATGGCAGCATGATTCACGTCATTCCCCTCTCAGAGATCATTGTGTCGCGCATTGTCCCGAAAAAAAGCCGCCAAGGGCAGTGCCGGCGCAAAATCAGCTCACCGCGCAGGTATTGGCGGGGTCTCTTTGAGAATAAACTACGGGTACCAGGCGGATTCTTAAGCCATGCGTAAGGAACACTGAAGTGTCTGCATTTGACCGGTTGCCGCTGAATTCGCTGCGGGTTTTCGAGGCGGTGGCGACAGCGCTGAGTTTTTCCGAAGCCGCCGAGGCGCTAAGCGTGACGCCCGCCGCGGTCAGCATGCAGATCAAGTCGCTCGAAGACTACCTGCAAGTGGCGCTGTTCCGCCGCAACGCGCGCTCGATCGAACTCACCGCCGAAGGCGCGGCGCTGCTGCCGAGCGTTCGCATCGCTTTGGATGAGCTGCGGCGCGCCGTTCAGCGCCTGCGGGCCGACCGCAGCATCGGGCCGTTGAACGTGTCGATGCTCGCCTCGTTCCTGCAGCGCTGGTTCGTGGCGCGACTGCCCGGATTTTCGCAAGCATGCCCGGACATCGATCTGCGCATCCACACCGCCGGTGAGTTGGTGGATTTCACGGCCTCGGATTTTCATGCGGCCATCCGCTATGGCAAGGGCGGATGGGCGGGACTGCATTCGCAGAAGTTGTTCGACGACTGGCTGATGCCGGTGGGCAGTCCGGCACTGCTGAGCAGACTCGGCACGCTGGACAGTGCGCAGGATCTGTCGCGCTACACCCTGCTGCATTCGGACAGCGAGCCGTGGAGTCTGTGGACACGCAACGATGCTGCGTCGGAGTCCGCCGAACGCGGCGTCGCGCTCGATGATTCCGCCGCCATCTTAAGCGCCGCCGAACACGGCCAGGGTCTGGCGTTGGCGCGCTGGAGTCTGGTGGCTCACGACATCCAGACGGGGCGTCTGGTGGCGCTCAGCCGCCGCTGGGTGCCCCATACCCGCGGCTATTTTTTCGTCTGCCCCGAAAACTATTTGGCATTGCCCAAGGTTCGCAGCTTCCGCGACTGGCTGATGGGCGAGGCGAAGCGCTTTGTCTCGCCGCACGTTGCGCTGGGGTCCGGCGGCTGACCCGCGCAGGCGTGACCTGCGTCGCATTTGCTCCCAATGCCACGCGGCCTCCGGCCGCAGTCCGTGTCAACCGCGCAGCCGCGACCGCGTTCTCATAACCATGGATGCGCACAGGGTAACTTACACCTCGCACGGTCGGGTTTGGTCTTCAACTTTAGCCCTTGGGAGCCTTTCAATATGAGCAACGCAATCAAACTGGGTCTGATCATCGGTGTTTTCTCCTCCGGCGCCGCCTTCGCAGCCGATGGCGCGGGCACGGTGCAGCGCGATGTCAATCAGCAGCAGCGCATCGAGAGCGGCTTGCAGAGCGGCGCGCTCAATACGCGAGAGGCTGCGCGTCTGGAGCACCAGGAAGCGGCGGTGGATCATCTGCAGGCCAAGGCGCTCAAGGACGGCGATGTGACGCCGGCCGAGCGAGCCAGACTGACGGCGGCGCAGAACCAGGTGAGCCGTGACATCTTCCACGAAAAGCATGATGCCCAGACCGGCAATCCGGACTCCGCGTCTTCGCAGCGCATGCAGGCCGATGTGCAGCGCAATGTGAATCAGGAGGCTCGCATCGAACAAGGTCTTCGCTCGGGAAGTCTGGATGGCAAGGAGGCCGCACACCTGGAGCGCGGGCAGGCGCATGTGGATCGCAAGGAGGCACGCGCCGGCGCGGACGGCCGGGTGGGTCCTTACGAGCAGCACAGCATTCAACGCACCGAGAGTCGTCAGAGCCGCAACATTTTCCGCAAGAAACACAACTGAGCGCGGCGGTTTGCGCCGCCGGTCATGCCAGGCTCCCGCTTCACGGCGGGAGCTTTTTTTTGCGTGCCGATTGTTCCTACTGCACGGGCGCGTGATCTACACTCGATGCTGCGAAAAGATGCACGGAAATCCACGAAGTCGGCGGGCACAGCGATGCGGCCTCGAACTGTTTTGATTGCCGGCGGAGCCGGCGGCATGGGACGCGCGATCGCTGTGCGAATGGGCGCCGGCGGCGATCAGGTCGCGCTGGCCGATCTTCCCGGCAGTGCGCTGGATGATGCCGTCGCGGCTGTTCACGCGCAAGGCGGGAATGCGCGCGGCTTTGCGATGGATCTGCGCGACACGCGCCTATGCAATGCGGCGGTCGATGCCGTCGCGGCATGGGGCGGCGGATTGGATGTTCTGATCAACGCCGCGGGCGTCTGGCTGGAGGGGCCGTCGCGGGAGGTCACGCCGGAACAATGGGATCAGGTGCTGGACATCAATCTGAAGGGTGCGTTCTTTCTGATCCGCGCCGCGATCGCGCCGCTCACCGAACGCAAGGGCCACATCATCAACATTGCCTCGGACGCCGGGCTCGTTGGCAACAGCGGCGCCGCCGTCTACTGTGCCTCCAAGGGCGGACTGGTGCTGCTGAGCAAGGCGCTTGCGCTGGAACTGGCGCCGCTGGGAGTGCGCGTCAACGTGATCTGCCCGGGCGATGTGGCAACGCCGATGATCGAGTTTCAGGCCTCGCGCTACGGCAACGGCGATCCCGAGGGTTATAAACGGCGTCTGCTGGCGCATTATCCGCAAGGTGACGACGCGCGCTTCATTCGCCCCGAAGAAATCGCGCGGCTGGTGCAGTATTTGTGTGAGCCGGAAGCTGCACCGATCACCGGCGCAACGTTGTCCATCGATTTCGGCATCACGGCCGGTTACTGAGCCCGCACCGCATGCCGCAACACTCGCTCGATCCGCCCGGCGCGCACACGTCCGCGCGCGTGGCGCTGATCACCGGCGCCGGCGCCGCCGACGGCATCGGCTTCGCCTGTGCGCGGCTGCTTGCGCAATCCGGGATGCGCGTTGCCATCGCCTCCACGACTCCGCGCATCCTGGAGCGAGCAGCGGAACTGCGCGCGCTGGGGTTGGATGCCGCCGGACACATCGCGGATTTGACCGTGCCGGCGCAGGTCGATCGCCTGCGCAATGCCGTCGGGCCGGTCGACGTGCTGGTCAACAATGCAGGCATGGGTACGCTGAACGAGCCGGCTCAGCAGACCCCGTTTGCCTCCTTGTCGGAAGCGCAATGGCAGCGCGGCATCGAACTGAGCCTGAACACCGCGTTTCGTGTCACGCGTGCGTTCTTGCCCGCGATGCTGGCGCGGAAATATGGCCGGATCGTGAACATGGCCTCGGTCACCGGCCCCTACGTTTCCAATCCCGGCGAGGCTGTCTATTCTGCGGCCAAGGCCGGCATGATTGGCATGACGCATGCCCTGGCACTGGAGGTGGCGCGCGCCGGTGTCACGGTCAACGCGATTGCGCCCGGTTGGATACACACCGGCGCATCCACCCCCGAAGAACGGGCGGCGGCGCTCAACACGCCGCCAGGACGCGCCGGCCGGCCCGATGAAGTCGCCACCGCGGTGGCGTTTCTCGCCTCCGCCGGCGCCAGCTACATCAACGGCGCGGTGCTGGTGGTGGATGGCGGAAATATTCTGCAGGAACGCAAGATTTGATCCTGGGCAAACGCATGAAGGGGAATCAGCAATGAAAGTCGTGGTGGCAGGTGAAGTGGATCTGCCGGCAGAGAGCCGGGACGCCGCGCTGCGGGGCGCAAGCTCGTGGATTGACGCTGCGCTTGCGGAAAAAGGCTGCCGCCACTATGCCTGGACTCTGGACCCGCACGATCCCAAGCGCATCCACGTGTTCGAAGAATGGGACTCGGCGCAGGATCTGGCGGCGCATCTGCGCGGACCGGCCTATCTGGGGATGCTGGGTTATCTGTCGGCGTTCACGATCCTCGGGGCGGATACGCGCAAATACCGCGTCGACCTCATGGAGCCCGTCTACGGCGCGGACGGGGTGCCTAGTGCGGAGTTTGTAACGGACCCTTCAAGAACTTAGAAAATGGCGCGCCCGACTGGATTCGAACCAGTGACCCTCGGCTTCGGAGGCCGATACTCTAT
>JANXOV010000088.1 GCA_025357635.1 Pseudomonadota bacterium
TGGTGGAGAAGAGGAGGATCGAACTCCCGACCTTCGCATTGCGAACGCGACGCTCTCCCAGCTGAGCTACTTCCCCAACGGCGCCCGCATTTTACATGAGCCGGCGTGCATTGCCGAGCTTTGAACGGGGGCCAACCTGCATTACCCTGTAGGCCTACACAGCGTAGCGCAAAGCAAGGAATCAGCAGTGCTCCAGATCGGCGACCGCGCACCGGAATGCACCCTGCCCGATCACACCGGCCAGGACCGGTCTTTGACCTCGTTCTTGGGGGAATCCACGCTGGTGCTGTACTTCTACCCCGCCGACTTTACCCCGGGGTGCACGAAGGAGGCCTGCCAGTTCCGCGACCTGCACGGCGAACTGCAGCGGGCGGGGTTGCGAGTCATCGGCATCAGCCCGCAGCCGCCGGAAACCCACGCGAAATTCCGCGAAAAATACAACTTGCCGTTCACGCTATTGTCAGACGTCGACAAATCAGTGATCAAGATGTACCAGGTGGACGGCCCTCTGGGTTTTGGCGTGCGCCGTGCGACCTACCTCATCGACGGAGGCAGGCGCATCCGCGGGGCGATATTGGCCGATTTCTTGATCAGCAAGCATACGGAGTTCGTCAAGCAGGCGATCCTGCTGCGCGAACCGTCGCAGCGCCAGCCTTAAATTCAGTAATTCAAACGCAGCACGCTGGCATGCCCAACCCGCGGCACGGTGACGATATACATCGTGCCGTACTCTTCGTCTTCGATGGGAGCGGCCGGCCCTGTTCCACTCAGCGCCTCGACCATGGCCGGAACGGTATTGCTGTGCCCGACGATCAGCACACGGCCTCCTTGATGCTCGCGCAAGACCCGGCGGGCGAGCTTCTTCGGCTCATCCTCGGGACCCACGGTAACCGCGATTTTCAAGCGCGCCGCCAACGGCGCGGCCGTCTCATTGCTGCGCCGGGTGGGTGAAACGTAAATCGCATCCAGGCGGCCGAGGCCGCCGCGGTCGCCGAACATGCGCGCCAGCAGCGCAGCCCTTGCCTCGCCCGCCGCGGTCAAGCTGGGGTCTTCACCGGCATTCAATTGCTTTTCAGCATGGCGCACCAGCACCACCGTGGTGGAGGTGGCGGTGCCCCATAGCCACACGGTAAAGCTGACCACCACCACTGCGGCCAGCGCCGCCAGCCAGATCGGGGTGAGAAAGGGCTGGCGGCGCAGCGTGGCATACTCTTTTTTCATGGGCCTATCATACCAATGAATTCAATGTCGACGCGCGAACCCCGGATCATCATCCTGGCCTCTGGCTTTTCGAGTCGCCTCGGCCGGCCCAAGGCGTTGGTGCGGATTCACGGCATGTCGATGCTGGCCCGTCTTTCGCGCAAACTCGCCCCGCTGAGCCGGCAGCCGCTGGTCATCGTCGTCCCGCCGCGATCGGCCACCCGCCGTGCCGCGCTTTGCCTCGGCATGGTCTGCATCGACAATCGCGATCGCCACCGGGGCATGTCCAGTGCCGTGCGGCTGGCGCTCAAGCGCTCGGTGTACGCGCCGGGAGTGCTGCTGCTGCCGGTGGATCTCGCGGAACTTCGCCTGACATCGCTGGCCGGCCTGCTGCGGCGGTGGCGCGGTCAGCGCCGCAAAGTGTTCGCCCGACGGTTGGGAGACCGCGGCGTCATCCCGGTGCTGTTGCCCAGGCATCTGTTTCATGCCGCCGACGCATTGCACGGCGACAGCGGGCTGCGCGACTGGATGGCGGCATTGCCGTCCGGACAAGTCATTCTGCTGGACTTGCCCGGCGCGGGAGCCGACATCGACACGCCTCAGGATCTAGCGCGGGCCCGCCGCCGATTCAAGCGCTGAGGGTTGCAGCAAACCCAAGCGCTCCGCAATCGTGCCGCCCTCAGCGCAGCGCCACGCGGTAGCTCACCATGACTCCGCCGCCCTGCATGGGCGCCACCGACACTTCACCGGCACCGCCAGCGCGTGCCTCGCGCCGGTTCAGAACGAAGTGCGCCGTGGCGATGCCGATGGCGGCGCCGGCCACGGTGTCCGAGAGCCAGTGCACGTTGTCGTGCACGCGAATGTAAGCGGTCGCGCCGGCAACGCCGTAGCCGATGAAACGGCGCAGCCAGCGATACTCATCGCCGCCGGACTCCGCGAACACCGTACCGATGGCGAATGCTGCGCTCGCATGCAGCGAGGGAAACGAACTGCCGCTGTTGCGCCAGGCATTTTCATCGGTGGTTTCGTTTGGCCGCTCGCGCCCCGCCACGTACTTCAACGCCATGGTGGTCACCGAGCTCAAACCCGCCGCTTCTAGCATCGAATAGGATTCCACGCGTCCCGCCTCATCGTCGATCAACACCGCGTAAGCGAATGTGCCAGCCACCAGCGCGGAGGCAGGCAAGGCATCGCGGGTGCTGTGGGGATCTTTGCCATCCAAAACGGCCCGCTCGCCGATGGCGAAATGTGTGCGGACATTGTCATCAAGCGCATGGGAGGCGCCGATGGCGAGCAGGGTGCCGCCGAAATACATCCAATCGCGTGCGTCCCAGCGGACGGGCGCGGTGAAATACAATTTCACGTCTTTGAACGCCGTGCCTGCGTCGAATTGCTCTGCTGCACACGGCCGCGCCAATCCCAGCGTGCCTAGCAGCGACACACACAGCAAACCTATGGATTTACGCATCGTTGTCCCGTACCGTGTTGAACCAATGGCGGCCCAGAGGGGGCCGCGCGCAAGACCTTATACGATTCGACATGCGTTCACTGAAGAATCAACCGTTCCTGACGCGGCTGCGCTTTGCGGCAGCCGGAATTCTCGCCGCTTTGCGGGCCGAACACAGCCTTCGTTTCCAGTTCCTCGCGCTGATCGGGATCTTCATGGTGCTGGCCGTGTTCCGCCCGGCGCCGGTCTGGTGGGCCCTCGTCGCCATCGCCAGCGCGGGGGTGATCGCAGCGGAACTGTTCAACACGGCCGTGGAGCACTTGGCGGATCACCTGCATCCGCAGCTTCACCCGAGCATCAGGATCGTCAAGGACTGCGCAGCGGCAGCCGTCCTGGTCGCCTCGCTTGGCGCCGCCGGTGTGGCCCTCGCGCTGCTCGTGCATCTCATCGGCTCAAGGTGATCGCCAGGTAGGCTGCGTAGAGCAAACCGTTGACCAGCAGCGCCCACACCCGCACCCCGTTCGAGCGCACATTCAGCCGCACCCAGGTGGCCGCCAGCAAGGTGACCAGAACACCGCTCAGCACTTCGATGCGCGGCTGCCAGGGAGTGAGCAGGATGCCCAGCGCCGGCAGCAGCGTTCCCTGAAACACCATGGCACCGGTGATGTTGCCGAACGCCAGCGTGTCCTTGCCACGGCGGATCCAGAGGATGCTGTTGACCTTTTCCGGCAGCTCGGTCGCAATCGGAATGATCAGCAAGGACAGCAGCAGCGCGGAGATGTGCAACAGGTGCGACAGGCCCTCAACACCTGCGATGAATCCCTTCGCGCCGAACACCAGCAGCGCCAATCCGATGCTCAATTGCACCAGGATGGTGAGGAAGGTCGTCGGCACGCCGAGACGGCTCAGAAACATTCTGCTCTGAGCCGACGTGCCATGGCCATCCTGCACCAATTGCACGGAGGCCCGCATGGTCAGGAAGATATAGACAGCGTAGGTCAGCACCAGCGCAACGCTCAACGCGACGCGCACGCCGAGCATGCTCTGGGGTACGAACATGGCGGTGGCCGCCAGCGCAAACGCAAACATGAAGAAATTAAGGTCGCGCTTCAGTCCGGCGCGCTCGGGCCGCACCAGCCCTTTGAGGCCGCGCGTCGACAGCACCGCACCCGCCATCAGGCAGGTTGAAAGCGTCGACAGCATCAACGGCGCGCCCAGAATGGAGCCGACGCCGATCTCCTCATTCACACCGACATTGTCAGTGCCTGCGAAAATCGCCAGGATCGGCACCAGGGTTTCCGGAAGCGCGGTGCCGACGGCGGCGAACAGGGAACCGGTGACGCCCTCGGAAATGTTGAGCCTTTCCCCCAGGTGCTCCAGCGCATTGGTAAAAAGCTCCGCGGCGACGAGAATGACGCCCAGCATCGCCAGCAACTGCAGCAGAAATCCGCTCATCTACAGGCCGCACGCGGCCGGCTCTCCTGCAACGATCAGGACGCCTGAGCGGTCGCTTTGCCCTTTTCGGCAATGACTTCGTCCGCCACGTTGCGCGGCACCGGTTCGTAGTGCGAGAACTCCATGGTGTACGAGGCGCGGCCGCTGGTCATGCCGCGCAGCTGGCCGATGTAGCCGAACATTTCCGACAGCGGCACATTGGCCACCACAGCGATGTTGGTGCCCCGCTCCAACTGATCCTGAATCGCGCCGCGGCGGCGGTTGATGTCGCCGATGACATCGCCGAGATAGTCTCCTGGCGTGACCGTCTCCACCTTCATCACCGGCTCGAGCAGAATGGGGCCGGCCTTGCGAACCGCTTCGCGGAAGCAGGCCTTGGCCGCGATTTCGAAGGTCAGCGCGTTGGAGTCGACATCGTGGTATGAACCGTCGATGAGTGTTGCGCGGAAATCCACGGTCGGATAGCCGGCAAGCACGCCGTCTTCCTTCTGCATCTTCAGGCCCTTTTCCACGGCGGGCACGAACTCGCGCGGCACCGATCCGCCGACGGTCTTGTCGACAAACTCGAAACCGGCGCTGCGCTCCAGCGGCTCGAATACGATCCACACCTCGGCGAACTGGCCCGAACCGCCGGTCTGCTTTTTGTGGATGTACTGATGCGTGAGCTTCTTGGTGAACGCTTCCCGATAGGCCACCTGCGGCTCACCCATGTTGCCCTCGACCCCGAATTCCGTGCGCATGCGATCCAACGTCACTTCCAGATGCAACTCGCCCATTCCGCGCAGTATGGTCTGGCTCGTTTCACGGTCGGTTTCCAGATGCAGCGACGGATCGGCGCGCACCATCTTGCCCAGCGCGTTGTTGAATTTTTCCTGTTCAGCCTTATTCTTGGCGGTCACCGAGACGCTGATCACCGGGTCCGGGAAACGCATGCGCTCCAGTACCACCGGATTCGCATCATCGCACAGGGTATCGCCGGTTTCGGTGTCGGCGAGGGAGACCAGCGCGATGATATCGCCGGCGCGCGCCTCTTCCACCGGGTTTGCTTCCTTGGCGAACATCTCGACCATGCGGCCGATCTTTTCACGCTTGCCGCGCGTGGAGTTCTGCACCGAGGCGCCCTTGGTAAGCACGCCGGAATACACGCGGATGAAGGTCAGCGCACCGTACACGTCGTTGATGACCTTGAATGCCAGCGCCGAGAAGGGCTCGTCGTCCGAACACTTGCGCTCGCCGATCGGCTCGCCATCGGCATCCACCGTCTTGATGGATTCGACGTCGGTGGGTGCCGGCAGGTAGTCGACCACGGCGTCAAGCACCTGCTGCACGCCCTTGTTCTTGTAGGAGGAGCCACACAGCACGGGGGTGAACGCGGAGTTCAGCGTGCCCTTGCGCAAACACTTGCGCAGGATGTCCCCCGAGGGCACGGTGCCGTCGGTGAGATATGCTTCCATGGCCGCATCGTCCTGCTCCAGACAGGTGTCGACCAATTCGGTCCGATACTGATCGATGCTTTCCAGAATCTTGCGGTCCGAGGGAGTCGTGATGTGCAATTTATCGATGATATCGGGCGTGATATCCAGGCTCTGCCATTGCGCGTCCTTGTCGTCGGACTCCCAGACCAGCGCCTTCATCTCCACCAGATCGATCATGCCCTTGAAGTTATCCTCCGTGCCGATGGGCAGTTGCACGGGCAGCGGCCGCGCACCCAGGCGCTTCGCGATCATGTCGACGCAGCGAAAGAAGTTGGCGCCGCTGCGGTCCATCTTGTTGACGTAGCACATGCGCGGCACGCCGTAATTGTCGGCAAGCCGCCAATTCGTTTCGGACTGGGGCTCAACGCCCGCGACGCCATCGAACACGACCACCGCGCCGTCGAGCACCCGCAAGCTGCGATTCACTTCGATGGTGAAATCGACGTGACCCGGCGTGTCGATGACGTTGATCTTCTTGCCGCGCCAGAACGTGGACACCGCGGCGCTTTGGATGGTGATGCCGCGCTTCTGTTCCTGCTCCAGATAGTCGGTCGTCGTCGAGGTCTTCAGATCCTTGGTATCGTGAATGTCGATGATCGTGTGCTTGCGCCCCGTGTAGTACAGGATGCGCTCTGTCGTGGTCGTCTTACCGGCGTCGACATGGGCGATGATGCCGATATTGCGAATATCGGAAAGGGGCGTTGTGCGGGGCATAATCTAAATTTCCATTGCAAAAGTTGTGGGGCCAGGGTCGGCCATTCATAAAAAAAGCAGCGCCCCTACGCGATCATCTGGCGATCGCGTGATTCTCTCGCTCAACGCAAGCATGCTACCGGGCGCAGAGTTTGACAGGCCTTGCGCCGGGTGTCGAAAAAAATGCGCGATTTGAACTCATATTGAGCGGTAAAAGCGCTTTGCCAAGCAGTAATACCGGAAAATTGTTAAACTCGGGCTGTCCCCGCGATGGCCGATTCGGCTTCATCAGGCAGCGCCATTCGCATCTTGAGCAAGTGGCTTGAAAACCCCGCCTTTTCGTAAGCCCGGATTGCCGACGAATTGCCCGCATAGACATCCAATCGCAGTTCCGTGACGCCCTTGAACCGGCACCAGCGCTGCAAATGCTCGAGGATTCGTTGATTGATGCCCTGACCCCGAAAACGCGGATCCACGTACATCAACCCCAGATAGGCGTGCTCGCGATGCGTCAGGTAGTCCTTGGCAGCCTCGATCCGCGCGAATCCGCAGCCCACCGGTTCAGATCCGGATTCTGCGATGACCAATTTCACGCCTTCGTCAGCCAGCAAGCGCGCCAGGTCATAGTAGTGAATGATGCCGGCGCGCAAGGTGGGATCGAAGGGCCGCTCGGCCGCGATGATTCCCTGTTGAAAGGACTGCAGGGCCTGCAAGTCCGCCGGCATCGCGGCGCGTACGCTGATGTGCATGGTCACGGAACTCCCAGTCAAAACCGGCGCCTGCGGTGCAAACTGCGCCCAGCCCAATATAAATAAATTACTTTAATTAAACACTTCAAGTACTTGTTTTTATTGGTGGAAGCGGTGAGATTCGAACTCACGAACGAGTCGCCCCGTTGCTAGTTTTCAAGACTAGTGCCTTCAACCGCTCGGCCACGCTTCCCCAGTTTTCCGGCACGCGATTATTGCATGGCCAGGGTGATAAAATGCGCTCCTCATCCAGGACGGAGCGATGCGATGGAAAATGTACCCGACAGCAATTTCAGTCTTCCCGGCATTGGCGCCGACTCACGCGCCGCCTTCATAACGCGCACCTACACCCATGTGGTGGGCGCCATTCTGGGGTTCGTGTTAGTGGAATTGGCGTTGTTCGAATCCGGTCTTGCCGGGGCGCTGGCGCGCTGGATGTTCAGCTTCAATTGGATATTGATCCTTGGTGCCTTCATGCTCACCGGCTGGCTGGCGACCCGCACCGCGCGCACCAGCACCTCGCTGGGCATGCAGTACTTCGCGCTCGCCGCCTACGTGGTGGCTGAGGCCATCATATTCGTGCCGCTGCTGTACCTCGCGGACACGAAGGCGCCGGGCACCATTGACAGCGCCGTGCTGGTCACCGTCCTCGGCGCGGGCGGCCTCATGTTCGTTGCGCACCGCACGCGCAAGGACTTCTCCTTCCTGCGGGCGCTGCTGATGTGGGGCGGTGTGCTGGCGCTGGTGGCCATCGTCGCCGGCGTCGTGTTCGGGTTGGCGCTGGGCACCTGGTTTTCGGTGCTGATGATCGGTTTCGCCGGCGCTGCCGTGCTGTACGACACCTCCAACATCATTCACCACTATCCGGAAGACCGCTACGTATCGGCCGCGATGGAATTGTTCGCCTCCATCGCCTTGATGTTCTGGTACGTACTGCGCCTGCTGTCCAGCCGCAATTGATCGCCCCGGCCGGCAGGTTGAGGCTTGCGAGCCTCAACCTGCCGTCAAGCGGGTGACTCCGCCCATATAGGGCAGCAACACCTCGGGCACGCTGACGCCGCCGTCGGCCTGCTGATAATTCTCCAGAATCGCCACCAGCGCCCGCCCGATCGCCACGCCGGAGCCGTTGAGCGTATGCACCAACTCGGGCTTGCCGGTGGCCGGGTTGCGCCAGCGCGCCTGCATGCGCCGCGCCTGGAACGACTCGCAATTGCTGCAGGAGGAAATCTCGCGGTACTTGCGTTGACTGGGCAGCCACACTTCCAGGTCATAGGTCTTGGCGCTGCCAAACCCCACATCGCCGGCGCACAGCGCCAGCACCCGGTACGGCAGCTGCAAGGCCTTGAGAATCGCTTCGGCATGTGCGGTCAGTTCCTCCAGCGCGGCATACGAACTGTCGGGCCGGACGATGTGCACCAGTTCGACTTTTTCGAACTGATGCTGGCGGATCATGCCGCGCGTGTCTTTGCCGTGCGCGCCGGCTTCGGAGCGAAAACACGGCGTATGCGCCGTGAACTTCAGGGGCAGGGATTCGGGCGCCAGAATCTGATCGCGCACGAGGTTCGTCACCGGCACTTCCGCGGTCGGGATCAGATACAGCGGGTGCTCGCCTTCGATGCTGAACAAGTCCTGCTTGAATTTGGGCAGCTGTCCGGTGCCGGTGAGCGTTTGTTCCGTCACCAGGTACGGCACGTACATTTCCTTGTAGCCGTGATCGCGCGTGTGGGTGTCCAGCATGAACTGGATCAGGGCGCGGTGAAGCCGGGCCAGCGCGCCGCCCATCACCACGAAGCGCGCGCCGGAAATTTTGCCGGCGCTTTCAAAATCCATGCCCAGCGGCTCGCCGACGGCCACATGATCTTTGGGCTCAAACTCGAACTGCCGCGGCGCCCCCCAGCGGCGCACCTCGAGGTTCGAGTGCTCATCGCGGCCGTCGGGCACCGACTCATGCAGCAGATTCGGCACGCCCATCTGCAGCTGCGTCAGCTCGTTCTGCAGCGCCTCGAGCGCGCCTTCCGCCTGCGCCAGCTGGGCACCCCACTCCTGGGCCTGCGCCAGGAGTGGCGCGACGTCCTCGCCCTTGGATTTCGCATTGCCCACCGCCTTGGCCCCGGCGTTGCGCTGCGCCCGCAGCCGGTCGGCCTCGATCTGCAGCTGCTTGCGCCGCTCTTCGATCTTTTCCACGTAGGCGACATCCAGCACGAAGCCGCGCCGCGCCAGATTGGCCGCCGTCGCCAGCAGGTCACCGCGTAAACACTTTGGATCAAGCACGACTACCCTCTGCCTTGAACTTTCCGCCCGCGCATGCTCCCAAAGGCGCCGCTGCAATGCAAACCGGTCGCGGCACCGCGCGATCTGCAATGGGCCGCGAGCCTCATGTGCGTTTGCGCTGTCGCGCTTCGCGGTCGCGAGCGCGCCGTTGCTCCAGCGCCTCGCCTATTTTTATTTCCAGGCCGCGCGGCGCCGGCATGTAATAGCGCACATCGGGCATGGCATCCGGAAAATAGCGCTCACCCGCGGCGTGCGCATCGGGTTCGTCATGCGCATAGCGGTAATCCTTGCCATAGCCGATGTCCTTCATCAGCTTGGTGGGCGCATTGCGCAGATGCAGGGGCACTTCCAGGGAACCGAGGGTTTCGGCATCCTTGACCGCGGCCTTGTAGGCTGTGTACACCGCGTTGCTCTTGGCCGCACAGGCAAGGAACACCACCGCTTGTGCAATCGCCAATTCGCCCTCCGGGCTGCCGAGCCGCTCGTAGACCGCGCATGCCTCCAGCGCCATCGTCAAGGCACGCGGATCGGCATTGCCGATGTCCTCGCTGGCCGTACGCAGCACGCGGCGCGCCACGTACAGCGGATCGCAGCCCCCGGCCAGCATCCGGCACAGCCAGTAAAGCGCGGCATCCGGATCATTGCCGCGCACCGATTTATGCAGCGCTGAAATCTGATCGTAGAAATTTTCACCACCCTTGTCGAAGCGCACGTAGGTGCTGCCGATGACCGAGCGGACGGTCGCAAGGTCCAGCCGTCGCTGCTCGGCCCCGAAGTCGGCGGCGGTCTCCAGAAGGTTCAACAGGCGGCGCGCATCGCCATCGGCCGCAGCAATCAACAGCTCGCG